>NZ_JBIVZG010000034.1:0-69164 GCF_044759445.1 Streptomyces sp. NPDC101118 | reverse complement strand
CGGCCGGTCCTCCGGCACCGGCTCGTGCTCCGGCACCGGCCAGCCCACCGACCCTGGCCAGGCCACCGGCACCGGCCGGTCCTCCGCCACCGGCCGGTCCTCCGGCACCGGCTCGTGCTCCGGCACCGGCCAGCCCACCGACCCTGGCCAGGCCACCGGCACCGGCCGGTCCTCCGCCACCGGCCAGCCCACCGGCACCGGCTCGTGCTCCGGCACCGGCCAGCCCACCGGCACCGGCACCGGCTCGTGCTCCGGCACCGGCCAGCCCACCGGCACCGGCCTGTGTTCCGGCATCGGCCGGTTCTCCGCCACCCACCGGTCCACCGCAACCGGCTCGCGTACCCGCACCGGCCTTCGCCGGTCCTCCGGCCCCCGCCGGTCCTCCGGCCCCCGCCGGCCCCCCGGCATCCGGCCACCCTCCCACCGCGGCCCTTCCTCCGGCGCCCGCCCGCGGCGGTGCGTGGTGCAGCTGACCTGGCAGACCGCGGACCTGGTGCTGGCCGAGCCGCTGCGCATCTCCCGCTCGGTGACGGCGCGCCGCGACGCCGTCTGGATCGCGGTGGAGCACGGCGGAGTGCGCGGCCGGGGCGAGGCCCTCGCCAGCGACCACCTCGGGCTGCCCACCGCCCGCATCGAGCGCCGGCTCGCCGCCGCGCGCCCGGCGGTCGAGCGGTACCCCGACCCGGAGACGGCCTGGGACGATCCCGGTGCCGCGGTCTGGCGGGCGCTGCCCGCCGGCGTGCTGGCCGGGGTCGAGGCGGCCCTGCTCGACCTGGTCGGCAGGCGGGCCGGACTGCCGGCCCACCGGGTGCTGGGCGGCCGTGCCGCGCCGGAGGCGGCGACCGCCCGTACGATCGGCATCGTCCCGCCCGCGGACGCGGCCGCGCAGGCCGCACGCCTCGCGGCCGCGGGGTTCACCGTCCTCAAGGTCAAGGCCGGGTCCTCCGACCCCGCCGAGGACCTGGCCCGGGTGGCGGCCGTACGGGCCGGAGCGCCCGGCGCCCCCGTGCTGCTGGATCCCAACGGGGCGTGGACCGAGCACACGGCCCTCGCCCTGCTGCCCCGCTTCGCCGCGCTCGGCGTCACCGCGGTCGAGCAGCCCGTCGCGCCGGGCCGCCCCGACGCACTGGCCCGCGTCGCGAAGGGATCCCCGGTCCCCGTCATCGCCGACGAGGACGCCGTCTCGTACGAGGACGCCGTCGCACTCGCCGGCCGCGTGCACGGGGTCAACGTCAAGCTCGCCAAGTGCGGCGGCGTGCGGGCGGCCCTGCGCATCCACGACGCCCTCCGCGGCAGCGGCACGGACCTGATGCTCGGCTGCCTCACCGCCAGCTCGCTCGGCATCGCCCCGGCCGTCCACATCGCGGACCGCGCCCGCTGGGTGGACCTCGACGGCCACCTGCTGCTCGCCGACGACCCCTGGACCGGCATCGGCGGGACCGACGGCACCGTACGGGCCCCGGCCCGGCCGGGCCTGGGCGTCACCCGCGCCCTGGGGGAGGCGCCGCCCCGACGACCTGCCGCCGCATGCCCGGCGCGGTGCGGGGCAGGAGCGGAGCGATCCGTTCCGGCTACGCGAACAGGAGGCGGCGATGGACGGGATCGTGATGCTGCGGGAGGACCACAAGACGGTCGAGAAGCTGTTCAAGCGGTTCGAGAAGACCGGTGACGAGGACGTCGAGGAGCGCCGCGAGATCGTCGACGAGGTGATCGGCGAGCTGACCGTCCACGCCTGGATCGAGGAGCAGGTCTTCTACCCCGCCGCGCGGGAGGCCGCTCCGGACACGACCGACCACGTGCTGGAGAGCGTGGAGGAGCACCACGCGGTGGTGTGGATGCTCTCCGAGCTGAAGGACATGGACGCGGCCGACGAGCGGTTCAAGGCCAAGATGACCGTCCTGATGGAGAACGTCCGGCACCACGTCGAGGAGGAAGAGGACGACTGGTTCCCCGAGGTGCGCAAGGCCATGGGGCGCAACCGTCTCGTCGAGCTCGGCGAGCGGATGGAGGAGGCCAAGGGGGAGGCGCCGCGCGACCCCCTGCAGATCCCCAGCGCCCGCGACGACGTCGTCGGCGACGACGGCACCATGCGGGACGAGGCCTCCGCCCGGGACGAGGACTCCGAGGGGCAGGACGAGTCCGAAGACCTGGAGGAGCTGCCCGCCGCCCGGGCCGCCTGACGCCACCCACCACCCACCACCGGTCCGGGAAGCCCGCAGGCGGCGCTGCCCGGACCGGTGGCCGGCCTGCGCCGACTGCGGGTGACCGAAGATTTCGATTGGATAACGGAGCGAGAGGTGAAAGTCGTTCAGGTCTGTATTGGTTTCCCCAACTCCCTTTTCATTCAACATGATTGAGTGAACATCAGGTGTAATCGAAAGGTAACGTTCAGGTATCCTCGCGCCGGTTGCCCTTTGTCTGAATTCTCCCGTGCTTCCCTCTGGCACCCTTTCGCCAACTCCCTCATCGAAACCAGGATCTTCGAGGTACTGAAGTGAGCGAAAGACGTCGCCGCGGGCGCGGAACCAGAGGGCTCACGGCCGCCCTCGTGCTGGCGCTGGCGGGTGCCGGCGCGGGCATCGGACTGGTGGTCACGCCGCGGGCCTCCGCCGTCACTCCGCCGGTCTCCTTCACCGCCGACAGCCTGCCCACCTGGCAGACCAACGGCATCGTGTGGGCCCTGACCCAGGTGAACGGAACCGTGTTCGCCGGCGGGACCTTCTCGGAGCTCCGGCCGCCGGCCGGCGCGGCCGGCACCCCGCGGACGGCGGTGAACTTCGCCGCCCTGAACGCCGCGACGGGCGCCCCCACCGCGTGCCGGCTGTCCTTCACGGCGACCAGCGGCACCGCCACCGTGCGCTCCCTCGTCGTGTCCAGGGACAAGAAGACCCTGTACGCGGGTGGCCGGTTCGGCGCCGTCAACGGCGTCAAGGTCTCCAACGTGGCCGCGATCGACATAGCCGGCTGCACTCCGAAGCCGGCCTTCCACCCGAGCTTCTCGGCGACCGTGCGCGCCCTCGCCGTCTCCGACACCACCCTGTACGCCGCCGGCGACTTCAGCACCGTCCAGGGCCAGACCCGCCGGAAGTTCGCCGCGGTCAACGCCGCCACCGGCGCGCTCCGCGCGTTCACCGCGAACGCCGACGAGTCCGGCCGGGCCGTCGAACTCACCCCGGACGGCAAGAACGTGCTGCTCGGCGGCGACTTCTTCACCGTCAACAACAGCTCCAGCCACGCCCTCGCCGTGGCCGACGCGGTCTCCGGCGCGGTCCGCAAGACGTACAGCAGCTTCCACCGCCTCTCCGTCGTCATGGACATCGCCACCGACGCGACCGGCTTCTACACGGGCAACCAGGGCAACGGGGGCGGCGTCTTCGACGGGCGCGCCGCGTTCGACCTGGACGGCTTCGGCGAGCGGTGGCGCGACCGCTGCCTCGGCGCCACCCAGAACGTGCTGCCGTACGGCGGGGCCCTCTACATCGCCTCGCACGCCCACAACTGCGCCACCGAGGGCGAGTTCCCGGACGACGGCAAGCGCCGCTACCTGATGGCGCAGCCGACGGCCCACAAGGGCACCGTGCCCGCTCCGGTGGACGGCTTCGTGCCCGGCCCGCGCAAGCTCGGCTGGTTCCCCGCCGTCAACGGCGGCATCGGCGAGGGCGTCGGGCCCCGCGTGATGACCGCCGCGTCCAAGGACGGCGTCGCGTACCTCTGGGTCGGCGGCGAGTTCACCACCGTCAACACCAAGCCCCAGCAGGGTCTGACCCGCTACGCGTCCACCGGCGACGTCGGCAACCCGACCACCCCGGTGGCCGGCGCCGGCAGCGTCGGCCCGGGCGAGGTGCAGGTCCGCTGGCGCACCAGCTTCGACGCCGACGACAGCAGGCTGACGTACCGGATCTACCGCAACGGCGGCAGCACCCCGGTCCACACGACGACCGCCGACTCGCTCGAGTTCGAGCGGCGCCAGGCCTCCTGGACCGACACCGCGGTCACCGCCGGCACGACGTACACCTACCGGGTCACGGCCACCGACGGCGCGGGCAACACGAGCGCCAAGTCGGCCACCGCCTCCGTGACGGTGCCGGCCACCACCCAGTCCTATCCCGACCGGGTCCGCGCCGACGGCGCCCAGCTGTACTGGCGCTACGACGACACCGTCAGCCCGTACGTGGCCGACTCCTCCAAGGCCGGCAACACCAGCGGCCTCCAGGTCGGCGGCCCGGCCCTGCGCCAGGCGCCCGGCGCGGTCAACGGCACCAGCACGGCCATCGGCTTCAACGGCTCGGGCCAGCAGGTCTACAGCGACCACCGCCAGACGGTGGGCAGCGCGTACAGCCTCGAAACGTGGTTCAGGACCGGCACCACCCGCGGTGGCAAGCTGATCGGCTTCGGCAGCCACACCACGTGGAACAGCAGCCAGTACGACAAGCAGCTCTACCTGACCGACACCGGCCGCGTCGTGTTCGGCGTCTACCCGGGCTCGGTCCAGGTCATCGCCTCGCCGTGGCAGGAGGCGTACAACGACAACCAGTGGCACCACGTCGTCGCGACCCAGGGCCCGTCCGGCACGGCGCTGTACGTCGACGGCAAGCTCAAGGCCACCTCGGGCGTCACCGGCCACGGGGAGTTCACGGGCTACTGGCACGTCGGCGGTGACAACCTCGCCGGCTGGCCCGCGCGCCCGAGCAGCGACGCCTTCACCGGCCAGATCGACGAGACGGCCGTCTACCCGAAGGCGCTGACCGCCGCCCAGGTCTGGAACCACTACGGGCTGGCGTCGGTCTCCTGATCCCGCCCGCCCGACGGAGTGCGGGGGCCGGCCGGTCGGGCCGGCCCCCGCACCCCGTCCCGTCGTGACATGGATCACCCGCCCCCTCCGGGTCACGGAAGGGTCACGACCGCTCCCGCCGGTGTGATATGTCGGGATATGTGGATCGGCGGGCCGTTTTTTCCGCTTCCGCCGAATGCCCGTCTCGCACGACGAGACGACCGGCGGGAAATCCCTTGTGGCGCCGGAGCCTGACGTCCCGTCGGCCGTCTCACCCCTCGGTCACCACCGCCCGACTGCACGTCGGCGGACGGTTTTCAAGCCGGGTCCGCCGAGCCGTACCCGCTGGCAACTCCCCTGACTTGCCAGCCCGTTGCGCCCCTTCCAAGAATGGCGGCCCGCTCGGCGCCCCAGCGGCCCGGGCGCTCACGCTTGGCGAACACCGAACGAGGTCATGCATGCAGAAGCACCGCAGGAAGAGCCAGTACACGAAGATCGCCATCGGCGCCGTCGCGCTCGGCGTGGTGGGCATACCCACCGCCGTCGCGGGCCTGGGCGCGGAGGAGGCGGGCGCCGTGACGCGCGCCGCCGCGACGGCCACGCGTACGGCACCCGAGGCCGGCACCGCCGCGGCCGGGGCGTCCGACGCCTCGGCCCCCGCCGCCCCGGCCGCCTCGAAGAAGCCCACCGCGGCCGAGCGCGTCGTGGCGCTGGTGAACAAGGAGCGCGCCAAGGCCGGCTGCCGCGCCGTCAAGATCAACGCGAAGCTGACGAAGGCCGCCCGCAACCACAGCAAGGACATGGCCGCCCACCGCACCATGTCGCACACCGGCTCCGACGGCTCGGACCCCGGCGACCGCATCACCCGGGCCGGCTACCGCTGGCGCACGTACGGCGAGAACGTCGCCTACGGCTACAGCACCCCGTCCAAGGTCATGGCCGCCTGGATGCACAGCCCCGGCCACAAGGCGAACATCCTGAACTGCGCGTTCAAGGAGATCGGCGTCGGCGTCGCCCAGCCGGACCACTACTGGACCCAGGTCTTCGCCACCCGCCTCTGACCGGCGCGGCCGCCGCCGGGGCCGGGCCCCGGCGGCACCCCGCCCGAGCCCCCGGCGGCACCCCGCCCGGCCGCGACGCCCGTGCCGGAGCGTTCCGCCGCCATCGAACATACGATGGGCGGGAGCCGGCGCGACCAGCTCGGCGCACCGGCGGCCGGAGCACCCAGGGCGGAGCACAATGCCACAGGCCACCGACGCGGCGCGGACCGTCATCCTGACGGTGGACGACGACCCGGGTGTCTCCCGCGCCATCGCCCGCGACCTGCGGCGACGCTACGGCGGCGGGTACCGCATCGTCCGGGCCGAGTCCGGCGGATCGGCCCTGGAGGCGCTGCGCGAGCTGAAGCTGCGCGGCGACCTGGTCGCCGTGATCCTGGCCGACTACCGCATGCCCCGGATGAACGGCATCGAGTTCCTCGAACAGGCCATCGAGGTGTACCCCGGGGCGCGGCGCGTCCTGCTGACCGCCTACGCCGACACCAACGCCGCCATCGACGCGATCAACGTCGTCGACCTCGACCACTACCTCCTCAAACCGTGGGACCCCCCGGAGGAGAAGCTCTACCCCGTCGTGGACGACCTGCTCACCGCCTGGCGCTCCAGCGACCACCGGCCGGTACCCGCCACCAAGGTGGTCGGGCACCGCTGGTCCGCCCACTCCTCGCACGTGCGCGAGTTCCTCGCCCGCAACCAGGTGCCGTACCGCTGGTACTCCTCCGACGAGCCCGAGGGCAGGCGCCTGCTGGCCGCGGCCGGCACCGACGGCCGCCGGCTCCCCCTGGTGGTCACACCGGACGGCACCGCGCTGATCGAGCCCGAGACCCCCGAGCTCGCCGCCCGCGTGGGGCTCGCGACGACCCCGGCCGCCGAGTTCTACGACCTCGTCGTCATCGGCGGCGGCCCGGCCGGCCTCGGCGCCGCGGTCTACGGGGCCTCCGAGGGGCTGCGCACCGTCCTGGTCGAGCGGTCGGCGACCGGCGGCCAGGCCGGCCAGAGCTCCCGCATCGAGAACTACCTCGGCTTCCCGGACGGCGTCTCCGGGGCCCAGCTCACCGACCGGGCCCGTCGCCAGGCGACCCGCTTCGGCGCCGAGATCCTCACCGCCCGCGAGGTCACGGGCCTGGAGGCGCACGGCGCCGCCCGCGTCGTGCGCTTCGCCGACGGCTCGGCGGTCGCCGCGCACAGCGTGATCCTGGCGACCGGGGTCTCGTACCGGCAGCTGGCCGTCCCCGGGTGCGACGACCTGACCGGCCGGGGCGTCTTCTACGGCTCGTCCCTCACCGAGGCGTCGTCCTGCGAGGGCCAGGACGTGTACGTCGTCGGCGGCGCCAACTCCGCCGGACAGGCCGCGGTGTACCTCGCGCGCGGCGCCAAGTCGGTCACGCTGCTGGTGCGCGGCGAGTCCCTGACGGCCTCGATGTCGCACTACCTCGTCCAGCAGATCGAGGAGGCGCCGAACATCACCGTCCGGCCCCTGACCGTCGTGGCGGAGGCCCACGGCACCGACCACCTGGAGCGGCTGACCCTGCGCGACGCCGTGACCGGCGCCCGCGAAGTGGCCGAGGCCCACTGGCTGTTCGTCTTCATCGGCGCCGCTCCGCTGACCGACTGGCTGGAGGGCACCGTCCTGCGGGACGGGAACGGCTTCATCCTCGCCGGACCCGACCTCACCCCGGACGGCCGCCCGCCCGCGACCTGGGAACTGGACCGGCCGCCCTACCACCTGGAGACCAGCGTCCCCGGCGTGTTCGTGGCCGGTGACGCCCGGGCCCAGTCCGCGAAGCGCGTCGCCTCCGCCGTCGGCGAGGGCGCCATGGCCGTGATGCTCGTCCACCGCTACCTGGAGCAGTCATGAGGACGCCGTCATGAGCGCCGAAGTCACGGCCTGCGACCCGACCGAGATCGCCACCCTCTTCCTCTTCGAGGAGCTGTCCCCGGAACAGCTGGGACGGCTCTGCGCCGAGGGGCGGGTGGAGCGCTTCGACCCGGGGCCCGTCTACACCGAGGGCGAACCGGCCACCTGCTTCTACGTGATGATCGAGGGCACCGTCGTCCTGTACCGCCGGGTCGGCGGCGACGACGTGGAGGTGAGCCGCACCTCGCAGCGCGGCGTGTACGCGGGCGCCATGCAGGCGTACCTGGGCGACCGGGTGCCCCAGACGTACGTCAACTCGATGCGGGTGACCGAGCCCACCCGCTTCTTCGTCCTCCCCGCCCAGTCGTTCGCCGACGTCATGCGCGAGTGGTTCCCGATGGCCGCCCACCTGCTGGAGGGACTGTTCTTCGGCTCCAAGAACACCCAGCGGGCCATCGGCCAGCGCGAGCGCCTGCTGGCCCTGGGATCGCTCTCCGCCGGCCTCACCCACGAACTCAACAACCCGGCCGCGGCCGCCGTCCGCGCCACCGCGGCGCTGCGCGAGCGCGTCGGCAAGATGCGGCACAAGCTGGCGCACATCGCGCAGGGCCCGTACTCCCGCGCGACCCTCGCCGACCTCATCGAGATCCAGGAGCGCACCGCGGAACGCGTGGCCAAGGCCCCGGTGCTGAGCCCCCTGGAGGCGTCCGACCGCGAGGACGAGCTGACCGACTGGCTCGACGACCACGGCATCCCCGAGGGCTGGCGGGTCGCGCCCACCTTCGTCCAGGCGGGCCTGGACACCGACTGGCTGGACCAGGTCGCGGCGGCCGTGGCCGAGGACGTCCTGCCGGGCGCCGTCGGCTGGCTCAACTACACGGTCGAGACCGAACTGCTGATGGACGAGATCGAGGACTCCACCACCCGCATCTCGAACCTGGTGGACGCGGCCAAGCAGTACGCGCAGCTGGACCGCGCCCCGCACCGCGACGTCGACGTCCACGAACTCCTCGACAGCACCCTGCTGATGCTCTCCGGCAAGATCGGCCCCCGGGTCCGGGTGGTGAAGGACTACGACCGCTCGCTGCCCGAGGTGCCGGCCTACCCGGCGGAGCTCAACCAGGTGTGGACCAACCTGATCGACAACGCGGTCGCCGCCCTCACGGACGGCGGCGGCGAGGGCACCCTCACGGTCCGCACGGCACGGGAGGGCGACCGGCTGCTCGTCGAGTTCCGCGACACCGGCCCCGGCGTGCCCGACGACATCCGCGACCGCATCTTCGACCCCTTCTTCACCACCAAGCCGGTCGGCGAGGGCACCGGGCTCGGCCTCGACATCTCCTGGCGGATCGTGGTCAACAAGCATCGCGGGAGCCTGCACGTCGAGTCCGTGCCGGGCGACACCCGCTTCCAGGTCCTGCTGCCGCTGACCGCCCCCGACACCGGAGCAGGAACGGAGGAACCCGCATGACCGGAACCGGAGGAACCGGCGGAACCGGCGGAGCGGACGGGTCCCACGGGGCCCGGGGAGCCGACGGGACCCACGCCGCCGACGGGATCGACCCGGCCGTCCCGCCCGGCGGCACCGGCTGCGGCGACTGCGACGCACTGGGCGGCTGGTGGCTGCACCTGCGGCGGTGCGCCCTGTGCGGGCACATCGGCTGCTGCGACTTCTCGCCGGGGCAGCACGCCACCGCCCACTGGAAGGCCACCGGCCACCCGCTGGTGCAGAGCTTCGAGCCGGGCGAGGCCTGGTACTGGAACTACGACACCGGCGCCCTGTACAAGACGGGCCCCGAACTGGCCCCGCCGTCCGACCGCCCCACGGAGCAGCCGTCCCCGGGACCGGCCGGCCGGGTCCCGCCGGACTGGCGGGACCGCCTCCACCGCTGAGCGCGCCCCGGCCCGTACCCGCAGCGGAAGCCGGCCGGGGATCAGTGGCTGAGCATCCTGACCCGTCGGGTCCCGTCCGCGGCCTCCTCGGGCTCCGGCCCGGCCGGCGGCCAGAGCCGCAGCGCGGCCAGCGCGGCCACGGTCGCGACCGCGCCCAGCGCGAGGGCCGCGGACCGGAGGCCGGCCACCGCACCCAGCCAGCCCGCGAGCGGGTAGGTGAGCAGCCAGCAGGCGTGGGACAGCGAGAACTGGGCGGCGAACGCCGGGGCCCGCTGCTCGGGCGGCGCGGCGCGCCGGACCAGCCGGCCGGTCGGGGTGAGCACCGCCGAGCAGGCGGCCCCGAACGCCGTCCAGGTCGCCAGCAGCGCGGGCCAGCGCCAGCCGCCGCCGTTCCCGGTGGTGACCGCCACGAGGGCGGCGAAGACCGGCGGCAGCGCCAGCGCGCCGCCCAGCATCACCGCCCGCTCCGGGACCCGGTCGAGGACCCGGGGGAGCAGCAGGGCCACGGCCATCGAGCCGGCGCCGTACGCGCCGAGCGCGAGGGCGACGTCGCCGGTGCCCCGGCCCAGCCGGTCGCGCACGCAGACGACGGTGTTGACGGTGACCATCGCCCCGGGCGCGGCGACCGCGAGGTTCAGCCACAGCAGGGCGCGCAGCCGGGGGACGGTGAAGAACAGCCGGCTGCCCGCGGTGGCCTTGGCGTACACGCCCCCCGCGGGGCCGGCCGGCGGCGCGGGCCTGGGCAGCGCGACGGAGACCACGAGGAGGGCGGAGGCGAGGAAGCCGCCGACGGTGCCGAGGAAGAGCCGGTCGTAGCTCATGAAGGCGAGCAGCGCGGCGGCGAGCGCCGGGCTGAACAGGCTCTCCAGGTCGTAGGCGAGACGGGACAGGGACAGGGCCCGGGTGTAGTCGCGCTCCTCCGGCAGCACGTCCGGGACCACGGCCTGGAAGGTGGGGGTGAAGGCGGCGGAGGCGGCCTGCAGGACGAAGATCAGTACGTAGACCTGCCAGACCCGGTCCACGAACGGCAGGCCGAGCGCGACGCCGGCTCGCATCAGGTCCGCGCCGGTCATCAGGGCGCGGCGGGGGAGCCGGTCGGCGAAGGCGCCGACGAGCGGCGCGATGCCGACGTACGCCACCATCTTGATCGCCAGTGCGGTGCCCAGGACCGACCCGGCGCGGCCGCCGGCGAGGTCGTAGGCGAGCAGGCCCAGGGCGACGGTCGCGAGACCGGTGCCGGTCAGGGCGATGACCTGGGCGGCGAACAGGAGCCGGTAGGTGCGGTGGCTCAGGACCGAGAGCATGCGCGGACATCCTTTCCGGACGGGGCGACCGTTCCAGCGTACACATCATGTGCGCATGTGTGCACATGATGACGGGAGGCCTCGGCCGGACGTCCGCGGGTCTTAGGCTGTGCCCATGCCTGCCAGCGAACCGGTCCCTCCTGCAGCCCCTGCGCACCTGCGGGCCCCCGACGACGCCCGCCTCGCCGAGGCGGCCGGGGTCTTCGGCCTGCTCTCCGACGCGACCCGGCTGCACCTGCTGTGGCTGCTCGCCCAGCAGGAGTCCGACGTCGGCTCGCTGGCCGAGCGGTGCACCGCCTCGCGCACGGCGGTCAGCCAGCACCTGGCCAAGCTCCGCCTGGCCGGCCTGGTCGAGACCCGCCGCGAAGGCCGGTACGTGTACTACCGCCTCCGGGACGGCCATCTGCGCAGGCTGGTCCTGGAAGCCCTCAGCCACGCCGACCACCGCATCACCGGCGAGGCGCCGCACGACTGACCGGCCCCGCGGGTTTCGGGGCGGCCCCAGTGGTGAGACGCCGGGCATGGTGCGAATCGGGTACACGATGATGACCGAGCAGGCCGGCCCCCGGGACCTGGTGGAACACGTGGTGGGCGCCGAGCGGGCGGGGTTCGACTTCTCCGTCGTCTCCGACCACTACTTCCCCTGGCTCGACTCCCAGGGACACGCGCCCTACGCGTGGAGCGTCCTCGGCGCCGCCGCCCAGGCCACCGACCGGATCCCGCTCATGACGTACGTGACCTGCCCGACCTTCCGCTACCACCCCGCCGTGGTCGCGCAGAAGGCGGCCACGATGCAGCTCCTCTCCGGCGGCCGGTTCCGGCTCGGCCTCGGCTCCGGCGAGAACCTCAACGAGCACGTCGTGGGCGGCGGCTGGCCCGCCGCGCACGTCCGGCTGGAGATGCTGGAGGAGGCGGCCGGCATCATCCGCGCCCTGTTCGGCGGCGGAACCGTCAACCACCACGGCACCCACTTCGACGTCGAGAACGCCCGGCTCTGGGACCTCCCCGACGAGCCCCCGCCGATCGGAATCGCCGCCTCGGGGCCGCGCTCCTGCGAGATCGCCGGACGCCACGGCGACCTGCTCGTCGCCATCGAGCCGGACCGGGACCTGGTGACCGCCTTCGGAGAACACGGCGGCACGGGCAAACCGGTCGTCGGCCAGCTCGCCCTCAGCTACGACCCGGACCACGACGCGGCCGTGGCCCGCGCCCACGACCAGTTCCGCTGGTCCGCCGCCGGCTGGGAGGTCAACGCCGAACTCCCCGGCCCGGCCGGCTTCGCCGCGGCATCCGGGCACACCCGGCCCGAGGACGTCGCCAAGGAGATCCCCTGCGGCGACGACCCGCGGACGTTCGTCGACGCGGTACGCCCGTTCGTCGACGCCGGGTTCACCGAGATCGCACTGGTCCAGATAGGCGGGAAGCACCAGGCCCCGTTCCTGGAGTGGGCCGAGGCCGAACTCCTGCCCGCACTCCGCGAACTCTGAGCCGCGCGACCGCCCGCGACGGAGGTCCCCCATGACCGAGACCCACGAGCGCCGGATCGTGATCGTCCGGCACGGCAAGGCGGTGCCCAAGCACACCGCAGACGACCCGGACCGCGACCTCACCGCCCGCGGCCGCCGCGACTCCGGCCGGGCCGGGCAATGGCTGGAGGAATCGGGGTACCGCTTCGACCTGACCCGGTGCTCCACGGCGGTGCGCGCCCGCCGGACCTGGCAGATGATCGTCCCCCGGCTCTCCGCCCCGCCGCCGGCCTCCTACTCCGAGCAGCTCTACCACGCCGACGCCGAGTACCTCCTCGCCGTCCTGCGCGGCTCGGCCCCCGAACTGACCGGCGTGCTCCTCGTCGGCCACAACCCGGCCGTCCACGACCTCGCCGTCACGCTGTGCGGCAGCGGCCCGAAACCGCTGCGGCGGACCCTGGAGGACGGCCTGCCCACCGCGGCCGTGGTCGTGCTCACCCTGGACGGCCCGTGGGAGCGGCTCGGACCGGGCGCGGCGCACCTCACCGACCTGTGGACACCCGGCGGCGGCTGACCCGCCGGGGCGCCCCGGAGGGGTTTCGGACGGCGCTGCGGGGAAGACGCCGATACGGGGTGGCCGGAAGGGAGCGGCCCGGGAACGCGGGAACGGGGGGCGACACACCGCATCCCGAGGACCGTGGGCGAGAGGAGGAGGACCGTGCGACCGCGAGCAGCCAGCGGCCTCACCTGCGAGCGGGCCCGGGACATCACCCGGCTCGTCCTCGCCGCCCGCGGTGTCACGGGCACCGAGGCCGACGACGCGCTCCTCGTGGTGACCGAGCTGGTGTCCAACGCCCGGCGGCACGCGGGCGGCGTCACCGCCTTCCGGATCCGCTGCGTGGAGTCCCGGGCCGTGGTCGAGGTCTCCGACGCCCGGCCGGACCTGCCCGTGAACCGGCCCACCCCGGCCGACATCCCCGGCCGCTTCGGCTGGCTCATGATCAACCAAATCGCGGAACGGGTCGCGGTGGAGCCCCGGGGCGCCGGGAAGACGATCGCCGTGGTGCTCCCCGCGCACGGCCGCCCCTCACGGAGGCCCGCCGCCGCGGGCCGGCGCGGCACGCAGCACTGACGGCACCACCGGCCGGCCCCGCGCCGGGCACCGCCTCCGCCCCGCGGCAGCGGCGGTGCCCGGCGGGCCGTACGTCAGTGCCCGTGCCCGTGGCCGTCCCCGGAGCCCGGGGGCTTCGCGGCGGGACCGGTGGGCGTGGGGGCGGGCATGCCCGTACGGGCCGTGGGCGCCCCGCCCGGCCCGGCCGGCGGCGTCGCCGACGGCCCCTCCCGGCCGGACTCCCCGTGCCCGGACTCCCCGTGCCCGGACTCCCCGTGCCCGGACTCCCCGTCCCCGGACTCCCCGTCCCCGGACTTCTCCTGCCCCGGATGCTCCTCGGAACCGTGGCCGTGACCGCCGCCGGTACCGGTGCCGGTCTCCATGGAGGCGGCCACCTCGCGCAGGCCGAGGAAGGCCACCACGGCGGTGACCAGGACCGCCAGGCCGACCGGACCGAAGACGCGCCTCACCGGCGTCTCCGGGTCCTTCACCACGAACGCGGCGAAGGAGACGACCAGACCGGCGGGGACGAGGACGGCGCCCCGCGCGGGGAAGTCGTCGAAGTGCTGGAGTCCGCCGGAGAGCATGCCGATGCCGAAGGACAGCGTCAGCGAGGCCCCGATCACCGTCAGGAGCCGGGCGGGGCCGGGGCGCTCACGGGTGAGCAGGAACTCGTTGAGGAGGGTGGCGGCGAGGAACACCGCCGCCCCGTAGAGCCCGACACGGGTGTACCGCGCCGGGTCGAGGGGGTGGTGCACCACGGCCCCGCTGATGAGGCCGGCGCCGACGAAGTAGCCGACGTACCCGAGGTAGCGGGCGGACAGGGACCGCCGGCGCTCCCGGCGGGAGCGTTCCCGGCGCCGGGCGGCGCGGCCGGCGGCCGGCCCGGCGTCGTCGGAGGGTGCGGCGCCGGACGCGGCGGGGGCGTCGGGCAACTGGGTCTGGGACATGAGTGGTTCCTTGCGCAGGCGTGGACCACCCCGCGCGCGCCCGGAGGGGCCGCACGTGGGGGAAAAGGTAGGAAACGGGCAGACCGGCCCGCTCCTATACCCGCCGCACCACAGAACCGACGGAACTTCGCAAGGGGGGCAGCGCCCGGTCGCCGCCCGCGGTGCGGGTGGCTGCGCCGCTCCCGGGGGACGCGGGCTCACCGAGCGGGGCACGCCCGGGCGGGCTCAGCTCCCCGCCGTGCTGGGTGTGCCCGGCATCGCAGGCCTCGGCCGGATGGCTGTGCCCGCCCCCGTCACCATGGCCGCCGGGCGCGGGGACGGCGGCGCGGTCGCCGGGTCCGGGGCGCTCGGGGGACCCGGCCGGGCCGGCCTGGGCGCGACCGTACCCGTGGCCGGTGTGCGGCTCGGCGGCTGTCGGGCGCAGGGGTCCGCCGTCCCCGTGCGGCCCGCCTCCGGCCGGCGGCGGCGTCGCGTCGCCCGTCCGCGGCCCGCCGTCCGTCAGGGACGGCGGCGTGACCGGGCCGCCGAGGGCGTGCGCGGAGGCACTGTCGGCGCCCGCGGCATGCGTGTACAGGAAGCCGAACAGCAGCAGGGCCAGCCACAGCAGCCGCAGCGGGCCCGCGCTGCTGCGGGTCCGCGGGTCGACGCTCGCACCGGCCGTGATCACGCCGCGACCCTACCCGCCGACGCCGCCCGTCCCGCGAGGACCCCCGCGCTCAGCGCCCGAACGCGTAGGCGCACAGCCCCGCGTTCCCGGAGAGGACGAGGTGGCGCGCGTCCGGCGACCAGGCGCAGGAGTTCACGGCGCCGTCGGTGCGCATGGCGGCGACCAGCTCATGGGTCTCGCAGGACCAGACGCGTACGGTGTTCGACGCGTCGGCGCCCGCGAGCCACCGCCCGTTGGGGCAGAAGGCCACGGCCGCCACGGGACCGTGACACGAGAACACGGCTATGAGCACACGGTCAGCCACGTCCCAGAGGCAGACGAGTCCGTCCCGCGTGCCGACCGCCAGCCGGCCGTCGTCGGGGGAGACGACCAGCTGCGTCGGGGTGCCCGGCTGCTGAAGGACGGCCCGGTGCCGACCCGTCGCCGTGTCCAGGAGGCGCAGCCCGTCTGCGGAGCGGAGGGCGAGCCACGTTCCGTCGGAGGACACGGCCATGCCGTCGAAGCGCGGGGCTCCACGGAATCCGGCGGAGCGGGCACGTCGCCGGACGTCCCAAACCGAAATCCCGGAGGGGTCCCGGGCGGCCAGCCAGGCGCCGTTGGCCGAGAACACCGCGCGGCCCATTTCGTCCGCGGCAGGGCCGAAGGAAACTGCCGTCCGGGTGTCCAGGTCCCACAGCCGGGCGCCGTTCCCGAGGTCGGCGACGGCCAGCAGCCGCTCGCCAGGGGGGAAGGCCGGCTCGTAGTACGAACTCGTCACTTCGCCGAGGAGGGCCACGATTGACCCGGTGGCCAGGTCTCGTAGTTGCAGGCCGTCGGGTTCCGAGGCGGTCGCCACGAACGCTCCGTCCGGATCCACTGCCACTGGGCCGGTGGGGTCGTGACCCCGGGACCGAGGCGAGCCTTCCGGCGTCCACACGCGGACCACCCCGCCGGCGTTCGGCACGGCGGCGGTCACCGTGGCGGCCCAGCCGAGGTCCGGAGCGACGGCCGTCCGCAGCGTCGTGTCGGCCGAGTCGATGTCGAACGTGGCCAGCCGCTCACCGGTCTCCGCGTTCAGCACCCACAGCGCTCCGGGGTACCGGGCGGCGACGCGCCGGGCCCCCGGCCCGGCCCGGAGACCGGCGTCGCCCTGGCTGCCGGGGATCTCACTGACCTCTCCGGTCGCCGCCCGCCACACGCGGAGGCGTCCCTCCCTGTGGCTGATGGCCAGGGCTGTCCCGTCCGTGGAGGCGGCGAGGTCTGCAACGGGGCCCCCGCTGCTGACGGTCCGCCAGGTGTCACTGGCTTCCTCCCACACGTACACGGTGAAGCGGCCCCCCGCGGCGACCCAAGCGCCGTCCCGACCGACGGCCAGGCGGGGGCAGTGGCCGGGGTCGAAGCCGGACGCCGCCGGGCTGGGCGGCAGCCGCCGGCAGGTCCCGCGGCGGGTGTCCCACAGGCGCAGCCGGGTCCCGCTCCAGCCGCCCTCCAGGCAGTGGGTCCCGTCCGGCGCGAGGGCCGGCCGGCCGAAGCTGTGGGACCGCCACGACCAGGTCCGGAACGTGCGCCTTCCGGTGGCGACGTCCCACACGCCGAGGAACCGGCCGTCGGTCGCCGCGACGTACGCACCGTCCTGCGTGAGGGCAGCCGCACGGGACCGGCGCCCCGTACGGCCAAGGGCGAAGGATGCCAAGCACGCTCCGGACTCGCGGTCCCACACGCGGACGCCGTCCCCTTCCGCCACTGTGACGAGCTGCCGGCCGTCCGCCGTGACGGCCAGGTCCGCGATGTCCGCCCCGGGCGTGTCCAGGGAGCGCAGCAGGCTCCGCGGCGGGGTGTCGGGGAGCGGCCAATGGTTCCGCAGGAACGGGCCGGGGAGGGTGGCGGGGCCTGAGGCGCCGGTGACGGTCTGCTCCCCCCAGTGCGGGAGCGGGGCCAGGCGGCTGTGGAGGATCGCGGTGAGGGCGCGGACCGGCTCGACCGGGCCCATGAGGTGCGCGGTCCGGGCCAGGTCGCGCGCCAGCGCGGCGGCGGATTCCCCCGGGATCCGCGCGAGGTCCCGCCAGGGCGCGGTCGGCCCGCGCTGGTGCAGCCTGGTCTCCACCCAGCGCAGGTCCCCGGCCAGGGCCAGGGCCTCGGCCGGGCGGTCCGCCTCCAGCAGGTGTTCCACCAGGTGGTCGAGGAGGTACCGGTCGGCCTGCTCCCACCAGGCCGGGCCCGGACCCGCGGGCCGGACGGCGTCGAGGAGGGCGCGGTGCAGGTCGCGCAGCGGCTCGGCGCCCCGCTCCCGGCGCAGGTAGTCGCGGAGCACGTCGTGCAGGGTGAGCGTGCCCCTGTTCTCGGCCCGGACCGTGAGCAGGGAGAGCCTGCCGAGCCGGCCGCACAGGGCGCGGGACTCTTCCTCGGACAGGCCTCCCGTGGCCCGCCACAGCCGGGCGACGAGCGGGACCGGCACGGCCTCGTCCTCGACGAACACGCCCAGCTCGGCGAACCGCGCGTCCGCGCCGGCCGGCAGCAGCCGGGTCGCGGCCTCGACGGTGGCCCGGACCATGCCCTGGCGCAGGCGGGGGTCGTCCAGTTCGCGTTCGCCGGGTGCAGGGCCCCCGTCGGCCGCTGCGGGGCCGTGCTCCCGGAGCCTGCGGAGAGCCCGGGCCGCCACGTCGGCCGGGTCGGCGCCCGTCTCGATCTGCTCGGCCATCAGCTGGTTCGTCAGGCGCAACAGCAGGGGCCAGCGGCCGGTGACCCGCAGCAGTTCGGCCACGGTGCCGGGCGGGAGGTCCGGCAGTTCGTGGGTGAGGACCCGCGAGGCCTGGTCCGCGGTCATCTCGTCGACGAGGACGCGCGGGCAGTCGCGGGGCAGCAGCCGGGGGTTGCGGGTGGTGACGAGCCGGACGCACCGCCGGCCGCCCTGGAGGAAGGGTTCGAGCTGCTCCGGCTCCCACACGTCGTCGAGCACGAGCAGGGTGCGCGGCTGCCGGTCGAGCAGCCGGCCGAGGTGGGCTCCGGCGGTCATGGGGTCGTCGAACGGCGTGGTGTCGCCGGTGACGTACTGGGTGATCCGCACGATGGCCGCGGCGAGGTCCGGGCCGGTGACCCCGCGGCCGATGGTGAAAAAGTGGACGCGCCGGCCGAACCGGCGCCGCACTCGCGGGTGCGCGCACACGACGCCGGCGAGCGTCGTCTTCCCGTAGCCGCCCGCCCCCTCCAGGGAGGTGGTGATGCCGACGGGCCCGCCGCGCCTGCGGTGGCAGACGGTGGCGACGGCCGTGCGGCTCTCCCGGCGGCCGACCACCCAGGCCTGCACCCGCGGCGGGTTGCCGCCGGTGACCGGCCGTCCGGCCCGCCAGCCGGATACGACGGCCTGCACGCCCAGCACCGCCGCGGTGGCGAACAGCCCGTACACCCACGGCCAGGGGTCCGCGCGTACGGCGTCCAGCGGGCCGGGCCAGCGGTCGTGGGACGTGGCCGCGTTGGCCGCCAGCGAGGCCAGGGCGGCAACGGCCGCCACCAGAACGGCCGCGACGACCGCCAGCGCCTTGGTCAACGTGCCCACCCGCACCCCCGCAGGAATCCCGAACGCGCCTCGTGCAGCGAGAGGTTAGCGCCCGGGCGGCCTCGTGAGCCACGTCGCCGAGAGCGGAGTGCCGGCGGCCCGCGACGTGGGGGCGAACGGCGCACGGAAGGCGAGCCGCGCCGCGGGTGGGGGTGGTGGCGCGGTGACCCGAGGGGCTAGGGTGACTTAGGTATGCCTTACCTTAGTTAGGGAGTTCTGGATGGGTGCACACGACGTCCTCGTGGCCGGTCCCACGTCCGCACAGCGGGCCCGGACCGTGCTGGCCGCGGCCGACTCGCTGACCGTGGTGACGGGCTCGCACGACTGCGACCTCGTCGGCGGCGGGCTGCACGGCGTCGCCGACGACGGCCGCGTCCTGCTGCGCGTGCCCGCCGCATGCCGGCTGGCCGCCGAGGTCGCCCTCGCGCCGCGCGGCAGCCTGTCCGCGCTGCTCAAGTTCACCGACATCGCCCCCGTCGCCGTACGCGACCGGGTGCGCGCCCGCGTCACCCTCGCCGGCTGGCTCACCGCCACCGGCCGCACCTTCGACGACGGGGCACACGCCGAACTGCGCCTGGACGCCGCCCACGTCGACCTCGACACCGGGAACGGCCCGGCCCCGCTCGGCCTCGACGCGTTCGCCCTGGCCCGCCCGGACGCCCTCGCCGCCTACGAGGCCGGCATGCTCACCCACCTCGTGGACGGGCACGGCGGCCTCGTCGCGTCCCTCGCCCGGCTCGCCGACCCGCGGCTGACGCGGAACGCCGAGCGGGTGACACCCCTGTCCCTGGACCGCGGCGGGCTGACCCTGCGGATCGAGCACGCCGCCGCACGGCACGACGTACGCCTCCCCTTCGCCGCCCCGGCCCACGGCCCCGAAGAGGTCGGGGAGCGGGTGCAGGCGCTCCTCGCCGAGGCCCGGGGCTGCCGCCGCCGGGCATCCGGCCGGCCCTGACCCCGGCGGCCGGTCCCGCGTGCGGCCGAGACCCGGGCACGCCCCGGCCGTGCCCCGCGGCGCATGGACGGCCGCCCACGGGGCAGGCGCCCTGGAGGAACCCGGAGGTGACGGGATCATGGGACCCGGCAGCAGTCTGATCGAGGTCGTACAGGCGGAACGGCAGGACGAAGGGGGCACCGGCCGACGGCGGTTCGTCATCCGGGTGACCGGTGAACTCGACATCAACCACGCGGGCGAGCTGCGCGACGCCCTGCACACCCTGGTCGCCGGCGCCGAACCGCCCGCCGAGATCGTCGTCGACCTCAGCAACTCGTCGTTCTGCGACTCCTCCGGCCTCAACGCCCTGCTGGACGGGCGCCTGGCCGCCCTGGAGCGCGGCCACACGGTGAGCCTGGCGGCTCCCAGCCACCAGATGCTGCGCCTCCTCGACCTGACGGGCACCACCGGCCTCTTCCCGGTCGGCCCCGCGGTGGACTGACGGGGGAGCGTGCCGCCCGGACCCGGACCCGGACCCGTGCCCGTCCCGGGCGGCGGTGACCGTACGCGCCTACACTTTCAGGTGGTGGCGGCGCGAGGAGACGCCTGATGGGCACGGCATCGAACCTGGGCACGTACACGGGCCGGCCCTCCGGCCTCATCGGGAAGCAGATCGCCGACTACCGGATCGAGCGGCTGCTCGGCCGCGGCGGGATGGCCGTCGTCTACTGCGCGAAGGACCTCCGCCTCGACCGGACCGTCGCGCTCAAGCTGATCACCCCCGACCGGGCACGTGACGAGACCTTCCGCCGCCGCTTCACCCACGAGTCCCGGGTCGCCGCCTCCCTCGACCACCCGCACATCGTGCCGATCTTCGAGGCCGGCGAGACGGACGGCGTCCTCTACATCGCCATGCGGTACGTCCCCGGCCCCGACCTGCGGGGCCTGCTGGACCGCGAGGGCCCGCTCCCGGTGACCACGGCCCTGCGCATCGCCGCGCAGGTGGCCTCCGCGCTCGACGCCGCCCACCGGCACGACCTCGTGCACCGGGACGTCAAACCGGGCAACATCCTGGTCGCCGCGGGCACCGACAGCGACCACCCGGAGCACGTCTACCTCACGGACTTCGGGCTGACGAAGAAGTCGCTGTCGCTGACCGGGTTCACCACGGCCGGCGAGTTCGTCGGCACCCTCGACTACATGGCGCCGGAACAGATCTCGGGGCGCCCCGTGGACGGCCGGTGCGACCTCTACAGCCTCGCCTGCGTGGTCTACGAGACCCTGGCCGGCGAGCCGCCCTTCCGGCGGGAGGACAGCGCGGCCCTGCTCTGGGCCCACCAGTACGACCCGCCGCCCCGCCTCACCGACAAGCGGCCGGACGTCGCGCCCGCCGCGGCCGACGTCCTGGCCAGGGCCCTCGCGAAGGTGCCGGAGGACCGGTACACCTCCTGTCTGGAGTTCGTCGGGGCGATGCGGATCGCCACCGCCGACGCACCCCCGGCGCCCGGCCCGACGCCGGATCCCCCTCCGGGCCCCGGCTCCCCTCCGGGCGACGCCCCACCGCGCCCCGGCGTCCCGCCCGCCGCGCCCCCCGGGTCCGCCGGTCCGGTGCCCGAGCCCCCCGCCTGGGCGCGGCCGGTCTTCCACAGCGGAACCGGCGGTCCGTAGACCGCCGGTTCCGTCCCCCGTACGCCTCGCCCGTGTGTCCCGTCCCGCCGGGTCACAGGCCCATGGCGATGGCCATGCGGGTCATCTCGGCGGTGCTGCTGATGCCCAGCTTGGCCCGGATGCGGCGCAGGTACGCGTCGACCGTGTGCTTCGACAGACCCATGTTGCGGGCCGTCTGGAGGTACGTGCACCCGGCGGCGATGTGGCGCAGCGCTTCCTCCTCACGCGGGGCCAGGGAGGGGGCCGGGGCCTCGGCCGAGGTGGCCGGAGCGGCGGTCGGGGTCTGGGACCGGGTCTGCGGCGCGGTGAGGGTGAGGCTCATGGGATTTCCTCCGACGAATCGGTTCGGTCATCGCTGCTCACACCCTCGGAAGCAGGGGACTTATTGCGGAATGTCGCTTTTTGTCCCTACCGAAAACTGTGCTCGCCGGAGTTCATGACCCTGTCCGCCGACTGTCACAGGCGTGTCACACGGGAACCGCCGGCTCCCTCCCCGGCGTCCCCATGGACCCGCTCAGAACCCCACCAGCGACTGCTCGGCCCAGATCGTCTTGCCGTTCGCGGCAGGCCGGGAACCCCAGCGCTGCGCCAGCTGGGCCACCAGCAGCAGACCCCGCCCGCCCTCGTCGAAGGTGCGGGCCCGCCGCATGTGCGGCGCCGTGCTGCTGCCGTCGGAGACCTCGCAGATCAGGGTCGAGTCCTCGTGGATCAGCCGCAGCTGGACCGGCGGCTTGCCGTACCGGATCGCGTTCGTGACCAGCTCGCTCACCAGCAGCTCGGTGACGAACGCCGCCTCCTCCAGCCCCCACACCGCCAGCTGCTCGGTGGCCTGCCGGCGCGCGTCCGCGACGACCGACGGGTCGGACTCCAGGTCCCACACCACGACCTGGTCCTCGTGCAGCGCCCGCGTCCTCGCGACCAGCAGCGCCACGTCGTCCTCCGGCCGGTGCGTCAGCAGCGCCGTCAGGACCCGGTCGCAGACCGTGTCCAGCGACGTGGCCGGCCGCGCCAGCGCCGCGAACATCGTGTCCAGCGCCTCGTCGATGTCGTGCTCCCGCGCCCCCAGCAGGCCGTCCGTGTACAGGGCCAGCATGCTGCCCTCCGGCAGCTCGGCCTCGACGGTCTCGAACGGCAGACCGCCCAGCCCCAGCGGCGGCCCGGCCGGCACGTCGAGGAGGTACACCGACCCCTCGGGGGACACCACCGCCGGCGGCGGGTGGCCCGCCCGGGCGAGCGTGCAGCGCCGGGTCACCGGGTCGTAGACCACGTACAGACAGGTCGTGCCGATGCCCCCGGACGAGTCCCGGTCCGCCTCGTCCGCCGACAGGTGGATGATCAGGTCGTCGAGGTGCGTGAGCAGCTCGTCCGGAGGCAGGTCCACGTCCGCCAGGGTCCGTACGGCGGTCCGCAGCCGGCCCATGGTCGCGGAGGCCCGGATGCCGTGGCCCACCACGTCGCCCACGACCAGCGCCACCCGCGCCCCGGACAGCGGGATCACGTCGAACCAGTCCCCGCCCACCCCGGCCTCGCTCGCCGCCGGCAGGTACCGCGAGGCGATCTCCAGCGCCGACTGGTCGGGCAGCGTCTGCGGCAGCAGGCTGCGCTGCAGCGTCATCGTGGTCGTGTGCTCCCGCACCTGCCGGCGGGAGCCGTGGATCACCGCCGCCGCCCTCTGCGCGGCCCGCTCCGCCAGCCACAGGTCCTCCTGCTGGAAGGGCTCCCGGTGCTGCTGGCGGCTGAACAGCACCACGCCGAGCGGCACGCCGTCCGCGCGTAGCGGCACCACCATCATCGAGTGGGTCCCGTACTCGCCGATCCACGCGGCACCGGGATCCTCGGCCATCCACCGGCTGACCGCCGTGTCCGTCGTGGCGTACACCGCGCCGCGCCCCGACGCCAGGCAGTCGGCCGGCGGCGACAGCGGCGGGTAGACCGTCGTCCCCCCGACCGACACCCGGGACTCCGGGTTACCCTCCAGGACCGACCGCACCGCCGTACGGCACACCGTCACCTGGCCCGGCACGGCCGGGGCCGACGGGTCCCCGCCGCGCGGCGGGGGTTCCAGCAGGTCGACGGCCGCGAAGTCCGCGATCCGCGGCACCGCGAAGTCGGCCAGCTCCTGCGCGGTGCGCGTGGCGTCCGTGGTCGTGCCGATGAGGGCGCCGAACTCGTCGTCCGGCAGCGCCCGTCCGCCACCCGCCGCCGCGGTCCGCTCGTGCGCGGTCAGGCACACCGCCCGCACCCGCCCCTCCGCGTCGCGCAGCGGGTCCAGGGAGGTCGACCAGACCTGCTCGTCGCCCCCGGCGGGACGGACGAACGAGTTGGCGTGCTGCGCCTCGCCCGTCTCCAGCACCGTGCGGATCCGCCGCTCGGTCTCGTCGCTCGCCGGGTCGGGCGCGATCTCCGGCAGCCGCAGCCCGCGCATCTCGGCCTCCGTCAGGGACAGGGTGCGCTCCATGCCGGCGTTCGCCCGGACCAGCCGCAGGTCCTCGTCGAAGATCGCCTGGAAGCAGGGGGACTGGGCGAAGGCCCACTCCGGGAGCGGCCCTTCCGGGGCCGTGCGGCGGTCGGGCGCGACGGCCGACACCACCGACCACTTGGCGTTCCCGCCGGTGGACGTCCAGCGGTGCGCCAGCAGCGCCCGCTCCAGCCGGCGGCCGTCCCGGTGCCGCAGCGCCAGGGTGCCGCTCCACCGCTGCTGCCCGGGCGGCAGCCGCCGGGCCGCGCCGCCGTCCGCTTCGGCGTCGGCCAGCAGGCGGGCCGCGGGCTGCCCCACGACGTCGGCGGGGGAGTAGCCGAGCAGGCGGCCGGCGCCCTCGCTCCACTCGGTGACGATGCCCTGCTCGTTGATGGTGGCCGTGGCCGTGTACGCCGGCTCACGGGAGGCGTCCGTCTCCTCCGGCCGGTCGCCGGGAGGGGTGGGAACTCGCTCCATCGCCGCTCATCTCGCCCTCGGTCGTTCCTTCGCCGCCGTCCCAGGGGAAACCCGCATGGCCAGGGACTCCACTGACAAGCATGATCCAGTGGCCGGAAGAGCACCAACGCAGTGCCGCAACCCGGCGGCCGGGCGGTGGACCGACCACCGGGCCGGCCCACCGGAGCGCTCTGCCGGAGCGGCCTCCCCGGACGCCTGCTCGCCCGGACGCCTGCTCCCGGCCTCCCGCCTGCCCGGCCCCTGCTACGGGGCCGGTGCCAGTACGAGCGCGAGCACCGCGTCGCCCGGGGCGGGCGCGGCTCCGGCGTCCGCCCGCGCCGCGGCACCCCCCGCCTCCCCGTCGGCGTCCGCCCCGGCCGTGTGCCAGGCCGCCGCGCGGCGGCCGCCGCCCAGCCGCGGCGGATGCAGGCCCAGCAGCGCCACGTGCCGCGGAGCGGCCCCGAAGACGCCGGTCCGGTCGGCCTTCACCGCGGCCTCCTTCAGCGCCCAGGCCGCCGCCGGGCCCTCCTGGGGGCCGGTGCCGATCAGCTCCAGTTCCGCGGGCGAGAACGCGTGGTCGCCGATCCGCCGTACGGTGTCCGCCGCGACGGTCTCGCACAGGTCCACCCCGACCGGCCCGGGCGCCAGCGCCGCCGCTACCTGATGGGCCGTATGGCTGATGGAGAGGTGTACGGCGGGCAGCGGGCGGCCCCCGAGGAGCGCGTACGGGCTGCCGTCCGCCCGCGGCAGCACCTCCACCGCGTCCACCGCCGCGCCCGTGTACCCGGCGACCAGGTGCTTCGCGAGCCGCCGGCCCGCCGTCCACTCCGCCCGCCGCCAGGCCGGCAGCGCGCCGGCCACGCACCGCTCGGCCGGCGAGAGCGGGAGCCACGGCACGCTCCCCGGCAGCCCCGACCGCCGCGCCACGACGAGGAACGCCCCGCCCCAGTGGTGGACCCGGCCCGGCGCGAGCGCCGGGAACCCGAGGTCCACGGCACCGGCCGTGTCCGGGGCGACGGCCGCGTCCCCGGTCACGGCCGGGTCGACGGTCACGGCCGCATCCACGGTCCCGGCCGCATCCACGGTCATGGCACGGCCTCAGGCCGCCGGGACGGCCGACGGCCGCCCCAGCTCGTCGTCCAGCGCGGACACCGTCCGCCGGATCTGCTCCGGCGTGTGCTCGGCCGTGACGAAGAAGCGCAGCCGGGCCAGGTCCTCGGGCACCGCCGGGTACAGGATCGGGTTGACGCTGATCCCCCGCCGGAACAGGGCCTCCGCCAGGCGCAGCGCCCGCTGCGAGTCGCCGGTGATGCACGGCACGACCGGGGTGTCGTGGCTCTCCCCGATGTCGACGCCGGCCGCGCGCGCCAGCCGGGTGAACAGCGCCGCGTTCTCCGCGAGCCGCGCCACCCGCTCCGGCTCGGCCCGCAGCACCCGGAGCGCCGCCAGCGCGGCGGCGGTGTCGGCCGGGGTCATGCCGGCGCTGTAGACGAAGCCGGGGACCGTGTACCGCAGGTACTCCACGACCGCCGCGCTCCCGGCCACGTACCCGCCGCAGCTGGCCAGGGCCTTGGAGAGGGTGCCGGACCACAGTTCGACGTCCCGCCGGTCCGCGCCGGTGTACTCGCCGACGCCGCGGCCCGTCGCGCCGATCGTCCCGACGCTGTGCGCCTCGTCGACCATCAGCAGCGCGCCGTGCCGGCGCTTGACGTCGACCAGGGCGGTGAGGTCGGCGACGTCGCCGTCCATGCTGTACACGCCCTCGACGACGACCAGGACGCGCCGGTACTGGTGGCGGACCTGCCCGAGGAGCGCGTCGAGTGCGGCCGCGTCGTTGTGGGGGAAGGGGCGCCGGGTGGCGCCGGACAGCCGGCAGCCCTGGAGGATGCTGTCGTGGGCGAGGGCGTCGTGGACGACGAGGTCGCCGGGGCCGACGAGGTGCCCGATCACGGTGACGTTGGTGGCGTGCCCGTTGGCCAGGGTGAGCGCCGCCTCGCAGCCGAGGAATCCGGCGAGCTCGGTCTCCAGCTCCAGGTGGAGCGGCCGGCTGCCGGACAGCAGGCGGCTGGCGGACACGGACGTGCCGTGACGGGCTATCGCATCCCGCGCCGCCCCGGTCACCTGCGGGTGCGCCGCCAGGCCGAGGTAGTTGTAGCCCGAGAAGGACAGCAGCTGCCGGCCGTCGACCACGGTGGTGTCGGTCAGACCGCCCTCGTGGACGAGGAAGTACGGGTTGGGCAGGCCCAGCCGGCCGAGCGCGGCGAACCGCTCGGCGTGCGCCGTGACCTCGGGGAAGCTCTCGATGCGGGTGTGCTCGGGGGGCAGGGGGGCGGGCGCCGGCGCGGGGTCCCGGGGCTCCGCAGGCGGGGCGTGGTCCGCGTACGCGGCACGCTGGACGGGGACGGGGACGGGGGCGGGGACGGGGACGGGGGCGGGGGCGGTCACGGGGGCCGGTGCCGCTGCCGGTGCCGGTGTCGCTGTCGTGGCGTCCGGTGCGCCGTCCGAGATGAGGGCGGCGAGGCCCCCGACGGTCGGCAGGTCGGCGGCCCGCTCGTCGAAGTTCCAGTGCGGCCATTCGCGCCGGAGGGAGGTCAAGAGGTCGGTCAGCATGAGGGAGTCGAACCCGAGGTCGTCGACCAGCAGCTGGTCCCGGCGCAGGTGCCCCACCGGGAAGGCGCTGATCCGGGCCACCTGGGCGAGCACCGAGTCGAGGACCGGGTCGTGCCGGGGCACGCCGGGCGTGCCCGCGGGGACCGGCTCCGGGCCGGGCTCGGTCGCCGCGGCGGTGTGGGCAGGGGTCCGGACGGGCTCAGCGAGGGGCTCGGGGACGGGGGAGACCGGGGCCGGGGCCTGGGGCGGGGGCGCGGTCGTGGCGTCCGTACGGGCCTCCGGGTCCCGGCCGGGACCGGGAAGCACCTCGCTGAGGCGGTTCATCAGGGCCACCTGCTGCTCGATGAGCCGGCGCAGGTCGTTCATCGGGTGGTTCTCGGGGAGGTGCATCGGGTGCTCCAGGGGCGGTACGGGCTGGGACATCAGGTCGACGGGTTCGGCCGGTTCGGCCGGACCGAGCGGGTCGCCGGGGTCGGCCACGAGGAACGCGCCGGCCGGGGCGGTGGCGCCGGCCGTGTGGGATGCGCTGGGCGGGTTGGTGGTGTGGGCCGGGGCGGAGCTGACCGGGAGGGCGCCGGCCGGGTCGGAGGCGCCGGCCGCGAGGGATGAGCTGGGTGGGCCGACGGGGCCGGCGGTGTCGGCCGATGGGGCCGCGGCAGTGCCCGTGGCGGCCGCGTCGGTGTCGTGAGTGCCGACGGGGCCGGTCGCACCGGTGGGGGCTGGGGCGCCGGCCGGGGCGGTGCCGGTGGGCGGCGGGGCAGCGAGGGGCGCGCCCGACCGGGCCAGGGCCGTCGCGGGGCCGGCGGTGGGGGACGTGTCGGGCGGGGCGGGGGTGGCCGCGGCCGTCGCGGGGGCCGGACGGGACGGGCGGGTGCCCGGGACCCAGTACGACTGGCCGTCCAGGCGGGCCACCGGCAGGTCGACCAGGCGCCGGGCCTCCCGCGGCACCAGGACGCGCGGGTCGACCGGTACGCCCAGGACGGCGAGGCGGGCCAGGGCCCGTACGAAGCCGTGCCCGCCGTCCGGGTCGGCGGACGCCGCCTGGACCACGTACACGTCGTCGAGGCCGGGGAGGTTGCGCCGTACCGACGTGAGCAGCGAGCCGCCGCCGTTCACCTGGAGGAAGATGCGCGCGCCCGCCTCGTACGCGGTCCGGACCGCGTCGCCGAAGTGGACCGGGGCCGAGGCGTGGCGGGCCCACAGGTCGCGCAGCCGCGCCGGGTCGGTGCAGACCCGCGCGTCCACGGAGGAGACGAACGGCAGCGAGGGCCGGCCGAGGCGCCGCCCCGCGAGGTCCTCCCGCATCGTCTCCTCGGCGGCGGCCAGCCGGGGCGAGTGGAAGGCGTCGGACACGTCGAGCGTCACCGTCGCCACGCCCGCCTCCGCACAGGCCCGCCGCATCGCGTCGAGTCCGTGCGGCGTGCCGCTGACCACGACCTGCCGGGGCTGGTTGAAGCAGGCGAGCCACACGTCGTCGATGCCGTCGGTGAGTCGGCGGCAGGTCTCCTTGTCGGTCTGTACGGCGAGCATCCCGCCCCGTACGCCGTCGCCGGCCCGGCGCAGCGCGGCGCCCCGGTGGACCAGCAGCCGCACGGTGTCCTCCGGGGTCAGCGCGCCGGCCGCCGCGGCCGCGGCGAACTCGCCGACGCTGTGGCCCAGGGTGAGGCCGGGGGTCACGTCGCAGTCGGCGAGGAGACGGGTGACGGCGAGCTGGACGGTGCCGAGCAGCGGCTGGCAGACGTCGGTGGCGGCCAGCCGGCGCCGCGCCGCCGCCTCGCCCACACCGCCGTCCTGGGGCCGGTCGCCGGCCGCCGGCCCCTCTCCGTCCCCGGCAGGGTCCCCGTACAGCAGGTCGGCGAGGTCGATGCCGGTGTCCCGGCGGGCCACGGCGCCCAGGCGGGCGACGGTCGCCCGGAAGGCCGGGAACCTGTCGTGCAGGTCCCGCAGCATGCCCGGCCGCTGACTGCCCTGGCCGGGGAAGAGGAACGCCATCCCGCGTGCGGCGGCGGGCAGCGGCGCGTCGGCGGCGTACGCGCCGTCGCCGAGGTCGCCCCGGGCGCCTCCGGCGAGCTGGCGGCGGGCGTCCCGCAGCCGCCGGACGAAGCCGTCCGTGTCGCCGGCGACGACCGCGAGCCGGGCGGTGAGCGGCGCGCGGGCGCCGAAGGTGTGGGCCAGGGCGGTGAGCGGGGGGCGCGGGGCGGGGTCCAGGGCGTCGAGCACCTCGCCGATGTGCCGGTCGAGCAGCTCCGCGCTGCCGGCCGTGAGCAGCACCAGCTGCGGTCCGGCCGCGGGGGCGCCCACCGACGGCGTACCCGCCGCGGTGCTGCCGGCAGGCGGCGTACCGGCGGCGGTGCTGCTCACCGGCGGCGTACCGGCGGAGGTGCTGCTCACCGGCGGCGTCCCGTCCCCGGGCGTGCGTACCGGCGGCGTGCCGGCCGGGGCGCCGACGGCAGCGGGCGCCTCCTCCAGCACCACGTGGACGTTGGTGCCGCCGAACCCGAAGGAGCTGACGGCGGCGCGCCGCGGGGCGCCCGGGCTCGGCCAGGGCCGCGCGGAGTCGGCGAAGCGCAGGCCGGCTGCGGAGACGCCCAGGCCGGGGTCGGGACGGGTCGGGGGCTGCGGCACGATCGTGCGGTGGTGCACGACCAGCGCCGTCTTGATCAGCCCCGCGACGCCGGCCGCCGACAGGGAGTGGCCGATCAGGGCCTTGCCCGCACCCAGGTAGCACAGGGCCGGGTCGTCGTCGGGGTACTCGGTGCGCAGCCGGCGCAGCGCCTCGATCTCGGCCCGGTCTCCGGTGCTGGTGCCCGTGCCGTGCGCCTCCAGGAACCCCACGGACGAGGGCGGCAGGCCGGCGTCCCGGTAGGCCCGGCGCATCGCGCGGAGCTGGCCGTCGGGGGTGGGGACCAGGGGGCCGGGCGACGCGCCGTCGTTGGCGGAGCCGACGCCCCGGACCACGGCGTACACGCGGTCGCCGGAGGCCAGCGCGTCGGCGAGGGGCCGCAGGACGACGACGCCGGCGCCCTCGCCGAGGACGAAGCCGTCGGCCGTGCCGTCGAAGGGCCGGCACACCCCGGAGGGCGAGAGGGCGCGGAGCTTGGAGAACCCGACCAGGCCGTCCGGCGTGAGGTTGAGGTACACGCCGCCGACGACCGCGATCCGGCAGTTGCCCTGGCGGAGCTGGGCGACGGCCTGGTCCAGGGCCACCAGGGACCCGGAGCAGGCGGCGTCGACCGTGAAGCTGGGGCCGCCGAGGTCGAACTGGCGGCTGACGGTGCCGGCCGCCATGTTGAGGAGGCTGCCCGGCAGGGTGAAGGCGTGGATCGCGCCGAGCCGGCCCGCCTCCTCCCGCAGCGCGTCGAAGGCCGGCCTGCGGTCGTCGCCGGCCGTCCCGTCGACCAGGGCGACGGCCCGCAGCGGGGCCGTCATCAGGTCCTTGTAGTCGGAGACGGACACGCCGAAGAAGACACCGGTGTTCTCGCGGTCGAAGTCGCCCCGGCCCAGCCCCGCGTCGTCCAGGGCCTCGCGGGACACGTCGAGCATCAGCCGGTGCTGCGGGTCCATGGCCCGGGCCCGGGCGGGCGGCACCCCGTAGTGCAGGGCGTCGAAGCGGTCCACGTCGTCCAGGAAGGCGACCCGGTCCGTGTACGCCCCGTGGGGCGCCGACCGGTCGTCGGGCGTGTGGAACGTGCCGTGGTTCCAGCGCTCGCGCGGCACGGCGGAGAACTGCCGCTCTCCGCTCAGCAGGAGCTTCCAGTACGCACGGACGTCGGGGGCGCCGGGGAAGCGGCAGCCGAGCCCGGTGATGGCGATGTCGGTCATGACGGGTCTTCCTTGTCTGGGATCAGTCCTGGACAGCCACCGTGCCCGGCGGAAGGAAGGGGACCCCAGCCCCGGCTATTCGTTACTTGACAGGATTCGAAAAGGGTGTTCCCGCCGTCCCCGGCCGCGCGCCGCGGAGTTTTACCAAGATCGCTCCCGGTCGTCAAGACACGTATTGCAGTGGCGTGACCAGGGCTCCGGACCAGGGTTTATTGGAAGCACGCCCTCACCGGGGAACGGATCCCCGGAAACGAGCGGCGCGAGAATTGCCCACCGGGAATTCCGGCGGTCGGTTCGCATCCCTTTCCCCCGAATGGAGAATTCCGATGTTCCAGCGCTTCCTGACCCGTCGTGTCGTTCTGGCCGGTTCTTCCCTCGCCCTGGTGGGCGGCGGCATCGCCCTCCCGGCGACCGCGATGGCCGCGCCCGCTCCGCAGGCGGTGGTGACCCTGGCGCCGGCGGACAGCGCCGACGGCATCGGTACCGGCGGCGATGCCAGTGCGGGGAACACGACGGTCGGCGGCACGGCCACCGGCGGCAGCGCCAACACCGGCGTCGGCAGCTGCCGGGGCAAGTGCACGATCATCACGGGCGACGCCACGGGCGGCGACGCCAGTGCGGATGCCGTGAACACCGGCGACGCGACCGCGGTCGGCGGTGACGGCACCGGCACCGGCGGCACCGTGACCAAGGAGGACGTCAAGAAGCTCAAGGCGGAGCTGAAGGCGCAGAAGAAGCTCAACAAGTGACCCTCGGGTCACCACGAGCCCGGACGCAGAAGGACGCCGGAGAGGCCCAGGGCCTCTCCGGCGTCCTTCTGCGTCCGGGCGTTCCGCCGGACGGTCAGGCGCTGCCGCCCGTCGCCGTCGCGTCGCCGCTCACGGCCGTCGCGTCGCCGGCGTTCGCGGCGTCCGCGCTGGCGTTGCCGCTCGTCGCGTCCCCGGTGACGATCGTGCACCGGCCGATGCAGGTGCCGACCCCGCCCGAGGTGGCGGAGCCGCTGGTGGCGGTGCCGCCGACCGTGGTGTTCTCGGCGTTGGCGTCACCGCTGATGGCGATGGCGTCCGCGCTGCTGCTGCCGCCCTCCCCGCCGTCGCCGTCGCCGTCGCCGTCGCCACCGCGGCCGGCCCGCGCGCCCTGCCCCGTCTCCGTCACCCGGTCCACCTGGGCGAGGCTCAGCACGTCCTCGCTGACGGCGGTGTTGACGCTGGCGTGGCAGACGCCGCTGCACACGTCGAAGGCGCCGTCGCCGACCGCGGTGTTCGTGCTGTCGTCGCACAGGCCCAGGCACTCGCTGTACGCGCCGTCCCCGACCGTGGTGTTGACGCTGTCGCCGCACAGCCCACGGCAGACGCCCGCGGCCCCGTTGCCCGTGGCGGTGTTGACGCTGCCGTGGCACAGGCCCTCGCACACGGCCGGGGCGCCGTCGCCCGCGGCGGTGTTGACGCTGCCGTGACAGGCGCCGAGGCACCCGGGGGAGTGGTCGCCGAGGTGGACCGCGGCGATGCGGGCGAGGTCGACTCCGTACTGCGGAACCGGCGCGGCCATCGCGGTCGCCGGGAAGGCGATGCCGCCGGCCAGTGCCACGGAAGCGGCGGCAAGCACGAGACGACGGGTCCAGGAACGCTCGTTCATCGGAATTCTCCGGGGGTTCTCGGGCAAAGTGCTGCCGACGTTAGCGCGCCGGTCATGCCCCGGACGCGATCTGGCGGGGTGCCGCGCGGTTTCCCCCGGGTGCCCACCCGTACGGCCGAAAGGGCCCGGCGGCAGTCGTGCCCTGCCAGGCGGCCGCGAATTCAACCAAGATCCCTTCCCGGTGTCAAGTAACGTATTCAAGTGGCGTGACGCGGGACCGCCCGCAGGGTTTATTTGAAGTACGCCCTCACCGGGGAATCCCACCCCGGCGAACAGAGGGAAAGGAATTGCCTCGAAAAGGAATTGCGGGGCGGTTCGCCACACCACCTTCTTCCGAACGGAGAATTCCGATGTTCCAGCGTTTCCTGACCCGTCGCATCGTTCTGGCCGGCTCTTCCCTCGCCCTGGTGGGCGGCGGCATCGCCCTCCCGGCGACCGCGATGGCCGCGCCCGCTCCGCAGGCGGTGGTGACCCTGGCCCCGGCGGACAGCGCCGACGGCATCGGTACCGGCGGCGACGCCAACGCCGAGAACACCACGGTCGGCGGCACCGCCACCGGCGGCAACGCCAACTCCGGCGTCGGCGAGTGCAAGGGCAAGTGCACGATCACGACGGGCAACGCCACCGGCGGCAACGCCAGTGCGGATGCCGTGAACACCGGCGACGCCACCGCGGTCGGCGGCGACGGCACCGGCACCGGCGGGACCGTGACGAAGAAGGACATCAAGAAGGAGATCAAGGAGCAGGTGAAGAAGAAGGTCAAGAAGTAACCGCCCCGGCACAGGACGCCGGAGGGGCCCGAGGCCCTTCCGGCGTCCCCCGTCGTGCCCGGCCGCGGTGCCCGGCCGCGGTGCCCGGCCGCGGTGCCCGGCCGCGGTGCCCGGCCGCGGTGCCCGGCCGCGGTGCCCGGCCGCGGTGCCCGGGCCGTCGTGTCGGGTCGTCGTGCCCGGCCGTCATGCCCGGGTCGTCGTGTCCGGGTCGTCGCGCCCGGCCGTCATGCCCGGGTCGTCGTGTCCGGGTCGTCGTGTCCGGTCAGAACCAGGTGACGGTGAGCGGGAAGGTGGTGCCGGCCGTGGCGCCGGTGGTGTCGGTCGCGGTGGCGTTGACGGTCAGGGTTCCGGTGGCCCAGGGTTTGCCCGTGATCCGTCCGGTGGCCGTGTCGAGCGTGAGCCCGAAGGGCAGGCCGGTGGCGCCGTACTTCAGGGGCGGCTTGCCGCCGGTGGCGGTCAGCTGGATCGTGCAGGACTGGTTGAACCTGCAGGTCTGCGGTCCGGGGTTGGTGATCTTCAGGTCACCGGACGGCGGCGGCTCCGAACCGCCCGTACCGAACACCTCCGTGACCGGGGTCGCGCTCGCCGCGTTCCCGGCGTGACCGGTGCCGAACAGGTCCTCGAAGGTCCGCAGCAGGTTGTGGTGGTTGTACGCCGCGCTGTACGCGCCCTGCTTCACGTCCGCCCCGTGGAACACCGTGGCGATCCGGTTCGAGCCGAGGTAGTTGTCCTCGTCCCACGTCAGCACCAGCAGGCTCCGGTTGGCCTTGGCCCACTGGGCGTAGCCGTCCAGGTTGTTCTTCAGCCACGTGTCTCCCGTGGAGACCGCGCACGAGTGCATGTCGTTGCACTGGTTCGGCACCACGAACGACAGGTGCGGCAGCGCCCCGAAGTCGCCCTTGGGGAACTGCGCCCAGGTCTTGCCGGTGTTCAGCGGCACGTTCTTGAACGCGAACCACGGGTTGTGCTTCTGCGCGTACTGGCCGTTGGTGCAGGCCGTGGAGCCCTCCGCCGGCAGGTCCTCGTTGTACGTGGCGAAGGTCTTGCCCGCGGCGATCAGCTCCTGCCCCAGGTTCGCCGCGGTCATCGACTGCGGGGTGTAGCAGCCGTCCCCGGTGATGCCCTGGGTGGATCCGGAGAAGAGGTTGAAGTAGTTCGGCTGGCTGGGGTGGGTGAGCGCCTTCATCCCGGTCAGGCTCGCGCCGCCGTTCGCCAGCTGGTTGATGTACGGGGCGTTCGCGCTGCCGATGATCTCCCCGTACTGCTTGTTCTCGAAGACCACGACGACCACGTGGTCGTACGCGGGCAGCGCGGCGGCCGCGGCCGCCGTGGTGGTCCTGGTGGCGGCCTCCGAGGCTGCCTGGGAATCCGTGAGGGCGACGGCGGTGATCAGGCCGGTGGCGGCGATGATCCCGCCGGCCGTCCGGATCCGCCGCAGGCGGATGGAGCTCATGGGTGCCTTCCCTTCTGCATGTCCTGTCGTCTTCCTTCCGGGTGTGCGTGAACCGGGGTGCGGGCCGGGCTTGGGGTGGGGTGCGGAGGGTTGGGCGGGGGCGGGGACTGGGGGCGGTGGGCGCATGGCGGGGGCCCGGCCGGCCCGGCGCCGGCACCCGCCGGACCGCCGCGGGGCCCCGCCAGGGCGACCGACGCGGCCACCGCCGGACCGCCGTGGGACCACCCGCCCCGAGGCGACCGACGCCGGACCCCGTCGGACCCGCTTTCACGGCGACCGGCTTTACAACCTCCGCCGGACCCCGCCCAGCCCATGGGTCAGCTCTCGCGCCGGGCCGCGCCGGCGACCGAGATGTTCAGGAAGCGCGGTACGGGACGCCGCCGGGACCGGAACTCCTCCGCCACCGCGCCGCGCACGGCCGTACGGCGGTGCTCGGGCAGCATCATCAGCAGGCTCCGCGGGGCCGGCCCCGCCCCCGGCGGCCAGATGCCGATCGCACCCGCCCGCCGCGCACGGTCTGCGGCCGCGCGCAGGTCCGCGGCGCGCTCCTCGGCTGTCCCCGTGCCCCGGGCAGCCATCAGCACCAGCCGCGCCCCTGAGGCGGCCGGGTCGAAGGGCACGTGGCGGGGCCGCTCGCCACCGAGCAGCAGCGCGCTGCCCTTCCAGGCGTGCAGCACCGCACTGCGCAGCGCCTCGTCACCGGGCGGCGCCAGGGCACGCAGCACCGCGGCGATCCGCTCCCGGTCGGGTGCCTCGCCGTCCGGCGCGTGCGCGTGCGCGTCCGCGACGGCGAGGGCGGTGGCGCAGTCGGCCGGTTCGGCGAGGGAGAGGCCGGCGGCCTCGGTGAGCGTGCCGTGCACGTGCAGGTCGGTGCCGTGGCGGCCGTACCCGGCCTCGGCGAGGGCGCGCAGCACGGCGTACGGGCGGACCGCCCACGGCGGCACGTCCGCGGGGCGTCTCCCCGCGAGCGGCAGCGTGCAGCTCTGCGCGGGGTGCCCGAGCGAACTGAGCCGCACCTGCCCGTCCGTACGCGGGGCGGCGGCCGCCGCCACCGGCCACCCGGCAGCGGCCACCAGCCCCGGCGAACCGAGGTGGAAGGCGTGCGGGGCACTCCACACGGCAGCCGGCGCCCGCCCGTGAGCGGCCTCCAACGCGTACGCCACCAGCCGGAACAACGGATCGGCGGTGGCCCGCCGGGCGAGGGAGCCGGCGTCGGGGGCACACGGGTCGGAGGAGCCGGCGTCGGGGACGCCGGAGCTGGGGCTACCGGAATCGGGGACGCAGGGCTCGCGGACACCGCGGCCGGGAGAGCTGGGGTTGGGGATCCCGGAGTTGAGGCCGATGCCGGCAGCTCGGGGGCCGACGGGTGCCGGTTCCGTGCGTCGGGCGTCGTCGTGCTCGCGCCCGGCCGGATCCGGGTCGACGTCTCGCGAGGCCGACGGTTCGGCTCCAAAGCGCTCCGTGCTGGCGGTGCCGGCCCGTGTGGGGCGGGGACTCATGCGTCAGCCCGCCCTTCGGCAGCACCGGCCGGCACGTCCGCACCCGTCGCACCCGCGGCACCGGCTGCACCCGCCGTGCCGGCGGGTTCGGCCGTGCCGGCGGATTCGGCCGTGCTGGCGGAAGTCGCCGTGCCGGCGGGTCCGGTCGTGCCGGCTGCGCTCGCCGTACCGGCGGCACTTGCCGTGGCGGTGGGACCGGCTGTGCTGGCTGCCGCGCCTGCCTTGAGGGCGGAAGTCGCCGTGCTGGCGGGACTCGCCGTGCTGGCGGGACTCGCCGTGCTGGCGGGACTCGCCGTGTCGGCGGGAGTTGCCGGGGCGGTGGAAGTTGCCGTGCCGGTGGGCCCCGTGGTGCCGGCGCAACTCGCCATGGCGGCCGGAGCCGCCGTACGGCCCGGCCCCGGCTGAGCGATCGTGCCTGCCTTGTCGGCCGAAGCCGGCGTGCTGCCGGGGATTGTCGCGCCGGCGAAAGCCGTCGTGCCGGCGGGACCTGCCCCGCCGGCGGAGGTCGTCGTGCTGGTGGGGCTCGTCGCGTCGGCGGGAGTTGCAGTGTCGACGGGAGTTGTCGTCTCGGCCGAAGTCGCCGGGGTGGCGGAACGTGCCGTGCTTGCGCAACTCGCCATGGCGGTCGAAGTCGCCGTAGGGTCCGGCCTCGCCTGACCGGCAGCACCTCCCCTTCCGGCCGAAGCCGGCGTGCCGGCGGGACTTGTCATGCCGTTCGACTCCCTCCTGCCGGCGGGGATCGTGGTGTCGGCTGGGCTCGCCTTGCCGGCCGAAGTCGCCGGTTCGGCGGAAGTCGCGGTGCGGGGCGAACTCGCCGTGCCGGCGGGACCGGCACCGTCGGCCGGGCCCGCTGTGCCGTTCGGACCCGCCGGGCCCTCCGGGCCGCCCGCACGGCCGGTGTGGGTCGTCCCGCCCGCACTGTGGGCACCGGCCGCACCCGCCGTGCCGCCCGCATCGGCCGTGCCCCTCACCTCCGCCGCCCGGGGCCACGGTTGTGGTGGGGCGGGGTGGTCCAGGCGGGCGGCCAGGCGGTACGCGTTGCCTCCGTCCGTGCGGCGGGCCGCGGCGCTGCGGAGCAGGTCCAGGGCCGCCGCCGCGGCCAGGCACGGGACGGCGGCCGTCCGTACCGCCAGGCGGGCCGCCCGGCGGGGGAGGCCCGGGGCCGGCCCGGCAGCCCAGGGGGCGTCCGGGTCCGGGGCCAGGCGGTTCACGGCCAGCGCCACGGCCCCCACGAAGTCGTTGTGCTGGTGGGCCCGGCCGTGCTCCTCCGCGACCACCGTGAACCCCCGCTCCGCCAGCGCCCGCCGCAGGTTCTCCGCCGGCACCAGGTGCTGGTGCTGCGGCTGGAACCACGGCAGCCAGTACGCCCCCAGCAGCCGCGCCATCCGCGAACCCGGATCCGGCACCTCCACCAGCAGGTGCCCGCCCGGCACCAGCACGGCCGCCGCCGCGTCGAGCTCCGCGAAGGGGTCCCGCGTGTGCTCCAGGTAGTGGTACATGCTGACCGCCTCGTACTGCCCGGCCAGCTTCCCGGCGAGCTCCGGGAACTGCCCCTGGTAGCCGGTGCCGACCCAGCCCCGCCGCTCCGCCTCCCGCACCCCGTCGCCCATGTCCAGCCCGTCGAACACGGTGTCCGGCCACACCTCCCCGGCCACCAGGCAGAAGTGGCCGTGTCCGGTCCCCACGTCCAGCCAGGACACCGGAGAGGCGAAGGGGCGCAGCATCTCCGCCCGCGCCCGGTAGTGCGGACCGAGCCGCCCGAAGACGGTGCCCGCCCCCTCGCGCCCGGTCCCGTCGTAGAAGTCGCGGTAGTAGAAGTCCAGGCCGGCCGGGCTCAGCCGAGGGTTCTGGAACACGTGCCCGCAGGCACCGCACTCCTCCAGCGTGAACAGGCCCGGCTTGCCCTGGAGCAGGTCGGGCACCCGCACGCGCACGGACAGCCCGTCGGCCCGCCCGCACCACGGGCAGTCCGTCCGGCGCTGCTCGAAGAAACGGCCCGTGCCGCCGGCGAGTTCGGCCGCGTACTCCGCGGCGCGCCCGGCCCGCGCGTGCGCGTCCAGCGCACCCCGCACCGCCCCGGCCACCCGGACCTCGACGGCCGCACGCAGACCGGTGCCCAGCGCACGCAGCGGACGCGCCGCGGTGGCCCGCCCCAGCCCGGCCGGCCGGAGCGGGCCGCCCGTGCCGAGGACCAGGTACGGCTGCGCCCAGTACAGCGCGGCGGCCGCGGCACCCCAGCGGCCGTGCCGGACGGCCCCGACGGCCAGCAGCGCCAGGCCGCCCAGCTGCGCGGCGGTCAGCGCTCCCGGCGGCAGCCCCTGCGCGCACAGCTCCTCGACGCGTCGGCCGGGTGCCGGCACGGGCGCGGGCGCGCGGAGGCCGGGCGCGACGGCCAGGTCCGTGGCGTCGGCGGCGTACCCCTTCAACCGGCGCCCGAGCGCGAGGAGTTCCGGCACCGACCGGACGGCGTCGGGGTCGGCCCCGGCCCGGCCCAGCACCTCCTCCGTCACCAGCAGCGCGTACCCCGCACCCCGCCCCGCGCCGAGCCGGTCCCGCCGGTACGCGGCCGGGTCCACCAGGCGCAGCAGCCCCAGGGCCCGCTCCGCTTCCAGGTCCCACGGGAGCAGCTCCAGTACGCGCAGCCCCTCGCGCCCGGCGTGCGCGCACGCGGCCCGCAGCACCCCCGGGCCCACGACCACGCCTTCGGCGGTGAGGAGCCGGTACGGGCCGGACGCGGAGCCGCCCGGCTCCGAGTGCCTTCCGGGCTCCTCGGGTGCGGCGGATTCCCCGGGTGCGGCGGGTTCCCCGGGTGGAGTGGGGTCCCCGGGACCGGCGGGCCCCGCGGGTTCCCCGTACGGCGCTACGGGCGCCAGCACCGGCAGGGCGCGCAGCCGCGCCCGGGCCCGTACCGTCCCCGCGGCCAGCGCGACGAACGCGGCGGCGGACACCCAGCGGGTGCGCGGCGAAGGGCTCATGTCAGCTTCTCCAAACGGTCGGCCGCGGCGGCGGCACCGCCGGCCGCGGCGAAGGAGGCCTGGATCCTGCGGGCCGCCCGGCGGTAGCCGGGATCGCCGAGCACCCCGGCGACCGCCCCGTACAGCTCCTCGGCCCGGGGCCGGCCGAACCGCACCCGCACGCCCGCGCCCGCCGCCACGACCTGCCGGGCCACGATCGGCTGGTCGTCCCGGATCGGGGCGACCACCAGCGGCAGCCCGTGGGCGAGGGCCTCACACACCGTGTTGTGGCCGCCGTGGCCGACGACCGCGTCGAGGTGCGGCAGCAGGTCGAGCTGGGGCACGGAGTCCCGGACCAGGACGTGGTCCGGCACCGGGCCGGTCAGGGCGGCGGCGGGCGCGGCCAGCACCACCTGCACCTCGTCCCCGAGCCGCTCGGCGGCCGCCAGCACACCGGCGTAGAAGCGGCTGCCCGCCTCCTGGTTGAGGGTGCCGAGGGACACCAGCACGCGGCGGCGGTCCGGGTCCAGCCGGGACCACGGGAACTCCGCGGCGGGCGGCCGCGCGCCGAGGGCGGGGCCGACGAATGCGTAATGGCCCGGGAACCCGCCGTCCACACCCATGAGTTCGGGGGTGGAGTAGATCAGCACCAGCCGCTCGGAGAACCTCGGGTCCCAGCCCGCGGGCGCCGGCCACCCGTACTCGGCCACCAGCTCCGCGACCTGCCCCGCCACCCACTCCCCGACCCTGGGGAAGTCCGCGAAGGGGCGGGTGAACTCGGCCGAGGTCGTCGCGGAGGTCGCCCACGGCACCCCGAGCCGGCGGGCCACCAGGGGGCCGGCCAGGGCCTGTTGGTCCGCGACCAGCACATCGGGACGGAAGGAGTCGACCGCCCGCACCACACCCGGCACCATGGCGCGGGCGAGCGGCAACAGCGCCTCGCTCCACAGGAAGCGCAGCGCGGCCACGCCGCGGAGGTCACGCCAGTGGGCGTGGAGCGCGGCGTAGCCGGCGGCGGGCGCGGGCCCGGCCGCGGGCCCGCCCGGGGCTGCGCCCGCACCTCCGCCGCCTCCGCGACCGCCGGTCTGCGTGCCCTCGTACCCGCCGGCGTCGAACAGCCCGGCCCGGGCGGGCAGCAGCCGGGACAGTACCTCCGCCGGGCCGGCCCACGCCGTCTCGTGCCCCCGCGCCGCCAGCTCGGCGGCCACGGAGAGCGTGGGGTTGACGTGCCCCGCCAGCGGCGGGACCACGAAGAGGAACCTCATGGCACCATCGCTCCCGTCCCCACGGCGCCGGCGGCACCGCGGTCGCCGGCGGCACCGACGGCGTCCACGGACGGCACGGCCCTGGCGGCACCCTCGACACCCACGGTGCCGGCGGCGCCCCCGGCCCGCACGGCCGCCCGGACCGCCCCGAGGTGCCCGAGCACGGCATCCCGCAGCGCCCCGCTGCTCTCCTTGAGCACGTCGTGGCCGAGATCAGGCAGGATCCGCAACGAACAGTCCGGCGCGTGACGCGCCAACTCCTCCGCACCCGGTACGAGTTCGGAATGCTCTCCGCACACCACGAGCACCGGGCAGCGCAGCCGCGCGTAGTCATGCGGGCCGAAGGTCCGCCCGGCGGCGATGTCGTCGATCAGCGACGTGCGGTTCAGCAGCGCGTCGGCGATCGCGGTGAGCCGGGCCGCCTTGCGCAGCCGCAGCGAGGACAGTTCGGCCGGCACCCGGCTGTCCTCCAGGCTCAGCGCGGCCACCGACAGCGTGTCCGTCATCCGCTCGACCCACGCACCGCTCAACGGCGGTTCCAGCAGCGTCAGTCCGGCGACCAGGTCGGGCCGGGCCAGCGCGGCGTGCACGGCGAGCGTGCCGCCGTAACTGTTGCCGACCAGGTGCACCGGCCGGCCCGCCGGCCCGACCGCCGCCAGCAGACCCACCAGGTCGGCCACGGCGGTGCGGCTGTCGTACCCCTCCGGCGGACGCTCGCTCATGCCGTGGCCGCGCAGGTCGTAGAGGACCACCTCGTGGCCGGCCCGGGCGGCGGGCACCGCGAGCGGGCAGTAGAAGCTGGACAGGTTGTCGACGACGAGGCCGTGGAGGAAGACCACGGCGGGGCCGGGTGCCGAACCGTCGGGTTCGGGCTCCGGTACGGGGAGCCGCTGCACGTGGAAGCGCAGGGCGTTCACGAGGATCTCGGCCATGGCGGGCGCCGGTCAGGCCGCGGACGCCGGGCGGGTGCCGGCGGCCGGGGCGGGACGGGCCGCCGGGGCGGTACGGGCGGTGAGCGCGGCCCTCGTGACCCGGTCGATGTGGGTGACCAGGTCGCCGACCGACATCGCGAGGATCTCCTCCATGTCCTTCTCGGCGAGGAACCCCATGAGGTCCACCTCCAGGCCGTAGCGGCGGTGCAGGAGGTCGGCGAGGGCGACGAACTCGATGCTCTCCAGGGCCAGGTCGTCGTTGAACGTCGTCTTCATGGTCACCTCGTCGGCCAGCAGGAACTCGTCGCCGACGACCTCGACGAGCATGCGGGTGATCTCTCCGAGCGTGCCGGTCGCGGCGCCGTCGGCGGACTCCGGCGCGGGTGCGGCGGGGGTCCGGGTCGTGGTGGGGTGGGCGGCTTCAGGGCACATGCGGGGTCTCCGTCGGTAGGGGGGTGGAGGCGGGGGTCGGCGGGTTCGGCCCGCCAGGGCGGTTCGGGCCGGGTGGGCCGCTCTGGCAGAGCGCGCCGCTCTGACCGAGAGGGCCGGGTGGGCCGGGTGGGCCGGGTGGGCCGCTCAGGCCGAGCGGGCCGGGTGGGCCGGCTGTGTGGGGATGGCCCGGCGGAGTCGGTGCCGGGGCCGGAGGGCTCGCGGACGGCGCCGGGGAGTGGGGCGCGGACTGGGGCGGGGACGGGGACGGGGACGGGGACGGGGACGGGACCACCGTCCACGCCACCACGTGCGCCACCGGGTCGGCGCCGGGCCGAGCAGGTACGTGCAGGACCGCGGTACGTACGAGGCGACGGCGCCCGCCGGGCGAGGCGACGTACAGCTCGCCACGCCCCGGGGCAGCGGCGACGCTCCACTCCCGCGGCCGTCCGCGGAGCCCGGTGCCCTCTGCCTTGGCGGCGGCCTCCTTGGCGCACCACAGGGCGGTCAGCGCCAGGGCCCGCACCGGGCCGCCCGGATCCACCGCCAAGCGGCGCGTGTCCGGGCTGACGCTGTGGCGGTGGTCCGGCCCGGGGCCGGCCGACCCGCCGCCGTTCGGACCAGCGGCGTCCGCTCCGAAGCCGACCGGCCGGGAGTTGCGCGGCTGGTCGGGGTCTGCTCCCGAGCCGGCCGGCCAAGTGCCGTCCGGTCCGCCGGCGGCCGGTCCGGCACCGACCGGCCGGGTGGCGTCTGCTCCTGAGACGGCTGGTCGGGTGTCGACCGCCTGGTCGGGGTCTGCTGCCGAGCCGGCCGGCCCGCCGCTGACCGGTCCGGCAGCGACCGGCCCGGTATCGACCGGCCAAGTGCCGTCCGGTCCGCCGGCGGCCGGCCCGGCACCGACCGGCCGGGCGGCGTCTGCTCCTGAGGCGACCGGCCAAGTGCCGTCCGGTCCGGCGTAGGCCGAGGGCCGGCCGGGCAGACCGCCGCCGGTGCCTCCCGCCAACCCGACGGCCACGAGGCCACCCTCACCCTCCCCGCCCCGGCCGGCGCCGTCCAGGAGGTCGCCGATCTCGGCCTCCAACCCCTCCGCCAGCCGCAGTTCGTCCGGCGTGAGGGCGATGCGGGCCAGCGCGCCGGGGTCGTCGGTCACCGTTTCCACGTCGATGCCGACGGACTCGGAGGGATGGGCCATGGCCACGGCGAGCAGCCCCTTGTGGGCGAGGGAGAGCCGCAGGCCGGCGGCGAGTCCGCCCGCTACCGGCCGGCCCGACGCGTCGTTTCCGACGGCCACCTCGGCCGGGAACACCGGCCCGGCCCCGCCGTCCCACAGCAACTGCCGCAGCGCGTCCTTCGCGGCGATCCGCCCGAGCAGCCAGGCGGACCGCGCCCGCGGCCCCAGCCGCTCGTACTCCGCCCGCTCGGCCCCGCCCAGGTAGCGCCTCATCACCAGCCCCTGCGAGGCCGGGTCCGTCCACCGCCTGGCCGCCGCGCACCAGCCGCCCGGCTGCGGCTCACCGATGCCGCAGACCTCGGGCGTGAACTTCATGGGCCACACGCGCTCGTCGGCCGCGAACCTGCGGTACGTCCAGTCCTCCAGGCGGGCCCGTACGGTGCCGTCCTGCGCCCGCAGCTCCACGTCCCCGCGCACCGAACCGTCCCGGACCTCGCGGATCCGGGCGGTCGCGGCCAGCAGCTCGTCGGCGCGCGGCGCGGGCCCGTAGAGGCGGATCCTCTCCAGGGCGGCCGGGAACACCAACCGGTCGTGCGTGAGCCGCAGTTGCATCCAGTGGCCGAGGAGCTGACCGGCCGCGTCCAAGAGCGCGCCGGGCGCGGGGAGGGCCCGCAGCACCCCGCGGATGCCGTCGTCGCCGACCGCGGCGACCTCGTGGACGCCCGCGAAGCGGGGGCCGTGGAACATCCACCGGTCGCGGTACAGGGCCTCCGCGTCCACGGGCGCCGGCCGTTCCGCGGTGAGCGGCGCCGGGTCGGCGTACGGGGGCGGCGCTGGGCGCCCGGGTGCGAGCAGTACGGTCACACTCGCGCAGTCCCCGATGCGCACCCGTACCCGCCCACCGCCCACGGGCCGGGCCGTGATCCGTACCTCGGCGGCGGGGGCCACGGGAAGCCAGCGCAGCGCCCGGACCTCGTCGTACCCGACGACGACGGCGGGCCCGCCCGGCGGAACGGTGCGCAGGGCGGCTTCGGCGGCCAGCTCCAGCATGGTGGTCATCGGCACCACGGGGAACCGGTCCGCCGCGTCCGGCCAGTCCTCCGGCTGGAGGTAGACGCAGTGGTCGACGACGTACGGCAGCGTCCCCAGCGACAGCACCCGCTCCTCGACCCACACGTCCCCCTCCGCGCTCTCCGGCGGGGGCGGCGGACGTCGGGCGGGCGGATGGAGCGTGCCGGGCGTGGGCGGTCCCGAGGCGGGCCGGGCGCCGGAGGCCGCGGACGGCAGTTCCGCCCAATACGGCGTGTCAGGAAGGGAGTTGGGTGTTGCGACGGACGCACCCGGCCACGGCGGACCGGCTGGCCGGAGGCCGGGGAGCGCGGACGGCGAGCCGGGGAACGCGGGTCCGGCGGGCCGGGAGCGGGCGGTCGCGGGAGATCCGGGCCAGGGTGGGGCGCCGGGCACGGATGACTCTGCCGACCGGATCGGGGCACCGGCTACGGGAGGGGCCCCGGACCCGTACCGGCCGCCGGGCACGGCGCCACCGCCCGCTGCAGGTCGAGCCGCGGACACCGCCGCGGCGGCGGTCGTACGGCTCCACGCCCCGGCGACCGAGGCGGTCGCGGCCCGCACTTCGTCGAGGACGGCGTCGAGCGCCGCCAGCACCGCGGGACGCCCGCCTCCGGAAACTCCGGTGCCGGGACGCGGGCCCGCGTCGGCCACCGGGCCGGTTTCGCCCCCCGTGCCGTTCTCCGTTCCGGTCCCGGGCCAGGCCCCAGGCCAGGCCCCGGGCCCGGTCCCGGGACCGACCCCGGGCCCGGATGTGGTCCCGGATGTGGTCCCGGTCCCGACCGTGGTCCCCGGCGCGGCTACCGTGACCCGCAGCGCGACCGCCGCCGCACCGAGCCGCACGAGGGGCGACCCGAGATCCAGCACCACCCCGCCCCTTGCCTGCAGGCTGGTGCCCGCAGCGAATTCGCGACCCACAAGCGCGGTTGCAACCGGCTCGATGCCAGAGGCAGTGCCCGTACGCGACGTCGGCGCCGTGCCCGCGACCGTGGCCACGCCCGTACCGGGACAAGGGCCCGATCCTGCGCCCGCATCCGTACCCCCGCACGCGCCCGTGCCGATGCCCGTGCGCGAACCCCGGCCGACGCTCACGTCTGCGGCCGTGTTCTCCTCCGCGCCCGTCGCCGAGCCCGGGCGTTCATCCTCTGCAGCGCCTGCGGCGGGAGCCAGGTCTGCGCCTGCGTACGCACCCGCACCCGCACCCGCACGCGATCCAGAGCCTGCGTTGTCGCCCGTGGCGTGGGCCCCGTCCACGCTCGTGGTCACGCCCCCGCCCCGGCCCGCGCCTGCGCGTGCCACAACGCCCGCGTCCGTGCGCGCGCTCGGGCGTCCTCCCGAACTCCTGCCCGGGCCCGCGCCCGCTCCCGAGCCGGTCCCGGTGCCCCGCTCCGTGTGCGGGGCACCGCCTGCGCCCAGGCGGGCGTTCGCGTCCGGCCCGGCGCCCGCGCCCGCCTCGTGCGTGGCCGCCCTGTGCGGGGCCGTGTACGCCGGCGAAGCCTTGTCCCATGCCAGGGTGGAGGCCCGTCGGTCATCAGCCCCGGCCGTGCCCTCGGAGCCCGAGCCCCGGCCGGTGGCCTCGGGGGCCCGCTCCAGCAGGGTGCGTACGTCTGCCGGCCGGCCGTCAGCCGGGCGAGGCCCGGTGGCCGCCTCGCTCTCGGCGCCTGCGCCCGAGGCTCCGTCCTGGGGGGAGTTCCCGTCCGGCGCAGGGCTCTCGGCCCAGGCGGTCCCCGAGCCGGTGCCGCCGCCCGGGCCCCGCTCCGGGGTCACGGTGTCCGGGCCACGGCCCCGCGGGGAGCGCGTGCCTGGCGGTGGAGTGTTGTCCGGGTGGGCGCCGGCGTCGGTGCGGCGGTCGGTGCCTGCGTGCGGAGCCCCGTCCTGCGGGCGGCCCAGGCCTGGCGGCGGGGTGTCGGCCGCGCGGGTGCCGGCGACGGTCCCGCTGTCGGTGCCCGCCTGAGCCTGAGCGGCCCTGCCTCGCGGGGTGTCCGGGCCCGGTGGTGGCGGGTCGGCCAGGCCGGCGCCGGTGCCGGTGCCGTCATCGGTGCCGGCCTGCGCGGCCTGGTCCTGCGCGGCCTCGTACTTCGCGGCCCGGTCCTGCGGGGCGTCCACGGCCGGTGGCGGCGTGCCTGCCGGGCACGTGCGCACGGCCGGCCCGCCGGCGGGGGCCGCGTCCGGGCCCGCCGCGCCCTGCGGGGACCGGCACGGAGCGCCTCCCGTGCCGCGCGGCGGAAGCGGCGACACGGCGGGGGCCGTGGGCCCGTACGGAGCAGGCGGCGGCGCCAGCCGGTCCCACGCCGGCGTGAGGCCCTCCGTCCACAGGGCCGCCGCGAGGTGGCGGAGGGAGGCCAGGTCGCCCAGCCGGGGGACCGACGCCCCCACCGCCAGGTGCTCCCGGCCGCGCAGCGTGTCCTCCACGAAGCCCGGCAGGCTGCCCGGCCCCACCGCGACGAACGCCCGTACCCCCGCCTCCTCGTACAGCCGCAGCACCAGCCCCCGGAAGTCCACCGGCTCCAGCAGGTGACGGACGACCAGCTCGCGCACCCCGTCGGCGTCCGGGGGGTACGGGGCTCCGGTCGTCGCCGACCAGACCGGCACCCGCGGCGCCCGCAGCGGGAGGCGCCGGAACGCGGCCCGCGCCTGGTCCAGGTACGGCTCCCACATCGGCGTGTGGAACCCGGACCGGAACGGCAGCTCCTGCCCCGTCACCCCCTCCGCCCGCAGCCGCGCCAGCACGGTCGCGACCTGCCCGGGATCGCCGCACACCACCGACTGGTGGGGGCAGTTGTCGTGGCTGACCACCACCCGGTCCAGCCCGTGCAGGGCCCGGCCCGCGCGCGGCGCCGCGCAGCCCACCGCCGCGTACACCAGGTCCGGGACCTTCAGCGAACCCGGCCGCAGGGAGCCGAGGAAGGTGTCGGCCGCCTCCTCCGGGTACATGCCGGCCACCACCATCGCCGCCCACTCCCCGAGGCTGTGCCCGCCCAGCAGATCGGGCCGGAGCCCCAGGGCGTCCAGCGCGCGGGCGAAGAAGCGGCCCGCGGCGATCGCGTCGAGGGCGCGTTCCATCAGCTCCCCGCCGCCGGTCAGTGCGGGCCGGGGGAGGTCGAGCTGCCGGGCCACGTCCCCGGTCTCGGGCGCGAACTCCGGCTCCAGGCCGGGGAAGAGGAACGCCGTGCGGCCGCCGCCGGGCTCCTCGGAGTGCGGGCCGAGCAGCGGGCGGGGGGTGAACCACACCCCGCCCCGCCCCCGCCAGGCCCGCCCGCGCTCCAGTACGCGTACGGCCAGCGCGAGCCGCTGCGGCGTCGGCCCCACCACGGCGAGCCGGCACGGCCCGTCCGCGGAGTACGACCCGCCCGCGGCGTACGGCCCGGCGCCGACCGCGCCGAGCGCGCCGACCGCGCCGACCGCGCCGGTGAGCCCGGCGGCGACATGGCGCGTACTGCCGCCGGGGCCGGCCTCCGTGGCGCGTACGCCGGCCCGCCCCTCACGGTCGGACCGGACGGAACCGAGATCCCGTCCGGCGTACGGGCCGCCCACGCCGCCGCACCGGCCGGTGCCCTCGTGAGCCGCGCTGCCGGATCCGCCGTCGGGACGGTCGTACGGGCCTGGGGCGGCGCTGCCCGGCCCGTTGCCGGCACCGCCGCGCCCGCCCCCGGCACCGCCACCCGCAACTGGCCCGGTGTGGCCGGCACCGCCACCCGCACCGGCCACGTACCGCTCCAGCCGCCACGCGAGCTCCGCCGGGCTCTCGCCGGACAGCAGCAGCACGGACTCCCGCACGACCGGGCCGGCCGCCTCACCCGTGATGCCGGGGCCTGCGGCCCGCAACAGCCCCGAAGCCCCCGGCAGGCCCTCTGAGGCCCCCTGGCCCGCAGCACCCGTGCAGGCCTCCGCCTCCGCATGGCCCGCGGGACCCTCTCGGCCCGATGCCCCCAGGCGGCCCGGGGTGGGCTCCCGGCCCGCGTCGCTCGCGGTGACCGCCTGGCCCGCGCGGCCTGCGCTGGTTTCCCGGTTCACGCCGCTCACTCCGCTCGCGGTGGCCTTCCGGCCTGCGTCGCTCGCGGTGGCCTCCCGGCCTACGGCGCTCGTGGTGGCCTCCCGGCCCACGTCGCCTGCGGTGGTTTCCCGGCCTACGGCGCTCGCGGTGACCGCCTGGCCCACGCGGCCTGCGCTGGTTTCCCGGCCCGCGGCGCTCGTGGTGGTCGTTGTGCCTGCGGCGGTTTCCCGGCTCGCGCCGCTCGCGGTGGCCTCCTGGCCCGCGGCGCTCGCGGTGGCCGCCTTGCCCGCGCGGCCTGGGCTGGTTTCCGGGCCCGCGGCGCTCGTGGTGGTCTCCTGGCCCACGCCGCCTGCGGTGGTTTCCCGGCCTATGGCGCTCGCGGTGGCCTTCCGGCCCGCGGCGCTCGCGGTGGCCGCCTTGCCCGCGCGGCTTGCGCTGGTTTCCCGGCTCGCGCCGCTCGCGGTGGCCTCCCGGCCCGTGGCGGCCTCCTGGCCCACGCCGCCCGCGGCGGACTCCCTGTCCGCGGCTGTCGCGAGGGCCGCCGTGCCGGCGCCCTTGCTCGCACGCACGGCGCGGCAACCACCCGACGCCAGGTCCGGGTCCGTCCCCGCCGACGCGTCCCCGTGGGGCCTGGCGCCGGACTCGGCCCCTGTACCCGACCGGGCAACGTTCGGTGAGGCGGCGTTCTCGCCGCCCGGTGAAAGGGCCGCCTTGCGGTGCCGGGCGTCCCCCCGGGCGGCGGCACGCGTACAGGCTTCCCCGCCCGTCCCAGCCGCCGCGCCCGCCGTATCACCGTCGTGGGAGCGTACGTTCGCCCCGGCGCCCGTGCCCGTGCCCGTGCCCGTGCCAAGAATCGGACGCGGACCCGTACCCGTACCCGCGGCCGCACCGGCGCCTGTACGCGCCCCCGTCCCCGGCAACGCTCCCTCTCCCGGCCCTGGGCCGGAGCCGTCGCCCGAGCCCGCCTCCGGACCCGCCCCGGCCCCGGCACCCGCACCTGCCTCCGCGCCGGCCCCGGCACCCGCACCTGCCTCCGCGCCGGCCCCGGCACCCGCACCGGCCTCCGCAGCGGCCCCGGCACCCGCACCCGCACCGGCCTCCGCACCGGCCCCGGCACCCGCACCGGCCCCGGCACCCACACCCGCCCCGGCACCCGCACGCAGCCCCGCCCCGCTCCCCGCCACGGACGCCACGGACGACGCGGCCGGCACGGCGGACCGTGGCTCCGGGGCCTCCTCCAGGATCGCGTGGGCGTTGATGCCGCCGAAGCCGAACGCGTTCACGCCCGCGCGGCGCGGTGCCCCGCCCGGCGGCCGGTCCCACGGTTCCGCGGACGTCACCGGACGCATCCGCGTGCGGGCGAACTCCGCACGCGGTTCCTCCAGATGGAGCGTCGGCGGCAGCACCCGCCCGTGCACCGCCAGCGCGGCCTTGATCAGCCCCGCCATCCCGGAGGCCTGCATCGCGTGCCCCACCATGGACTTGACCGAACCGAGCGCCACCCGCGGAGTGCCCGTGCGCGCATCGGCCGGCCCGAACACCCGCGCCAGTGTCTCGAGTTCCACCGCGTCACCCACCGGCGTCCCGGTGCCGTGCGCCTCCAGCAGACCGAGAGCGTCCGGCTGCCCCGGGTCCAGGCCGGCGTTCCGCCAGGCCCGTTCCAGTGCCCGTACCTGCCCCTCCGCCAGGGGGCTCATCAGGCTGGCCGCCCGGCCGTCGCCCGCCACACCCACGCCCCGCAGCACCGCGTACACACGGTCCCCGTCCCGCTGCGCGTCGGACAGCCGCTTGAGCAGCACCACCCCCGTCCCCTCGGACAGCAGCGTCCCGTCGGCCCGCCGGTCGAACGGCCGGATCCGCTCGCTCGGACTCAGCGCCCGCAGCTGCGTGAACACGCTCCACAGCGTCGCGATGTGACAGTGGTGCACCGCCCCGGCCACCACCAGGTCGCACCGCCCCGAGGCCAGCAGCCCCACCGCCTGGTCCACCGCGAGGAGCGAGGACGCGCAGGCCGCGTCCAGCGTGTACGCGGGACCGTGGAAGTCCAGCCGGTTCGCGATCCGGGCCGCCGTGAAGCTCGGCACCAGCCCGATCGACGCCTCCGGCCGCTCCGGCCCGAGCGCCTCCTGGAAGGCGGCCCGCACCGCCGCGATCCGCGCCTCGTCCAGCTCGGGCGCGATCTCCCGCAGCGTGGCGGCCAGTTGGTGGGCCGTACGCACCCGCTGGTCCAGCCGGGCCGTGGCCACCCCCATGAACCCGCCCCGCCCCAGGATCACCCCGATCCGGGAACGGTCGGCCGGCAGCTGGTCCGGCCCGCCCGCGTCCGCGACCGCCTCCGCGGTCGCGTGCAGTGCGAGCAACTGGTCCGGCTCGGCACCCGCCACCGCACTCGGCATGATCCCGAACCGGGTCGGGTCGAACACGGCCGCCCCGTCGACGAACCCGCCGCGCCGGCAGTAGAAACGGTCGCTGCGCGCCGGGCCCGTCGCCCCCTCGGGGTCGTAGTACACCTCGGGGTCCCACCGCCCCGGCGGCACGTCCCCGATCGCGTCGGCGCCCCCGAAGAGGTTCCGCCGGTACGCGGCCAGGTCCGGCGCCCCCGGGAACACCGCCCCCATGCCCACGATCGCCGCGTCGTCCGGCCGCGGCCCGCTCCCGGCCCCCGCCACCGACCTGCTCCCCGCCCAAGCCACCGGCCCGCCCCGCGCCCCAGCCATCGCCCCGCTGCCGGCCCCGGCCGAGACCGGCCCGCGACCCGCCCCGGTCACCGACCCGCTCCCGGTCCCTGCCGCACCTGGCCCGCCCCGCGCCCCAGCCACCGGCCCCCGCCCGGCCTCAGCCATCCGCCCGGCCCTCCTCCCGCACGTCCGGCGCCAGCAGCAGCACCTGCGGGTCCGTACCGTGCTCCAGCTCCGCGAGGAACGCCGCCGTACCCGCCTCGGGATGGATCAGCGGAATCCCGCGCCGGGCGTACGCGCGCTCCAGCTCGGGCGTGACCATGCCGCCCGACTCGGCCGCCCACGGCCCCCAGTCGAGGGTGAGCACCCGGCCGGGGAAGCCCGCCGCCGACCAGGCGTGCGCCAGCGTGTCCAGCGCGTCGTTGGCGGCGGCGTAGTCGGCCTGGCCGCGGTTGCCGTGGACGCCCGCGACGCTGCCGAACAGGGCGAGGAACGCCGGCGCGGGACCCGTGCCGTGCTCGGCGGCCGCGGCCGCCAGGTGCCGGGCGCCGTCCACCTTCACCGCGAACACCTCGGCGAACGCGGCCGGTTCCTTTTCCGCGAGCAGCCCGTCCCGCAGGACCCCGGCCCCGTGCACGATCCCGTCGAGCCGCCCGTACCGCGCCCGGACGTCCGCCACCAAGGCCCGTACGGACTCCTCCCGGGCGACGTCCGCGCAGTGGTAGCGCACCGACCCGGCCACCTCCGAGAGGGCCGCGAGGGTGGCCCGTACCTCACGGTCCGCCAGCACACGGGACGCGGCGGCCTCGATCTCGGCCGGCGTGCGCAGCCCCCGGGCGATCAGCGCGGCGCGCAGCGCCACCCGGTCCCCGGCACGGGCCAGCGCGGGATCCTCACCACCCTCCGACGGCGCCGGCGTACGGCCGACCAGCTCGATCCGGCAGCCCGTGGCCCGGGCCAGGACCAGCGCCGTCCGGGCGGTGATGCCGCGCGCCCCGCCGGTGAACAGCACCACCGAATCCGGCCCGAGCACCCGCGCCGGGGTGTCGGCGAGCGGCGCCTCGACCGTGCGCAGCACCCGCCGCTCCCCGTCGCGGTAGCCCACGGCCACGGGCTCCCCGGCCGCGCACAGCTCCGCGAGCAGCTGGGCGGCGATGTGCTCCGGACGCTCCTTGGGGTCGACGTCGACGGCCCGGACCAGCGTGCCCGGGAACTCCAGCGCCGCACTCCGGGCGAAGCCGCGCAGCCCCGCACCCGGCAGCGGATCCGGCCCGCCGGCCGTGTCGCGGCCGAAGGAACCCCCGGAGCCGGTCACCAGCAGCAGCCGGCGCGCCCGGCCGGTCAGCACCCGGCGCAGCCCCGGGAAGGTCCCGGGCAGCACCGGTCCCGGCGCGGACCGCAGGGCGGTCAGGTCGACCAACCCGTCCAGCTCCTCCAGCGCCGGGACGCCGGTACCGGCCCCCGGCGCGGCCGTCAGCCGTTCGGCGGCGAGCACGACGGCCCGGGCGCCGTGCCGCGCCAGCAGTGCGGCGAGGGCCGGGGCCACCCCGGAACCGTCCTCCACCACCCCGAACAGCCCACCTGTCAGCTCCCGTTCGGGCTCGGCGGCCGGCGGCGGTCCGGCCGGGGCGACCTGGACCACGTACCGCCGCAGCGGCAACGGCGCCGGCCCCGTCCCGCCCTCGTCCCCCGTCCCGACGCCGTCGACGGCGGGGGAGTCGTACGCCGGCCCGGCCGCACCCGCCGTGACGGCCGTCCCGGCGGCCATCGGGAGGGCCGGCGCACCGGGCAGGCCCGGGGAGGCCCCGCCGACCGGGGGTTCCGGCGCGGACGCCGCGGGGCCGCCCCGGCTGGTGATCCACTCCACCACGCCCCGGATGGTCTTGATCCGGGACAGCTCCTCGACGGCCGACTCGGTGCCGCCACCCGGCTCCTGCGGCAGCCCGACCCGGTCGGCCAGCGCCCCGATGATCTCCACGCGCTTGATGGAGTCCACCGACAGGTCCGCTTCCAGGTCCAGATCGGGGTCGAGCATGTCCCGGGGGTAGCCGGTCCGTACGTGCACGATCTCCAGTACGGCGTCCAGCAGTTCCGCGGCACCGAGCGCCCCCACGGGCCCCGCCCCCGCGCCGGACCCCGCCCCGCCCGGCTCCGACCCCGGTCCGTACGGGGACCCGCGCCCCGCCGAAGCCGCCACCCGGTCCACCCCGCCCGGAAGCCCGACCGGCCCCCCACCCGGAAGCCCGCCCGGCACCGCACCCGGCCCCCCGACCGGCACCGCACCCGGCCCCCCGCCCGGCACCACCTCGCCCCCCGGCGGCCACTCCCGCGCCACCGCCTCCCCGTCCTCCCGCACCCACCCCGCGGCACGCTCGGCCCCCCGCGCGCCCCCGGCACCGTCGGCCACACCCAAGTAGCCCAGCAGCACCTCGCGTTGGGCGGCCACCAGCTCCCGCGTGCCCCGCAGGTACGCGAGCACCGCCCCCTCCCGCGCCGCCGCGTACCCGGCCGCACCGTCCCGGCCGTCCCCCGCTCCGGCAGCGGGCACACCCGAGGCCCCCGCCCCCTCCACCCGCCGCGCCGGCCCCAGCCCGCCCGGCACCGGCTCACCCCCGGCCGTACGGACGAGGTGCCCGTCCACCAGCCAGCCGGGACGCCGGGGCGCCTGCCGCGGCAGCACCCGCGTCCGCCCCCGGAACAGGGCCCCGGGATCCACCGGCACGCCCGCCACGGCCAGTTCGGCCAGCGCGGTCAGCAGCTGCCGCAGGCCGTGCTCGCCCGGGACGTCCACGGCCACCGCGGTGTGCGGCCGGTCGCCCAGGATCCGCCCGACCAGTCCCGTCAGCACCCGGCCGGGCCCCACCTCCACGAACGTCCGCACCCCCGCCGCGTACATCGCCTCGACCTGGTCCACGAACCGCACCGGCTCCGCCACCTGACGGGCCAGCAGCTCACGCGTCCGCGCGGGGTCGGAACCGTACGGGCCGGCCGTCGTGTTGGACCAGACCGGGACGGCGGACCCCACCACCACCGTCCCGGCCAGCTCGGACGCGAGGCGGCCGGCCGCACCGGCGACCACCTCACTGTGGAACGCGCAGGCCACCGGCAGCCGTTCGGCCGCCAGCCCCTCCGCGCGCAGCGCCGCGACGACCTCCTCGACGGCGGCGGTCGGCCCCGACACCACGCACTGCCGCGGCGCGTTGTGGTTCGCCACCACGCACCCGGCGCGCTCCGCGGTCTCCCGCACCCGCCCGGCCTCCGCCGTCACCGCGGCCATCGCACCCGGGTCCTCGCCCGCCGCCTCCAGGATCGCCCCGGCCCGCACCGCACTCAGCCGCAGCAGCGCCTCGGTGTCGAAGACGCCGGCCGCCCACAGAGCGGTCAGCTCCCCGTACGAGTGCCCCGCCGTACAGTCCGGACGCACCCCCAGCGAGGTGAGCAGCCGGTGCGCGGCCGCACCGGCCAGCCCGAGCGCGGGCTGCGCGACCCGCGTGTCGGTCACCGCGGCCCGCTGCTCCGCACGCTCCTCCGCACTGAACGCGGCCGGCGGGAACATCGCCGCCGTCACCGCCTCGGGCGCCGTGTCCAGCAGCCCGCGCAGCGCGGGGAACGCCACGAACAGGTCGCCCAGCATCCCCGGCCGCTGGCTGCCCTGCCCCGGGAAGAGGAATGCCAGCCGCCCGGGACCGGCGTCCGCCGCCCGTACGTGGACCCCCTCGCCCGGCTCGAAGGCGCGGGCCCGCTCCAGCCGGGCGGCGAGGTCGTCGAGGTCCGCCGCCACCACGGCCACCTGCACCGGCAGCGGCCCGGCCGGCGCCACCGCCGCCTCCTCCGCCACCTCGGCCGCCAGGTCCCGCAGCGCCCAGGGCCGCCCCACGGCGTCGTTCTCCTCCAGCCGGGCCGCCAGCCGCGCCATGGACCTCGCCGCCGCCTCCCGGTCGGCACCCGCGAAGCAGAACAGCTCGGCGGGCCACAGCTCAAGCCCGTGCGCCGGCTCGGCACCGCCCTCGTGACCGGCCAGCACCGCGTGGTAGTTGGTGCCGCCGAAGCCGAACGCACTCACCCCGGCGACCCGCCGGCCGGCCGGCACCGCCCAGGGCCGCGCCTCGCCGTCGAAGAAGAACGGACTGCTCTCCGCCCGCCACGCGGGGTTGGGCCGCTCCAGGTGGAGCGTGGGCGGCCGGACCCCGGCGTGCACGGCCCGGGCCGCCTTGATCAGCCCGGCCAGCCCGGCCGCGCACTTGGTGTGGCCGATCTGCGACTTCACCGACCCCAGACCACAGGTGCCGGCCCGCCGCTCCCCGTCGCCGAACAACTCGGTCAGCACGGCCAGTTCGGTGCCGTCGCCGACCACCGTACCGGTGCCGTGCGCCTCGACCAGGCCCACCTGGCCCGGCTCGATCCCGGCCTTCGCGTACGCCCGTTCCAGCGCCCGGCGCTGGCCCTCCGGACGGGGCGCGGTGAGCCCCAGGGACCGCCCGTCGCTGGCCGACCCCACCGCCTTGACCACGGCGTACACCCGGTCGCCGTCGCGCTCGGCGTCCGCCAGCCGCTTCAGCACCACGGCGGCCACCCCCTCGCCCAGGGCGATGCCGTCGGCCGAGGCGTCGAAGGGCCGGCACCGCCCGGTGGGCGACAGGGCGCGGACGGAGGCGAACAGCAGGTAGTCGTTGATGCCGTTGTGCACGTCAGCCCCGCCGCACAGCACCATGTCGCTGTCCCCGTCGCGCAGTTGGCGGCAGGCCAGGTCGAGGGCGGCCAGAGAGGAGGCGCAGGCGGCGTCGACCGTGCAGTTGGCCCCGCCCAGGTCCAGCCGGTTCGCGATCCGCCCAGCGATCACGTTGGCGAGCACCCCGGGGAACGAGTCCTCCGTCAGCCGGAGCAGCTGGGCGTCCAGACCGGGCGGCAGCTCGCCCAGGTACCCGGGGTACAGGGCGCGGAAGCCGTACGCGCCGGCGAGCTCCGTACCGGCCTCCGCACCGAACACCACCGAGGTGCGGGAGCGGTCGAAGGCCCGGTCCGGGCCGTACCCGGCGTCCGCCAGCGCCCGGGCGGCGATCTCCAGGGCCAGCAGCTGCACCGGCTCGATCCCGGACAGGGAGGCCGGCGGAATGCCGTGGGCCAGGGCGTCGAAGGGCACCGGCGGCAGGAACCCGCCCCAGCGCGAGGGGGTGCGCTCCCCGGCCCTGGCCGGGTCCGCGTCGTAGTGGAGCGCCGGGTCCCACCGGTCGGCCGGCACCTCCGTGACGGCGTCCGCCCCCGCGAGGACCTGCGACCAGTAGGCGGCCAGGTCCGGCGCCCCCGGGTACGCGCAGGCCATCCCCACCACCGCGACGTCCAGCGGCTCCGGCGCGGGCGCCGGCCGGGCGGCGGCCCGCAGGGCGCGGTCCCGGCCGGCCAGCAGGTCGGCCGCCCCCTCGGTCACCTCGCGGTGGAGCGCTGCCAGGGTGGTGGTCCGGCCGCGCAGCACCGCCGCCTGGCCCAGCATGAACAGCCCGTCGCGCGCCTGCTCCGCCTCCGGTACCGGCACGGGCGGCCCGTCCGCACCGTGCCGCAGCCCCTTGCTCGCGATCCGCAGCCGCCCGAGGTTGAGCCGCTCCAGCTCCTCCCACACCTCGCGCGGGGCGGCGCCGCCCTCCTCCAGGGCCCGCCGGGTGGCGGCGAAGGTCTCCGTGTACGGGGACTCCGCGCACCGTGTCACATGTCCCGGTGCAGTGTGCAATGTCACCGTACGCGCACACTCCAGCGCCGCCCGCTGGAAGCCCGGCAGCACCGCGCCCGCGGCCACGGCCTCCTCGGTGAACAGGTAGGCGGTGCCCATCAGCACACCCACCCGCGCGCCGCGCTCGGCCAGCGGCGCGGCCGCCGCCGCAGCCATCGCGGCCGACCGCGCGTCGTGGATGCCGCCCGCGAACAGCAGGTCGAGGGAGGAGACGTCGTCGCAGGCCAGCAGCCGGTCGATCTGCTCCTCCCACAGCGGGAACGACGCGCGGGGCCCGATGTGACCCCCGCACTCGAGCCCCTCGAACACGAACCGCCGTGCGCCCTCGGCCAGGTACCGCTCCAGCAGGCCGGGGGAGGGCACGTGGAGGTGGGTCCGGGTGCCGGCCGCCTCCAGCGGCGCCGCCTGTGCCGGACTCCCGCCCGCGACGACCGCGTACGGCGGCCGCACCTCGGCCACCGCGGCCAGCTGGGCGGCACGCAGCTCGGGCGGCGCGAACCCCAGCAGCCCGACGCCCCACGGCCGGCCGCCCAGCAGCCGGGCGGTCTCCGCCAGCAGCTCCCGCACCTCCGGACCCTCCATCACCGCCAGGGCCAGGTACGGCACCCCGCCCGCGGCGGCCACCGCGGCCGCGAACGCGGCCCGGTCGCTGACCCGGGTCATCGGCCCCTGGGCGACCGGCAGGTGTCCGTCCCCCTCCCGGGGCCGCAGCACGTCCGCCCGCACCGCCGCCGCCAGGTGACCGGCCACGGCCCGGCGCACCGCCTGCACCACGCCGCCGGTGGTCCGGTACCGGGCCGCGAGCCGCGCCGCGCAGGCCCCGTCCTGGCCGACCGGCAGAGGCTGCCGGTGCAGGCCGCGGGCGCCGAGCCGGCGGGCGAGGTCCGGCCGGTGCCGGTCCGGGTCGAGGTCGGGGCGGGCGTACACGCGGTGACCGTCGACCACCGCGGTCTCGCTCCCGTCCATGGCCCGCAGCGCGGCCGCCACGTCCCCGGGCAGCACCGCCTCCCCCTCGGCGGTGAGCGCGAGCTGGGCGTCGAGCACGACGCCCGCGGCACCGCCCGCGACGGCGGCGGCCGCCGTGTGCTCGCCGATCCCGCCGTACGCCAGCACCGGCAGCCCGGCACCCGGCCCGTCGAGCAGCTGCTGCAGCAGGACGAACGTGGTGGTGCCGCCCACCCGTCCGCCCGCCTCGTGGCCCTTGGCCACCAGGGCGGTCACCCCGGCGTCGCGGGCGGCGAGGGCCTCCTCCAGACTGACGACCTCGGCCCACACCCGGCGCGTCCCGCCGGCCGCCCAGGCGGGCAGGGCGTCGAGTGCGGCGGGGTCGGCCAGCAGCACGGTGTCCACCCCGGGCGGCAGGTCGTCCGGACCGAGCGGGCAGCCCACGGGCACCCGCACCCCGTGCGGCCGCCCCGCTCCGGCTGCCGGTCCGGCCAGCTCGGCCAGGGCCGCTCCGGCCGCCTCCGCGTCCCGGCCGAGGTCCAGCAGGCCGAGGGCGCCGGCCCGTTCGGCGGCGAGGACGATGCGGGCGTGGGGTTCCCCGAAGGGGGTGAGCGCGACCACGAGGTCGCGGTCGGCGGGGGAGGGGTCCGGCTGGGGGGTCACGGGCGCTCCTTCTGGGGTGCGGTCGTGCTGGACCGCGCGGGGGTTGCGCGGTGTGCGGATGCCATGTGCCGCTGCGGTGTGGCATGTGCCATTGCCGTGTGACGTGTGACATGTCGTCGTACGAACTGCCGTGTGCGAGCTGCGAACTGCGGGGATCCGGTCCGGGCGTCGGGTGCGGGGATCGGGAGTGCCGGTCACGCCGTGCGGAGCCGGGCCGGGTGGGCTCGGCGCCCGGGCCGCCGTACCCGTCGGCGTACGGCCCGCCCCACCGGCCACGGGGCGGCCGGCGGCTGCCGGGGACGGGTGTCGGCGCGTCCCCGGCCGGGGGCAGATCGTGCGGTCGCCGCCCTGCACTGTCAACGCACGTGACACGGGCTCCCGTTCGGAACCGGAATCCGTTCCAGCGCCACGGAATCCGCAGCCCCGGCCACCCCGGGACGCCTCCGACCTGCGGTGAAGCCCGCAGCACCCGGCCCCCTCCAGGGCGCCGCACCGAGACCGCCGGGCATCCACCCATACCGGGCGGGCATGACTTGCCGCCGACCCGGTATGGGCACCCCACGGGAATTCCTGTGCCGGCCACCTGAACGCCCCTTACAGGTACGGCCCCAGGGGGTTACCGTCCGGTCATGACCCCCACACTCGCGCAGCTCCGTTACCTCGTGGCCGTCGCGGACTGCCGTTCCATCACCGGAGCGGCCGCCTCGGTCTTCGTCGCCCAGTCGGCTCTCTCCCGGGCGGTCCAGGCCATGGAGCGGGACCTCGGCGTGGAACTCCTGGCCCGCACCGGGCGGGGCGTGAGCCTGACCTCCGAGGGCGTCCGGGTGGTCCGGCTCGCCCGCACCGTGCTGGACGCGGTGGAGGCCATCGAGGACATCGGGCTGGGTCACACCTGGGACACGCAGGCCACCCTGCACCTGGCGACCACCCCCACCCTGGCCCTGGACCTGGCCTCCGAACTCGTCGCCACGTTCGCCGAACGCCACGCGGGCATCGACGTCCGGGTGCACCAACTGGGCAGCAGGGAGGACCTGCTGGAGGTGATCGGCGAGGAGGACGCCGAACTGGGCCTGGTCGACCTGCCGGTCGACAAGGAACTGTCCGCGCACCAGCTCCAGGAACGCGAGGTCGTCCTGATCTCCCCGCCCGGCACCCGGCTCCCGGACCCCGTGCCCTTCCGCTGCCTCGACGGCCTCGACATGGTCCTGCCGACCCCGGGGACCGGCCGGCGCACCGAGCTGGAGGCCATGTTCAGCTGCCTGGGCGTGCGCCCCGTGCCCAGCCTGGAGACCGACGAGCGGCTGGCGTGGGTGACGGGCGTGACCGACGGGCGCGGCTCCCTGCTCTGGTACCGCGACGTGGTGTTAAGGGCGTTCGGCCGCCGGGCCGAAGTGCGGTCCTTCACCCCGCCCCTGCTGCGCTCGGTGGGCGTGGTCCACGCACGGCGCCCGCTCAGCCCCGCGGCCCGCGCCTTCCTCCGGCACGTACGGCACAACTCGCCGGTACGGGAACCGAGCCGGTGACGCACGGGGCCGGCCAGGCCGGCGGTTCCGGTGGTGCCGGTGGTGCCGGCGCACGTACGCGCGTACCCCAGGCCGACTCCACGCCATACCGGATCGGCATGGCGCCATGCGCTCCGTGCACGTGACCGACGCTTGGCCCTTCACGGCCGGGCCCGCACATTGTGCGCATGCCCCGACTCCTGAGCCCCTCCCGGGCCGGCGCGGCCCTCGTGCTCGCCGTCTCCGCAGCCCTCCCGCTGCCCGTCGCCGCGGCCGCCGCCTTGGCCGGCGTGACACCCGCCCACGCCGCCCGCGCCCCCCTCCCCACCCTCGCCCCGGAACGCGCCTGCACCCTGCCGCCCGGACTCGCGGAACTCAGCGGCCTCGCCACGAGCGCCCGCCACCCCGGGGTCGTCTACGCGGTCAACGACAGCGGCAACACCAACCAGGTCTTCGCCGTCGACTGTTCCGGCCCGACCGGACGGCTCCGCGCCACCCTCACCCTCACCGGCACCGCCAACAACGACTGGGAGGCCCTCGCCACCGGCAAGGACGCCGCCGGCCGCCCCGTCGTCCTGGTCGGCGACATCGGGGACAACCTCGGCGCCCGCGCCGAGATCCAGGTCCACAGCTTCCCCGAGCCCGACACCCTCGCCAGCGCCTCCGTCACCCCCGTCACGTACCGCTTCGCCTACTCCGACGGCCGGCACGACGCCGAATCACTCCTCGTGGACCCGCCGACCGGCCGCATCCACGTGGCCACCAAACTCATCGGCGCGGCCGGCCGCGTGTACCAGGCGCCGCTGCCCCCGCTGACCGGGCAGGTCAACACCCTCACCCCCGTGCGCCCGGGCCCGGTGTTCGCCACCGACGGCGCGTACGCGCCCACCGGCACGTCGTACGTCATCCGCAGCGGCGGCCCCCTGGGCGCCGACACGGCCTACGTCCACGACGCCGCCGGCACCCGCATCGCCCAGGTGCCGCTGCCCGCCCAGCCCCAGGGCGAGACCGTCACGTACGCCGCCTGCGGCACCCTCCTCGCCGGGTCGGAGAACGACCCCCAGCTCTGGCGGATCCCGCTGCCCGCCCAGGCCACCCCCGGCTGCGACGGCTCGGAGCCCCCGCCCACCGGCGACCTGCAGATCACCAGCCCGGGACCCCAGAGCTGCCGCTTCAACCAGCCCTGCACCATCCAGCTCACCGCCACCGGCGGCACACCACCCCTGAAGTACGGCGCCACCGGCCTCCCCTTCGGCCTCACCCTCGACACCAGCACCGGACGCATCACCGGCAGACCCTGGGCCACCGGCACCCTCCCGGTCACCGCCACGGCAACCGACACCACCCCCACCACGGCCACCACCACGTTCCCCCTCACGGTCACCTGGTTCTGACCGGCGACGACCCCGGGGAACGGCTGGGTAGGGTGGGGCCCGACAGCACCGGGTGCACGGCACCCCCGACCCGGAACAGGGAGCAGAAGTGAGCGAGCCGGCGTCCATCGCCCTGCAGCAGGAGATCGCCAGGGAACTCCAGGTCGCCGAGACCTTCGTGGCCGAGCGGGAGATCGAGCGCCGGGTGGCCTTCCTCGCCGAGCGGCTGACCTCCTCCGGTCTGCGCTCCCTGGTGCTCGGCATCAGCGGCGGCGTCGACTCCACCACGACCGGCCGGCTCTGCCAGCTCGCCGTCGAGCGGGCCCGCGCCGCCGGGCACGAGGCGCGGTTCCACGCCATGCGCCTGCCCTACGGCGTGCAGGCGGACGAGCGCGACGCGCAGCTCGCGCTGTCCTTCATCCGGGCCGACCACGTGCTGACGGTGGACGTGAAGCCCGCGAGCGACGCCGCCCTGGAGGCCACGCTCGCCGCCGGTGTGACCTTCCGCGACGCCCACCACCAGGACTTCGTCCACGGCAACATCAAGGCCCGCCAGCGCATGATCGCCCAGTACGCGGTGGCCGGCGCCGAGAACGGCCTGGTCGTGGGTACCGACCACGCGGCCGAGGCCGTCTCCGGCTTCTTCACCAAGTTCGGCGACGGGGCGGCCGACGTGGTTCCGCTGACCGGCCTGACGAAGCGCCGGGTGCGCGCCGTGGCGGACGCCCTGGGCGCGCCCGCCGAGCTGGTGTGGAAGGTCCCGACGGCCGACCTGGAGACCCTGGACCCGGGCAAGGCCGACGAGGACGCCCTCGGCGTCACGTACGACGACATCGACGACTTCCTGGAGGGGAAGCCGGTCGAGGAGCGCGCCTTCGCGACGATCGTGAACCGCTACCGCGCCACCGAGCACAAGCGGCAGCTGCCCATCGCCCCCTGAGGCGCCCCGCGCCGGCCCGGGCCCTCCGGCCCGGGCCCTCTAGACCAGATCCTTCCCGAAGTGGAACGCCGTGACGGCCATCCGCTCCCGGAAGTAGAAGCGGTGGGCCTCCAGGCGCTGCGTGCCCGAGTCGAGGTCCAGAAGGGTGCAGCCGGTCTCCCGGGCCCGGGCCTCCAGGTAGCCGAGGAGCGCCCGCCCCACCCCGCCCGACCGCGCCCGCTCGGCGGTGACCAGGTCGTCCACGTACAGCTTCCGGACGTCGACGGTGTTGGCGATCGTGCGCCAGCCCGCCGCCCCCACGCACGTCCCGTCCGCGTCGTACGCGGCGGTGAACCGCAGCCCCTGCGGGTGGCCCTCCTCGTACACGCTCTTCAGCAGCGGTTCCGTGAGGTGCGGCCTCAGCTCGCGCAGCACCGGCAGCAGGTCCGCGATGAGCCGGGGGTCGCCCGGCTCCAGGTCGATGATCTTCATACGCGCACGGTACCCGCTGCCGTCCCCGCCCGCGGCCGGCGGAATTTAACAACACCGCTCCCCGGCGTCAAGCCACGTATTGCAGTGGCGTGACCGGGTTCCCCGTTCGGGGTTTATTTGAAGCACGGCCCCACCAGGGAATTCCTCCCCGGGAAACCGGGGGCCGGAGAATTTCCCCCGGCGATCGGGGGCGGTTCGAAATCTTCTTCCGAAACCGAATGGAGAATTCCGATGTTCCAGATCTCTCTGACCCGTCGCGTTGCCCTGGCCGGTTCTTCCCTCGCCCTGCTGGGCGGCGGCATCGCCCTCCCCGCGACCGCGATGGCCGCGCCCGCCCCGCAGTCGGTCGTCACGCTCGCCCCGGCGGACAGCGCCGACGGCATCGGTACCGGCGGCGACGCGAATGCCGAGAACACGACCGTCGGCGGCGAGGCCAAGGGCGGTGACGCGAACAGCGGCGTCGGCAGCTGCAAGGGCAAGTGCACCATCACCACGGGCAACGCGACCGGCGGCAACGCCAGCGCGGACGCCGTGAACACCGGCGACGCCACCGCCGTGGGCGGCGACGGCACGGGCAAGGGCGGCACGGTGAAGAACATCAAGAAGGACATCAAGGCCGAGGTGAAGAAGAAGCTCGGCAAGTGACCAGCGGCCCGGCCGGAAGGCGCCGGAGAGGAGAATTCCTCTCCGGCGCCTTCTGCGTGCGGCGGATACCCGGGCCCACCGGTCCGCAGCCGGTCGGGTATTGTCGTCCGGTCACGGACGGCAATCGGAACGTCTGCTCAACCCAGGGGAACCAACATGACTGATCTGAACTCGCTGCGGGCAAGCCTTGCGTCGGGTGAGCACGAGTTCGCCGACACCCTGGCCTTCGTCGCCGCGCATTACGAGTACCAGCCGCAGGCGTTCCGCAACGGCGACGTCGAAAATGCCGCGGGTGAGAACGAGGGCTCCTGCAAGACGCTCGGACTCGCCGTGCTGGAGGGGCTGAGCGACGAAGAGGCACTGCTGGCCTTCGGTGAGCACTACCGCAAGGTGGTGGCGACGCCGGACGACACCGACCACGCCAACATCCGCAGCCTCGTGGCCCACGGCCTGGGCGGCGTGAGCTTCGCCGGGCAGCCGCTGGCCCGCAAGGCCTGACCGGCCCGTCTGGCCCGCAAGGCCTGACCGGCCCGTCTGGCCCGCAAGGCCTGACCGGCCGGATCCGGACGGCCGCCGGAGACCCTCAGTCGCCCACGTCCCTGAGGCAGAGGTCGGAGAGGGTCTCGCGGCGGACCAGGAGGCGGGCGGCGCCCTCGTGGACGGCGACGACCGGGGGCCGGCCGACCATGTTGTAGGCGGAGGCCATCGAGAGGTGGTACGCGCCGGCCGCCGGGACGCCGAGCAGGTCTCCCGGGTGGACGTCCCCGGGCAGTTCCACGTCCGTGGCCAGTACGTCGCCGGCCTCGCAGTGGCGCCCCGCGACGGTGGCCGTGACCGGCGGGGCGGCCCCCGGGGCGCGGCCGATCAGGCGGGGCGCGTAGCGGACCCCGTACAGGGCGGGCCGCGGGTTGTCGCTCATGCCCCCGTCGACCGCGACGAACACCGTGCCGCCCGTGCGCTTCACGGCCAGCACCCGGTACAGCGCGACCCCGGCTGGCCCCACGACCGCGCGGCCGGGCTCCACGGTCAGCCTCGGTACGGGCAGCCCGGCGGCACCGCAGCGCACGGCCAGCTCCGTACGGAGGGCCGCGGCGAGCGCATCCGGGGCGAGGGCGGGTTCACCGGGCCGGTAGGCGATGCCGTGCCCGCCGCCGAGGTCGAGCTCCGGCAGGGCGACGCCGTGGTCGTCCCGTATCCGGGCGAGCAGTCCGGTCATGCGGCGCAGGGCGGCCAGATAGGGCTCCGCCGAGGCGATCTGGGAACCGATGTGGCAGTGCAGGCCGGCGAGCTCCAGCTCCGGCCGGGCCAGCACGCGGGCGACCGCGTCCTGGGCCGACCCGTCGGCCGCCGACAGCCCGAACTTCTGGCCCTCGGTACCGGTACGGACCTTCGCGTGGCCCCCGGCGGACACCCCCGGCACCACCCTGACCAGCACCTTCTGGCAACCGCGCGGGCCGACGGCGGCGGCGATCCGGGCGATCTCCGAGATGCTGTCGACCACGATCCGGCCAACCCCCAGCCGCACCGCGCCCGCGAGGTCGGCGGGCGACTTGGCATTGCCGTGCAGCACGGTCCGACCGGGCGGGAAGCCCGCCCTGACGGCGAGTTCGAGCTCGCCGGCCGAGCACACGTCCAGCCCCAGGCCCTCCTCCAGGACCCAGCGGACCATCGCGCGCGACAGGAACGCCTTGGCCGCGTAGAGCACGTCGCCGTCGGGGAAGGCGGCCCGGTACGCGCGGCAGCGCGCCCGCACCTCGCCCTCGTCCAGCACGTAGGCGGGGGTGCCGAAGCGTTCCGCGACCTCGGTGAGGTCCACCCCGCCGACGGACAGGCCCCCGCGGGGGAGGGGCGCGGTGGACGCGGGCCAGACGGCGGGCCCCGCGTCCGTGCCGGTGGGTGGGGCCGCGACGAGACCGGCGGTCACGAGGCGGCTCCCCGTGCGGCGACGGCGCCGTCGCGCGGCCCGTCCTCACCCGTGCCCGCGGCCCCGCCCGGAACGGGCCGCGCGGCCGGGGCGGGGGTCACGGCGGGAGCGGTGAACGTCGGGTCGAGCGTCAGAAGGAGGACGCCGAGGGGTTCCGTCATCGCGCGGAGCGCGGCCTCCGAGAGCCGGATCCAGGCCTGCCCGGCGCCGAGCGTCGCGGCGAGCCGGGCGGGGGTGGTGAACCCCACCGCGGTCCGCTCGCCCAGCGGGGTGCGGAACACGCGTACCGCGACCTCGCGCGTGCCCGGCCGGATCGGAACGCAGAGGGGTCCGGCCGGGGTCCGTTCCTCGGGGTCGGGGTCGGGGTCGGGGTCGTCGTCGTACCGGAACGTGCACATGGGGGCCTCCTCGGGGCCGGTGACGGCAGGGTGGCGTCCCGGTCGCGGGGAGGCGGTGCGGGGCGCACAACCGGCACCATGCCCGGCCGGGCACTCCCGGGTCCCGCATCCGGTGCACCCCTGACGCCGCCCTGACGCCGGCCCCCCGACTCCTTACGCGCCGCTGACGCGGAAGGACGGGGCCGGCCGGGGCCGGGGCCGCGGAGGGGGCGGTACCGAGGGAGGCGGTACCGAGGGGAGCGGTTTCAGGCCGCGACCGTCCAGGCGAGCCCGCGGGCCTGACGGCGGAGTTCCACCAGGGACGCGGAGGAGTGGCCGGGCTCGGACCAGTACGGGTGGGCGTAGAGGCACCGGAGCTCCTGGACCAGCCGCCTCCGCAGCGCGGTGGCGCCGACGGTCGGGGGGAGCGCCGCGAGGGCGGCGTACGTCCGGATCACATGGATCTGGGTGAGCAGGAGGTCATCGGGGAAGGTGGTTCGCGCCATGACGAAATTAGGCCACTTGTTCGATTTCCCGCGCAAGCGGAGCCGGGGTTTCCGGGCTGGGGTACATACGTTCGGCCGCACCTCCTCCCATCCCCCCGCGAGCCCGCACGGTTCGCACAGCGCGCAGGCACCGGCAAGGGAACACCGTCCCCCTTCCCGGGACCTTCGGGCCGGTGCCCGCACCGCGGGGGAGCGACAGGCTGGTGGTGCGGAGGGGCGCCTCCCCCGTCTGCCCCTCCGCACGAGACCCGGCGCGAGCGCGAGCGTGAGCGTGAGCACGAGACCGCACGGGCACGAGACCGCACGGGCGCAGGGCACCCGACGACCCGAAGGGCAGCACGATGACCACCCGAGGCATCACCGCAGGCGTGGACGGATCCCCGGAGAGCCTGGCCGCCGCGGACTGGGCCGCCGACGAGGCGGCGCGTCGCGGGACGAGCCTGCGGCTGCTGCACGCCTGGCGCTGGGAGCCGCTGGACCTGCCGCTCGTACAGAACCCGGAGACCGAGGCCGAGCGGGCGCGCGTGCTGCTGGAAGCGGCCCTGGCCCGGGTCCGCGCCCGCCGGCCGGAGCTGGCGGTCGCCGCCACGGTCGTACCCGAGCACGCCGTGCCGGCCCTGCTGCGCGAGTCCCGCGACGCAGAGCTGCTGGTGCTCGGCAGCCGCGGCCACGGCGCGGTGCTGGGCTTCCTGCTGGGCTCGTACGGGCAGCAGGTCATCGCCGAGGCGCACTGCCCGGTGGTGTCGGTCCGCCGCCCCGCCGGGTCCGAGGCCCACATGAACCACCTGCCGGACCACGCCACGCCGGGCCGTGGGGGCCCGCACCGTGACGCCTCCGGCGGGAAGGGGCCGGACGGTGTCGCGTCCGGCGTCGAGGGGCCGGGCGGTGTCGCGTCCGGCGTCGAGGGGCCGGGCGGCAAGGTGTCCGGCACCGAAGGGCCGGGCCGTCACGCGCCCGGCGGTGAGGAGTTCCGGCCCGGTGCGGACGGCGAGGTCGTGGTCGGGGTGCAGGGGGGCGCCGACGAAAGCGCCGACGTACTGCGCTTCGCCTTCCAAGCCGCCCGGGCCCGGGGCTCCCGCCTCCGCGCCGTGTGGGCCTGGAGCCTGCCGCCGCTGTACGCCTACAGCCCGGGCTCCCTGGCGCTGGCCGACGAGGCCGGCGGGCTGGAACCGTACGAGCGCAAGGCGCTCGGCACCGTCCTGGCACCCTGGCGGGAGCGGTTCCCCGAGGTCCAGGTGACCGAGCACGTCGAGATCGGCAGCGCCGGCCAGGTCCTGCTGTCCGCCTCGGGCCGCGCCTCGCTGCTGGTCGTCGGCCGACGGGTACGGCGCACCCCGGTCGGCCCGCGCATCGGATCGACCGCGCACGCCGCACTCCACCACGCGCACTGCCCCGTGGCCGTCATCCCGCACACCTGACCCGCCCCGCACACCCGAAGTCGTCCCAAACCCCTGTTCAGGCGGGGTCAGCCCACCTGAACAGGGCCGAGGCCCGACGAGGTCCGACGAGGCCGGACGACGTGCGGATCAAGACGGGCAGGACCCGGGAGGACCTGGGGAGCACCCGCGGGTGCTCCCCGCGGGGAGCACCGGGGCAGGACCCGGAGAGCACCGGGGCAGCACCCCGCACGCATCGGCCGCATCAAGACCCGGGCCGCATCCCCATGGCCCCCGTGGTCCCCGTGGTCCCCATGCTCCCCGTACGCCGCTCCGCGCGCTCGGCATCCTCGCCGGGGTCCCCGGCCCCGCCGCCCAGGTGCCGGCTGGCGATCACCGCGGCCTGGACCCGGCGCTCCACGCCGAGCTTCGCGAACAGCCGGGAGATCACGTTCTTGACGGTCTTCTCGGCGAGGAAGAGCCGGTCGCCGATCTGGCGGTTGGTCAGGCCCTCGCTCACCATCGCGAGCACCTCCCGCTCCCGCTCGCTCAGGTGCGAGAGGCCCGCCGGCACCGGCTCCTCCTCCCGCTGGCGCTCGCCGCGCAGGCGCGCCATCACGCGGGCGGTCGCACCGGGGTCGAGCATCGACTTCCCCGAGGCCACCGTGCGTACCGCGGTGACCAGGTCGGTGCCCCGGATCTGCTTCAGCACGTAACCCGACGCCCCGGCCATGATCGCGTCGAGCAAGGCCTCCTCGTCGTCGAACGACGTCAGCATCAGGCAGGCCAGGTCCGGCATCCGGGAGCGCAGTTCGCGGCAGACTGAGACACCGTCACCGTCCTGCAGGCGCACGTCGAGGACGGCGACGTCCGGGCGCAGCGCGGGCACCCGGGCCAGTGCCTGCTCGGCCGTGGCCGCCTCGCCGACCACGGTCAGGTCGGGCTCCGCCTCCAGCAGGTCGAGGACCCCCCGCCGGACCACTTCGTGGTCGTCGAGCAGGAACACCCGCACCGGGGCTGCAGCCCCGGGGGCGCCATCGTCGTAGGTCATCCCAGCACTCCGTTCCGGCGGTGCCCCTCCCGCCTGGACGGGCACCCGGGGTCATCCTGGCGGCCCGCGGGACGAACGGACAGGGCCGTACGTCCCTCTTCACCCCGCGGCCGAACAGGGACCTTCGGCCCTGTATCCGGGCCCCAGGGGTCCTTCTCGACTCCCCCTCGCGTGCGATGGGGTGGGCGGCGTCAGACCCACGAACCACCTCCGGCGCCCACCCACGGCGGCCGGGTGGCACGGCAAGGAGCTGCCATGATCACGGACCTCATCGCTCTGGAAGCCGCCGTCGACCGCGACGGAATGACCCGCATGGCGCTCTCGGGGGAACTCGACATACTCACCGCGGCGCAGGTCCGCGGCCCGCTGACGCGCAGCATCGCGCCCGGCGGGCCCGACCTCGTCCTCGACATCACCGGCCTGACCTTCTGCGACAGCTCCGGCATCGGCCTCTTCCTGGACCTGGACCACAGCTGCCGCGCCGCCGGGGCACGCCTCCGGCTCACCGGCGTGCCGCAGCTGACGGCCGTGGCCCTGAGGCTGCTCGGCGCCGACCGGGTCCTGGCCTACCGGCCGTCGTGACGGGACCTTTCGGCCCTGGTCGCGGCGGGCGGGCCACTGCGACGCTGGCAGGGTGCGGCCGCGGGGCCGGCCGCCCGGGCGAGCGAAGGATGTGACCATGAACCGTACGACCAGCCGACCGGTCTGCCACCGGCCCGGGCCCCGGGGCCTGCGTGAACTCGACCGCGCCGAGGCGCTACGGCTGCTCGGGTCCGTCCAGCTCGGCCGGATCGTCTTCACCCAGCACGCGCTGCCGATGGTGCGCCCGGTCAACCACCTCATGGACGGCGACGCCATCGTGGTCCGCGTCCACGGGGACGGTGCGCTGTCCTCCCTCATGACCCCGTCGGACCCGCAGGGCGTGGTGGTGGCCTACGAGGCCGACGTCATCGACCCGCGCACCCGGCTCGGCTGGAGCGTCGTGGCCACGGGGTACGCGCTCCCGGTCGCCGACCCGGAGACGGCGGCCCGGTACGCGCGGACCCTCACGCCGTGGGTCGCCGAGGAGACCCACGGCACGCTGCGCATCCAGCCGGACCTGATCACCGGCTTCCGCCTGGTCCCCCGGAACCCGGCCACGGGCCCACCGCCGCGTCCCGGCCACTGAGCCCCGCCGGCCGCCGGCTCCGGCCGGAGTTGCGCTTAATCGACACTGGGGCGGGGTCAGGGCGAGGGGCTTTCGGCCGGAGGTGCGTGGAGCCG
>NZ_JBIVZG010000033.1:0-69544 GCF_044759445.1 Streptomyces sp. NPDC101118 | reverse complement strand
CACCCCGGCCCGGAAGGCAAAGCCCTCGGCGGACACCCCCAGGAAGGACGCCCAGGGGGGACACCTCAGGCCTGACGGTGCCGGGTGCGATTCCCTGCACCAAGGCGAACCCCCGCCCCACGGGGCGGACGCGACAGCGTCCGTAGGCCCCCCAGCCGTCTCAGCGGCCTCCGGGCCGCCTGTGCCCCTTCATAAGCCGCCACAGATCGCTACGCGCTCCCGCCGGCCCGGCGGCCGCCAGGCCGTCCGGGGCTGATCAGGGAGCCCACACTGCCATCGATACCGGGTCCGAGCCCTCCGGGCGTCTGGACCCGCAGATCACCTCCGCTCAGCGGATCTCAACGCCCGGAAGGTGCCGGTTGACTCCTGCCGGGAGGCTGCGCCGTTGTTCTCCCGTGCTGGCGGGCGAATCATGCCGGTCCGAGCCCTCCCGGCGTCTGCACCCGCGGATGACCTGTCGACAGTTCCGCTCAGCGGATCTCACGGCCAGGCAGGTGCCGGAGGCCTCCTGCCGGGAGGCCGCGGCGTGCTTTTCGCCATGCGGCGGGCGGATCATGCCGGTCCGAGCCCTGCCCTGCGGTGCCGGGTCCCGATGTCCGGCTCTCCGGTCCGCTGGGCGGAACTCTGGTGTCCCGGGCGGGATTTAGGGTGGGTGCATGGGTTTCTCCTGGGATTCCGGCTCTCCCGGCGTGCTGGTTCTGCCCTCCGGGCGGCTTGTGCGGGGGAGGGCGCTGCGGGCTGGGGTGCCCGACGGGCCCCCGCCTTCGTACGGGGTGTATCTGCTGGGCCGGCCTCCCGCTGCGGTGCCCTGGGAGTACCGGTGGCTGCGGTGGCCGGACTTCCGGTTGCCGCGCGACAGGGGGGAGGCCCTGAGGGTGCTCACCCTGGCCTGGGAGCGGGCCGGGGACGAGCGGGTCGAGGTCGCCTGCGGTGGGGGACGCGGGCGGACCGGTACCGCGTTGGCCTGTCTGGCCGTGCTGGACGGCGTACCCGCGGACGAGGCGGTCGCGTACGTGCGTGCCCGGTACCACCCGCGGGCGGTGGAGACGCCGTGGCAGAGGCGGTACGTGGAGGGGTTCGGGCAGGACCGGTCAGCCGAAGGCCTCCACGGCTCCGCGGACCTCAGCCAGCGCCTGGGACAGGGCGCTGACCGACCCGATCGCGCCCGCCACGACCAGGAGTGACCGGCGCAGGCGGCGGGCTTCGACCGCGCCGCCCAGGGTCATGGCGTGGAGGGCGGCGAGTTCGTCCTCCGCGATGTGACGTTCCGCGAAGTCGCCGCGGTACGCGGCCAGTTCCCGGCGCAGCCGGCTCACCGCCCGCTGCAGGCCGGCCACCCGGGGGTCCTCGTACTCGCCCGCGACATCAGCCACCGCGCCGCTCTCCACTCGCGCCTCGCGCAGCGCCTCCGCTGCGCGGGCCAGTCAACCGGTACGGGGCCTCGGACGCCACCACCCCGTGGTAAGCAACGTGGCATGTCCCAGAACCCGGTTCCGAAGCCCACGCCCATCGCCGGTCTCCTGCTCGCCGCCGGTGGCGGGCGGCGGCTCGGGGGGCGGCCCAAGGCGCTGCTCCCCCACCACGGCCGCCCGCTCGTCGAGAACGCCGTCCGCGTGCTGCGCGAGGCGGGGTGCGCGCCGATCCACGTCGTGCTGGGCGCGTCCGCCGCCGAGGTGCGCGAGCGCGCCGACCTGGCCGGGTGCGTCGTGGTCGACAACCCGGACTGGGAGGAGGGCATGGGCTCCTCCCTGCGGCTCGGGCTCGCCTCGCTCGGCGGGGCCGACCCCGTGCCGCCCGCCGTCCTGGTGTCCCTGGTCGACCAGCCGGGCATCGGCCCGGACGCCCTCAAGCGGGTGCTCGCCGCGTACCGCTCCCCCGCCACGCTCGCCGCCGCGGCGTACGACGGTGAGCGCGGCCACCCCGTCCTGTTCGGGTCGGACCGCTGGGCGGACATCACCGCGACCGCGACCGGGGACCGCGGTGCGCGTGTACACCTGACAAACCACGCGGCGGACCTCACTCTGGTCGAATGCGCGGACATCGCCGAGCCCTACGACATCGACACCCCCTCCGACCTGCGACGCCTGGAGTGAGGGTCGAGCGCGGTCCGTGACCGGCGTGGCACTCAGAGCCAGAATCTGTCGACTCAGAGAATCTCGACATCAACAAACCATTGAACTTCCACCACGTGGAAATTACTATCCACTGGTCAGAAGCGCCCTGAACCCCCAGACGGCGCCCGCGACCGCATCAGGAACTCTCTCCGCCCGGCGGCACTCCGTGCCGCAGGCCGGCCTCCCCGGCACCGGCCGACCTGCCCAGCACGAGCAGATACGAGCAGTACGAGCGTCCTCGCGGCCGCCAGGCACCGCCGCTGAAGGAGTGACAGCTATGTCAGCACCAGCGCCGTCCCCGCTGGCCATCGTCGACGCCGAGCCCCTGCCACGGCAGGACGAGGTCCTCACAGAAGCGGCGCTGGCCTTCGTGGCCGAGCTGCACCGGCGGTTCACCCCCCGCCGCGACGAGCTCCTCGCCCGTCGCGCCGAGCGGCGAGCCGAGATCGCCCGCACCTCCCACCTCGACTTCCTCCCGGACACCGCACAGGTCCGCGAGGGCGACTGGAAGGTTGCGCCGGCGCCGGCCGCGCTCAACGACCGCCGCGTGGAGATCACCGGTCCGACCGACCGCAAGATGACCATCAACGCCCTGAACTCGGGCGCCAAGGTCTGGCTCGCCGACTTCGAGGACGCCTCGGCTCCCACCTGGGAGAACGTCGTCCTCGGCCAGCTCAACCTGATCGACGCCTACGAGCGCCGCATCGACTTCACCGACCCGCGGTCCGGCAAGTCGTACGCCCTGAAGCCCGCCGCCGAGCTCGCGACCGTCGTGATGCGGCCCCGCGGCTGGCACCTGGAGGAGCGTCACGTCCAGTTCGACGGCCGTCCGGTCCCCGGCGCGCTCGTCGACTTCGGCCTGTACTTCTTCCACAACGCCCAGCGCCTGATCGACCTCGGCAAGGGCCCGTACTTCTACCTCCCGAAGACGGAGTCGCACCTGGAGGCGCGCCTCTGGAACGAGATCTTCGTCTTCGCCCAGGACTACGTCGGCATCCCGCAGGGCACCGTCCGCGCGACCGTCCTGATCGAGACCATCACCGCCGCGTACGAGATGGAGGAGATCCTCTACGAGCTGCGCGACCACGCCGCGGGCCTGAACGCCGGCCGCTGGGACTACCTCTTCTCCATCGTCAAGAACTTCCGTGACGGCGGCGAGAAGTTCGTCCTCCCGGACCGCAACGCGGTGACGATGACCGCCCCGTTCATGCGGGCGTACACCGAACTGCTCGTCCGCACCTGCCACAAGCGCGGCGCGCACGCCATCGGCGGCATGGCCGCGTTCATCCCGTCCCGCAAGGACGCGGAGGTCAACAAGGTCGCCTTCGAGAAGGTCAAGGCCGACAAGGACCGCGAGGCCGGCGACGGCTTCGACGGCTCCTGGGTCGCGCACCCGGACCTGGTCCCGATCGCGATGGCCTCCTTCGACGCGGTCCTGGGCGACAAGCCGAACCAGAAGGACCGGCTGCGCGAGGACGTCGCCGTCGCCCCCGGCGACCTGATCGCGATCGACTCGCTGGACGCGAAGCCCACGTACGAGGGCCTGCGCAACGCCGTCCAGGTCGGCATCCGCTACATCGAGGCCTGGCTGCGCGGCCTGGGCGCGGTCGCCATCTTCAACCTGATGGAGGACGCGGCCACCGCGGAGATCTCGCGTTCGCAGATCTGGCAGTGGATCAACGCCGGCGTGGTCTTCGAGAACGGCGAGCTCGCCACGGCCGACCTCGCCCGCGCGGTGGCGGCCGAGGAGCTCGCGGCGATCCGCGCCGAGATCGGCGAGGAGGCCTTCGCGGCCGGCAAGTGGCAGCAGGCCCACGACCTGCTCCTCCAGGTCTCGCTGGACGCCGACTACGCGGACTTCCTGACCCTCCCCGCGTACGACCAGCTGGTCGGCTGACGGACGGGTCCGGGCGGTAACGCACAGCGACCGGACCCCCTCGCCGCCCCCGGAGTCACCGACTCCGGGGGCGGTTTCGTTTTCGGCCCCGTTTCGCGTCGGCATCGAAGCGGTTTTTCCGCCCCGGGGAGGTCCGGGGTACCGGAATGCGACCGCGGGTAACCCTTCTCCCCACTGGCCCCACCCTCCTCGCCGGCATCGCCGCTGCTCAGCGGGCACGTGGCTGAGCACCCCTCAGGAACAGGGGATTCCGGCCACCGGGGAAGTGACAGAACCTCAGCCGAACGATCGGTCGGGCGTTACCCAATCGAAATCTGCGGCTACCTAGCGGTAACAAATCGCGCCATGGCACCTTTCCGTTTGCCACCGGCCGGCGGTACCCCCACTTCCCCAGCCATGCGTCCGCGTTGATCCGTTCTGCGTGGGTGCGGCCGAACGCAGGAGTTCCGCAGTGACCGGATCCCGCACCGCAAGCACCTCCCCGTTCCCCCACCGGCGCCCCGGCGCCGCCCCCCGCCGGCGTCTCGCCGCCGCCGCTCTCGCGCTGCCCCTGCTGGCCGGCTCCGTGCTGGCCGCGGGCTCGGGCAGCGCCGTGGCGAGTCCCGGCAGCGGGCCCACCGCGATCGTCTCCATGGGCGACAGCTACATCTCCGGCGAGGCCGGCCGCTGGAAGGGCAACAGCCTGACCAACTCCGGCAGCCGGGACGGCACCGACCGCGCCTGGGTCAGCGGCAGCACGTACGACCCCAGCCGCGTATACGGAACGACGGCGGCCAACGGCTGCCACCGCTCCGATTCGGCCGAGGTGAAGAGCACCACCGGCACCGGGGCGCAGGCCCTGATCAACCTGGCCTGCTCCGGCGCGGTCACGGACAACGTCTTCCGCTCCTCCAACGGCGGCGTCTCCTACAAGGGCGAGGCCCCCCAGGCGGACCAGCTCGCCGCCGTGGCCGCCGCGAACGACGTCAAGGCCGTCACCCTGTCGATCGGCGGCAACGACCTCGGCTTCGCCGACATCATCGCCAAGTGCGCCAAGGACTACATCGTCTGGTACTCGTACTGCCACGACGACCAGCAGCCCGTGGTCGACTCCAAGATCGACGGCGTGATGGCCAAGGTCGGCAAGGCGATCGACGAGATCCGTGCCGTGATGTCCGCGGCCGGCTACAGCTCCTCCTCGTACCGGCTGATCCTCCAGTCGTACCCGTCGCCGATCCCGCGGGCGGCGGAGAACCGGTACTCCGAGAGCGGCTGGAGCCGGGTCAACACCGGCGGCTGCCCGTTCTGGAACAAGGACGCCGACTGGGCGCGCGACTCCCTCGTCCCGCAGATCGCGAACCGTCTGAAGGGCGTGGCCGCGGCGAAGGGCGCGCAGTTCCTGGACCTGCGCGACATGCTCCAGGGCCGTGAGGTCTGCTCGACGTCCAGCAGGCTGGTGAGCTCCACGGTGCCCGCGTCGGGCGCTTCGAGCGAGTGGGCCCGCTGGATCGACAGCAGCGAGTCGCAGGGCAAGGTCCAGGAGTCCATGCACCCGAACCACTACGGGCAGCTCGCCCAGGGCCGTTGCCTCTCCCTGCTGTGGGCGCAGCCGACCGGCAGCTTCACCTGCCGGAACACGGCCGGCTCCGACGCGTCGGGGATGTACCTCAGCCCGGTCTCGTAGACCGGCGGAGTTCCGCGAAGGCCTGAGGCCCGGCCCCGCTCGTGCGGGGCCGGGCCTCAGGCTCGTGGACGGTGTGACGAGGTGTCACCTCACGGCGCGAGCCGGTAGGCGTTGGTGATCGTCTCCAGGACGGAGTTGCCGCTCTTGTCCTTGAGGTACACGCGGAAGGAGACCGCCTTGGCCGAGGCCGGGTGCTTCACGCTGACCGAGCGCGCCCCGCCGGCGTCGGTGGTCACCGTGAGCGGCTTCCAGGTCGTGCCCCCGTCGAAGGAGACCTTGACGGTCAGCACGGCGACCCGTCCGGTGCCCGCGGCCGCGCCTGCCACGTGCAGCGGCACCTTCAGGGTGCTGCCGGCCGGGGCCGTGCTGCGCAGGCTCAGCGCCGGGGAGAGCCGCACGGTCGAGAGCGGCAGCCGGGCCGTCTCCTCGCCGGCGGGGCGGGCCGAGGTGAACGTCCAGACGGCGGAGACCTTGGTGCTGGTGGTGGTGTCCGCGGCCGACCGGGTCGCCTCCTTGGTCAGGCGGTACTCGGCCTTCGTCGCCGGGACCTCGGTGCTCAGCCAGTCGGTGGCGCCGGTCTCGGCGAGGACCTTGCCGCCGGATTCCAGGCGGGTGAAGCCGCCGGTGGTCACGGAGCTGCCCGAGTGGCCGGCGCCGTCGTTGAACAGCTGGAGGTAGGCGTTGACGTAGTTGCCGGTCCGGGCCGCCTCCTGGTCGGTGCCGGCCGCCAGGTCGGGGCCGACGACGCCGGTGTTGAAGTTCAGCGTGTAGCGCTTGCCCGGCTTGTAGGCCGTCATGCCCTTGGTGAAGATGAAGCGGCCTTCGTTCCGGGCGTTGTTCTGGGAGGCGATCCAGGACCAGCGCACGCCCTCGGTGCTCAGGTACTGCGTGGTGGCGGCCGGCAGGGTGGTCGTGGACTCCTGGATGCCGACGCTGTAGCCCGCCTCGTCGGCCGGGGACGCGTAGAGCACGCCCTTGGCGGTGGTGACGGAGGCGCCGAAGCCGAGCCGGACCTCGGCGACGTCGGCCTTGGTGACGGTGCGGGTCAGGCCGGTGAACCAGCTGCCGGTGCGGTTGAAGGCGAGGCGGTGGTCGACGTTCCTGCCGGCGGCGCCGGGCACCTTCCACACGCCGTTGTACTGCGCGCGCAGCGTGGGCAGGGACGGGCCGAGCGCGGCGGTGCGGAACTTCGTCGAACCGGCGACGACCCAGCTGCCGCTCACGCCGGTGCCGGCCGCGTCGTAGCCGACGTTGGCGGAGACCAGGCGCGCGGCCGGGTCGGCGGGGGTGACGGCGAACGGCTTGGCCTTGCTGGCGTCCATGGTGACCGTGGCCTTGCCGGTGACCTTGAGGACCGGCTGGACGAAGACGGCCATCCGGTTGTCGGTGCCGGGGCTGATCACGAGGCTTTCCAGGTGGTAGGTGCCCTTGGCCAGCCGCTGGACGACGGTGCCGTCCTCCTCGATCTCCGGGTAGATGGGCTCCCCGGGGCCGCCGGCGCCGGTCCTGGTGAGCGTCGCGTAGTAGGCGTCCGGGGTCCCGCCGTTCTCGTCCCTGTGCCGCAGCGTGATGTCGTACGACTCCACCTCGCGGACGACCGCCAGGCCGGTGCGCACCGACTGGCCGTCACCGGCGGCCAGCACGCTGCCGCCGAACTGGCCGTCGGCCGTGCCCTTGCGGGTGTCGACGGTGACGGTGGTCTGCGCGGTGCCGCCGGCCGGGACGGTGAGCTGCGTGTTCTTGACGGTGAACATGCCGGCCGGGGCGGGCCGGCCGGCGGAGTCGCTGCCGGCGGCGGTCAGCTTGAGGGTGACGGCCTTGGTGCCGTGGTTGCGGTACGTGAGGGTCTTGCTGGCTGGCTTGTCGTCGCCGTGCGGCCAGAGGTGCGTGCCGAAGTCGAGCGAGCCGGGCGAGGAGACGACGACGGCCGTGCGGGCGCGGGCCAGGTCGATCCGGCCGGCGCCCTGCTGGAGGGCGTTGTACTTCGGGTTGGGCTTGGCCGACGCGGTGAGCAGGGCCTTGATGCGGGCGCCGCTCCAGGTCGGGTGCTGCTGGAACAGCAGGGCTGCGGCGCCCGAGACGTGCGGGGTTGCCATGGAGGTGCCGCTCATGGGCAGGTAGCCGTCGCCCGGGCCGTCGGGGCCCTGGGTGGTCCGGGCGGCGGTGATGTCGACGCCGGGGGCGGTGACGTCCGGCTTCAGGACGCCGGTGGCCGTGGGGCCGCGGCTGGAGAACTCCGCGAGCCGGTCCTGCTTGTCGACCGCGCCGACGGTGAGGGCGGCGGGGGCGCTGCCGGGCGAGTTGACGGTGCCGTTCTTGTCGCCGTCGTTGCCGGCGGCCACCACGAACAGGGCCTTGGAGGAGAGCCGGGCGACGGCGTCCTCCTTCGGGTCGACGTCGGGACCGTCCTGGCCGCCGATGCTCATGCTGACGACCTTGGCGCCCTGGTCGACGGCCCACTGCATGCCGCTGACGATGTCCGACTCGTTGCCGAAGCCGTCGTCGCCGAGGACCTTGCCGTCGAGGATCCGGACGCCGGGCGCCACGCCCTTGTAGAGGCCGCCCGACCGGGCTCCCGAGCCGCCGATGGTGGAGGCCACGTGCGTGCCGTGCCCGTGGCGGTCCTTGCTGTCGGGCGAGTTGCTGAAGTTCTTCTCCGCCTTCTCGACGCCCTTGAGGTCCGGGTGGGTCTGGTCGACCCCGGTGTCCAGGACGGCGACGGTGATGCCCTTGCCGGTGTAGCCGGCCTGCCACATGGCGGGCGCGCCGATCTGCGGCACGCTCTTGTCGAGGGTGGCGCGGACGCGGCCGTCGAGCCAGAGGCGCTCGACGGGCGCCGTCGCGGCGGTCGCTCCGGCCGTGAGGGCGTCGGCGCCGCCGGTGACCCGGGACCAGAAGGCCTCGGCCTGCGCCTTCGGCGTGGTGAGCGCCTCGCCGCCGACGGCCGGCAGCGGGCGCCGGTCGCGGGCCAGCCCGGAGAAGGTGTCCCGGACGGGCGCGCCCTGCCGGTAGCGGACGATCAGCGGCAGCGTGGCGCTGTGCGCGTCGCCGAAGCCGTCCCGCACCAGCTGGGCGACGTCGAACAGCCGCCGGTCGAGGACGCCGTCGGCGAGCAGGCGCAGGGCGTCCTGCGGGACGACGTACGTGTGCGCGCCCTCGCGCCGCACGGAGAACACGATCCCCTCGCGGCCCTCGCCGCGGTCGATGCGCGCGACGCGGCCGTCGGCGCCGACGTGGACGCGGTCCCCGGTGACGAGCGTGACGGCCGCGGACGCCCCCGCCCGCGCCGCCGCGGCGTTCCGTGCGGCCGGCTTCGCGGCCGGGTCCGGGGCCTGCGCCGCCGACAGGGCGCCGGCCGGGGCCGTCCCCGCGATCAGCGCCACGACCGCCGTGGCGGCGAGCGCCGTCCTTCTCACTGCTGTTCTGGGTTCCACTCTGACCCCCCGTCATGACGTGCCCGGTGCACGCGTCGAGCGGTATCACGCCTCGTCAGGGCGCCCGGTTCTGCGTCCCACGACGAATTTGATGACCGTTTCATGACCAAAAACGGAGGGGTGGAGTCAGCACTTGCCGGGACCTGGCCCGGTCCTCCCCCCTGCCCTCGCTCGGTCCTCGCTCAGCCCTCGCTCAGCCCTCGCTCAGCCCTCGCTCAGCCCTCGCCGGACTCCGGCAGCAGGGCACGCAGGCCCGCCCGGGCCCCGGCCGCGTAGGCCCGCGCGAACAGCGGTTCGGTGAGGCGGGCCCGCAGCACCTCCTCCGCCGGGGCGCGCCCCCGGGCCCAGTACGCGGCCGCCCTGGGGTCCTTGAGGAACCCGGCCCGGATCCGGTCCACCGCACCCAGCAGCCGCGCCGCGTCCCGGTGCCGCCCGAGGTCGGTCTCCAGCGCGGCCAGCAGTTCCCCCGCGGCGGCCTGGCCGAGTACGTCGCCCAGCGCCAGCTGCGCCCCGAGCGCCCGCAGCACCTCGGCCCGGGCGGCCCCCTGCTGCGCCTCCCGCCTGAGCACCTCGGCGTGCGCGTACCCGAACCACGAGCGCGCCCACCGGTCCCCGGCGGGCGGCGCGTCCGTCACCGGCACCGCCAAGGGGTCGGTGCGGGCCAGAGCCATCAGGTACGAGGCGGCCAGCGCGGCCCGTCCGGGCCCGAACTCCGTTTCCGCGGGCAGCAGTTCCAGGGCCTCGGCGAACTCGGTGACGGCGTCGGCGGGCCGCAGCTCCCACAGCGCCACGGTGCCCCGCACGTGCGCCAGGTAGGCGAGGCAGGTGTCCTCCCCCTCCTGCACGGCCGCCGTCCAGCCCTCGACCAGCAGCGGATCGGCGCCGTCGCACTCGCCGAGGCAGCCCGCGATCCACGCGTTCAGCCACAGGGCCCGCGCCGGGCGGGGCGCCGGGTGCAGGGCCAGGGCGCGTTCGAGGTGGCGGCGTCCCTCGGTGAGCAGGCCGCAGGCCATCCAGAGGAACCACAGGGCGACCGCGATCTCCAGCGTGGCGGCGGGACCCGGACCTGCCATCGGGTTCATCGCGGCCCGCAGGTCGGGCAGCTCCCGCAGGGCCAGCTCCCGGGCCTCCCGCTGGCTGCCGCCCCGCCACAGCTGGGCCGCGCGCTCGGCCACCGTCCGGTACCAGTCGTAGTGCCGCCGCACCGCCTCCGCGTTCTCGCCGCGCGCCAGCAGCAGCCGGGCCGCGTGGGCCCGTACGGACAGGGGCAGCCGCCAGCGGCCCGGTCCCGCGTCCAGCAGCAGGCCCGACGCGAGCCGGCCCAGGGCGGCGGCCGCGGCGTCCCGGCCCAGCCGGCCGAACCCGCAGACGGCCACGACGGCCGCCCGGTCGAAGGAGCCGGCGAACACCGAGAGCCGCTCCCACAGCAGCCGCTCGTCCCGGGACAGCAGCCGGTGGCTGCGCTCGGCGTCCGCCCGGGTGCCGCGGCCGGCGCCGCCCGCCAGGAAGCCGAGGGGGTCGGACTCCAGGCGGCGCAGCGCCTGCTCCGGCGCGTACTGGTGCAGCCGCCCGGCCGCCAGCTCCAGGGCGCCCGGGATGCCGTCGAGGGCCCGGCACAGTCGCGCCACGGGTTCCGCGTTGCGCCCCGTGATCTCGAAGAACGGGTCGGCGCCGCGGGCCCGCTCCACGAAGAGCCGTACGGCGGGGTAGTCGACGGCGTCGGGTCGGCCCACGGGGGCCGCCACGCCCCGGGACGCCACAGCCTGCGGCACCACACCCTGGGGCGACGCGGCGGCGGGCGGCACGGCCAGGGGCGGTACGGCGAAGCCGGTCTCGCCCGGCACGCCGAGCCGGCGCTGGGACGTGGCCAGCACCCGCAGCCCCGGCAGCCGCACCAGCAGCTGCGCCACCAGCCCGGCGCACAGGTCGCCCAGCTGCTCGCAGCCGTCCAGCACCAGCAGGACGCGCCGCCCGGCCAGTTCGCGGAGGAGCCGGCCCTCCAGCGCGGCCCAGCGGTCCTCGGGCAGCCCGGAGAGGTCGGCCCACACCACGTCGGGACCGGCGGCCGGGGCCCCGGTGCCGTCGGCCACGACCGGTCGCTCGCGCAGCACGCGGACCGCGCGGACCGCGATGCGGGTCTTGCCGATGCCGGCCGGGCCGGTCAGCGTCACCAGCCGCTCGGTGGCCAGCAGGGCCAGCGTCGTGGCCAGTTCTCGCTCCCGGCCGACGAAGCTCGACAGCTCGGCGGGCACGGCGGCCCGCAGTCCCGCGCCGGCCCCGTCCGCTCCTCCCGAGCCGGACCCGCCCACGCCGCCTCCCCCGATTTCGCAAAGATGCACGCACGAGCCCCCGTGACTTGTTGAATGCACCAAAGGGAGATCATCGGCTGTGACACCGGACCTCCGGCCGGTGACCGGGAGAACCGCCAGGGGAGGGTATGAACTCAGCCATTTCCGCCATGGACGACATGGACCGGGCGCTCGTCCACGCACTCCAGCTCGCGCCCCGGGCCAGCTGGGAGCGGCTGGCCCCGGTCCTCGGCGCGCGTCCGGACACGCTGGCCAGGCGCTGGGAGCGGCTGTCGGCGGCCGGGGACGCCTGGACCGCGGGGCTGGGCCTGCGCAGCGGTCTCGCCGTGCCGTGCATGGCCTGGGTGGAGGTCACGTGCACGGCGGGCACGGCCCCGGCCGTGGGCCGCACGCTGACCGGCGACGCGCACGCGCTGCGGGTCGAGCACCTCACCGGGAGCCGGGACCTGCTGCTGTTCGTGGCCGTACCCGACCTGACGGCGCTCTACCGCTACCTGTCGTTCCGGGTGCAGCGGATACCCGGCGTCGTCGCCACACGGTCCTCGATGGTGACGACGGTGCACTACTCGCCCAACAGGTGGCGCCTGGACCAGCTGACCCCGGCGCAGACCGCGCAGCTCGCGGACCAGGCGCAGCGGCCGGTGTCGACCACCGCGCCGGTCACGGCGCCGCTGTCGGCGGAGGACCGGCCGCTGGTGCTGGCGCTGGCGGGGGACGCGCGGCGCAGCGTGGCCTCGCTGGCCCGCGGGTGCGGGATGAGCGAGTCGACCGTACGGCGGCGGCTGGCCCGGCTGGAGGCGGGCGGGGTGCTGCGCTTCAGCTGCTCGCTGGCGTCCGTGCACAGCGGCTGGCCGGTGTCGGCGACGTTGTGGGGCGAGGTCGCCGAGCACGATGTGACGGACTGTGCCGCGGCGGTGTCGGGGCTGCGCGAGACGCGGGCCTGCATGTCGACCAGCGGCCCGTGGAACTTCCTGGTCAGCGCACGGCTGCGGACGGTCGCGGAGCTGTCCCGCTACACCGCCGAACTGACCCGCAGGGTACCGGCGTTGCGCATCGCCGACTCGGCCCTCGCGCTGTACGTGCGCAAGTCCGCGGCCCAGGAGCTGGACCCGGAGGGCCGCCGCGTCCGCACGGTCCCGGCGGACATCTGGTCGGACCCGGCGCCCGCGCCGGCCCCGGGCGGACGGTCCGGGGCGGCCGGGCAGTCCGCGGACGGGCGGTCAGGGGCGGCCGGGCAGTCCGCGGACGGGTGCTCCGGGGCGGCTGCCGGGTACGCCGCGGACGGGCGGCCGGGCCCGGGGGCCGGGCACGCCGCGGCTCCCTCGGCCGACCCCGCGCCGTTACGGGCCCTGGGCCGGGGCCTGGCCCCGGCCTGGCCCCGGCCGCGCACGGCCGGCTGAGCGTCCCGTCACCCGGTCAGTGCACCGGCACCGGGTCCTGGGCGGCTGCGGCCGCCCGGTCCCGGCGTGAACCCAGGTGGTTGAAGGCGAGGTTGAGCAGGATCGCCACCACGCAGCCGGTGCTGATGCCCGAGTCGAGGACGACCAGCAGGTCCTCGGGGAAGGCGTGGTAGAAGTCCGGCGCGGCGATCGGGATGAGGCCGATGCCGATGGAGGCGGCGACGATCAGGGCGTTCTCGCCCTTCTCCATGGCGGCGCCCGCAAGGGTCTGGATGCCGCTCGCCGCGACGGACCCGAACAGGACGATGCCCGCGCCGCCGAGCACCGGCAGCGGTACGACGGCGATGACGGAGGCGGCCACCGGGCAGAGGCCGAGGGCGATGAGGATCAGGCCGCCGGCCGCGACGACGAAGCGGCTGCGCACCTTGGTCATGGCGACCAGCCCGATGTTCTGGGCGAAGGCGCTGCACATGAAGCCGTTGAAGACGGGGCTGAGGGCGCTGCCGAGGGCGTCGGCGCGCAGGCCGCCCTCGATGGTGCGGGCGTCGGCAGGGCGTCCGACGATCCGGCCGAGGGCCAGGATGTCGGCGGTGGACTCCGTCATGCAGACCAGCATCACGATGCACATCGAGACGATGGCGGCGACGTGGAACTGCGGGGCGCCGAAGTGGAACGGGGTGGGGAAGCCCACGAGTCCGGCGCGGCCGATGGCGGAGAAGTCGGTGATGCCGACGGGGATCGCGATCAGGGTGCCGGCGACCAGGCCGAGCAGGATGGCGATCTGGCGGAGGAAGCCGCGCAGGAACTTCCGCATCAGCAGCACGAGGGCGAGGGTGGCCGCGGCCATGCCGATGTTGGTGAGGGAGCCGTAGTCGGCGGCGGTGCGGTTGCCGCCCTGGGACCAGTTGAAGGCGACGGGCAGCAGCGAGACGCCGATCAGCGTGATGACCGTACCGGTCACGACCGGCGGGAAGAAGCGGACCAGGCGGCCGAAGTAGGGGGCGGCGAAGAAGCCGAGGGCCCCGGCGACGATGATCGCGCCGAAGATGACGGGGATGGCGTCGGCGCCCTGGTCCTTGCCGATGGCGACCATCGGGGTGACACCGGCGAACGAAACGCCGTTCACGAAGGGGAGTTTGGCGCCCACCCGCCAGAAGCCGAGGGTCTGGAGGAGGGTGGCGAGGCCGGCGGTGAAGAGGGAGGCCCCCATCAGGAAGGCCGTCTCGGTGGCGGAGAGGCCGACGGCCGGTCCGACGATCATGGGCGGGGCGACGACCCCCGCGTACATCGCGGCCACGTGCTGGAGGCCGCTGGTGAACATCCGGAGCGGGGGCAGGGTCTCGTCGACCGGGTGCCTCTCCGCTGGGCTGGCGACTGCGTCTTTGCGAAACCTGGGCGTGACGGCCACGGGCTTCCTCCGGTCGGTTAACACGTCGGCAGGTGACGTGGGTGTCAGGGAGGTGGATCAGTCCTGTGCGGTGTTCGGTTGGGAACGGATGCCCGATTTGTTCAGGGCATGCCAAAACAGACGGGAGGGGGGTGGCGTGTGTACGTACACGAGTCACCGCCCCGGGGGGTGCGGGCACTGACGTCCGCACCCCCCGGGAACGGCTGCCGCGGACCCCGCTCGGGTCCGCGGCCACCGGCCGGGGGCCGTCCCCCCCGGCCGGATTCCGTGGGGGATCAGGCCTGCGCGGCGATCCGCGCGAGGCGCTGGGCCTCTTCCCGCGTGGACACGGCGATGGCGTCCTCGTCCGCGGTCAGCAGGCGGTTGTTCTCGACGATCTGCTTGCCGTTGACGAACGAGGCCGTCACCGGGGCCGCCGCGCCGAAGACCAGGGCGGTCACCGGGTCGGCGATCGAGGAGTGCAGGAAGGTGCTCAGGTTCCAGAGCACCAGGTCGGCGAGCTTGCCGACCTCGAGCGATCCGATGTTGTCGGCGCGGCCGAGCACCTGGGCGCCGCCGTAGGTGCCGAGGCGCAGCGACTGGCGGGCGTTGAGCGCGGCCTCGCGGTGCACCGGGTTCAGGCGGTTGATGAGCAGCGCGTTGCGCAGCTCGGTGTGCAGCTCGCCGGACTCGTTGGAGGCCGTGCCGTCGACGCCGAGGCCGACCGGGACGCCGGCGGCGAGCATGTCCGGGACGCGGGCGATGCCGGCGGCCAGACGGGCGTTGGAGGACGGGCAGTGCGCCACACCGGTCTTGGTCCGGGCGAAGGCGGCGATGTCGGAGTCGTTCATGTGGACGCTGTGCGCCATCCACACGTCCTCGCCCAGCCAGCCGGTCGACTCGAAGTAGTCGGTCGGGCCCATGCCGAAGAGCTCGTGGCAGAACTTCTCCTCCTCGACCGTCTCGCTGCCGTGCGTGTGCATGCGCACACCCAGGCGGCGGGCCAGCTCGGCGCCCTGCTTGAGCAGCTCGGTGGAGACCGAGAAGGGGGAGCAGGGGGCCACGGCGACCTGGGTCATCGAGTCGAAGGACGCGTCGTGGAACTTCTTGACGGTCGCCTCGGTGTCGGCCAGGGCGCCCTCGAGGGTCTCGACGGCGTGGTCCGGCGGCAGGCCGCCGTCCTTCTCGCTGCGGTCCATGGAGCCGCGGGCGAGGGTGAAGCGGACGCCCATCTCGGACGCGGCGCGGATGATCGAGCCGGAGAGGTCGCCGGAGCCCTTGGGGAAGACGTAGTGGTGGTCCATGGCGGTGGTGACACCGCCCTTGGCCATCGCGGCGAGGGAGCCCTGCGCGGCCGAGTACGTCATCTGCTCGTCGATGCGCGCCCAGGTCGGGTACAGCGCGACGAGCCAGTTGAAGAGGTTGTGGTCGGTCGCCAGGCCCCGCGTGATCCACTGGTAGAAGTGGTGGTGCGTGTTGACCAGGCCGGGCGTCACGAGGTGGCCCGTGCCGTCGATGCGGCGTACGACGTTCTCGAGGTTCTCGGGGGCCTTGCCCGCGCCGATGGCCTCGATCTTGTTGCCGGCGATGACGATGTGACCCGAGGCGTACTCGGTGTCGTTGGCGTCGACGGTCGCGATCGCACAGTTCTCGATGACGATGCGCTCGACCGCGCTGTCAGTGGCTGCCATGGGGCTTCCTCGTGCTTTCAGTGGCGGTGCGGGCACGGCAGGACCCAGGGGATTTGAGTGCCGAAACCGGGGGCCTGGCAGCTGACAGTACTGCCGCCCCGTGTGATGCTCCGGGTGCCGAGTTCAGGAAGTTCTGGGGTGTTGCGGGGGGGGCCGCGCCCCGGGGCCACTGCGGTACCCCGGGACGCGTGCCGGCCTGGCCGGCCGGACGGGCGGTCCTACAGGTTGGTCAGGTCCACCGGGATGCGCGCGTCGGCGCCGTCGCGGAGGATGGTCGCCTCGATCAGACCGTAGGGACGGTCGGCGGCGAAGTACACCTCGTTGTCGTTCTTGAGGCCGAAGGGCTCCAGGTCGACCAGGAAGTGGTGCTTGTTCGGGAGCGAGAAGCGGACCTCGTCGATCTCCGAACGGTGGTTGATGATCCGCGAACCCATCTGGTACAGGGTCTGCTGGAGCGACAGGGAGTAGGTCTCCGCGAAGGCCTCGAGCATGTGCTTCCGGGTGGCCTCGTAGGACTTCTCCCAGTTCGGCATGCGCTGCTCGTCGTCGGTCCAGTTGAACCGCCAGCGGCCCGACACCTGGGTGGCCAGGATGCGGTCGTACGCCTCCTGCAGGGTCGTGTACTTGTCCTTCACGTAGCCCCAGAACTCCGAGTTGGTGGAGTTCATGACGATCAGGTCCTTGAGGCCGGAGATGACCTCCCAGTTCTGGCCGTCGTACGTGATCTGGGTGACGCGGGTCTCCTGGCCCTTGCGGACGAAGGAGTGCTTCACCTCGTCGGCGCCGATGAACTTGGAGTTCGCGTCCGAGGTCTGGATCCGCTCCCAGGCGTACTCCTCGATGCGGATCCGGGCGCGGCCGATCGGCTCCTGGCTGTTGACGAACCAGCGGGCCAGGTGGATGCCGAACTGCTCGGCGGACTCGATGCCGTACTCCTTGGCGAACGCGTACACCGTGTTCTTGGTGGTGTCCGTCGGCAGGACGTTGGCGTTGGAGCCGGAGTAGTGGACGTCGTCCATGTCGCCGGAGAGCGCGACCGAGACGTTCAGGTCCTTGATGTGGTGGGTGTCGCCGTCCCGCGTGATCTTGACGACGCGGTTCTCTGCTTTGCCGTACTGGTTCTGGCCGAGAATCGTGGGCATGTCTGCTAGCTCCCTCGGTAAACGGAGTAGCCGAACGGGTTGAGCAGCAGCGGTACGTGGTAGTGCTCGCCCGGGTTGACCGCGAAAGTGATGGTCACCTCGGGGAAGAACGCACCGCTGTCCCTTACGCGGGGGGCGTCCTGCTGCGCCTCGGCGGCTTGCTTCTTGGAAAAGTACGTCTCGGTCTCGAAGTCGAGGCGTACGTGGGTGGTGCCCTCCGGCAGTGCCGGCAGGTCCTTGCAACGCCCGTCGGCGTCGGTGGCGGAACCGCCGAGGGCCGCCCACTCGCCGTCGAGGCCGCTGCGGGCCGACAGGGAGATGGCGACGCCCTCCGCGGGGCGGCCGATGCTGGTGTCCAGGATGTGCGTGGACACCGACGCGGTGGTCTCGGTGCTCATGCTCACTCTCCTTCTGCGAGGCGGGTCAGACGGATCCGGTTGATCTTGACGAGTTCTCCGCGGGCGATCTCCCGCTCGACCTCGTCCGAGTTCTCGATCCGGACCTTGACCGCGTCCCGCATCTGCTCACCGGTCGCACCGGTGGCGCAGATCAGGAAGACGTGGCCGAACTTCTCCTGGTAGGCCAGGTTCAGTTCGAGCAGCTCGGCCTTCAGCTCCTCGGACGCCCCGGCCATGCCGCGCTGCTCGCGCGCGGAGGTCGGGTCACCCGGCTTCGGGCGGCCGATCGGCGGGTGGCCCGCCATCGCCTCTTCCAGGTCCGCGGTGGTGAGCTCCGCCATGGCGGCGTCGCTCGCGGCGAACAGGGCGTCGGCGCTGGTGAAGGGGCGCTGGGCGAGCAGCTTGCTCACCCAAGCCGAACTGGCGCACACCTCGTGGAGCTCGGCCTGGGCCGCGGCGTCCACCAAGGTGTTGAACCGGGCGAGGCCCGGTGTCGTACTCGAAGTCACGGGAAGCCTCCGTGGCCGATGTGCTTGGCCTTGTGCTTTGACGGGCTTCGCATAGCTAACGCCCTCCACAACACCGCGTCAACACTTTGTTGAAACTTCCGGTACACAAAAGCCGCCGCCCGGTTCAATCGGGCGGCGGCTCGTGACAACGGGTGATTCCGGCGTCACCCTTGGCTGTTCTTGTTGGGGTTTTCCCTGTTCAAGTAGTTGTAGACCGTGAAGCGGCTTACGCCCAGAGCGCCGGCGACCGTCTCGACGCCGTGCCGCACCGAGAAGGCGCCCCGCGCCTCCAGTATGCGCACGACGTCCTGCTTCGCCTTGCGGTCCAGCTCCGACAGGGGCATCCCGTGCCGGCGCTCCAGCGCCGCCAGGATGTGGTCCAGGGAGTCCGACAGCTGCGGCAGCCGTACGGCGAGCACGTCCTCGCCCTCCCAGGCCAGCACGACGTCGTCGGGCTGCGCCAGGGACGGGTCCATCAGCTCGCCGCCCATGGCGTCGACCAGCGGCTTGACCGCTGCGACGAACGGGTGGTCGCGGGGCTCGGTCATCAGGTGTCCTCCCGGACCACGTTGACCTGCAGCGAGACGCGGGTGGCCCCGGCCTCCAGCGAGTCGCGCAGCAGCGCGGCCACCGCGGTCAGCACGGCGTCCGCCCCGCCCTCGGCCGTATTGCCGAAGGGGCCGACATCCACCGCGTCCAGCTGCGCCTTCTGGATGACCTCCCGGGCCGCCACGGCGTGGGCCGGGGCTTCCTCGAGGTCGAAGGGCTCGGTCGTGAACTCCACTCTCAATCGCACGCGGCCAAGCTACCCCGAGGTACGGAAAATCCGGCAGGTCCCACTTGACATTCGCGCAGCAGCCCATGCAACCTTCCATCAAGCAGAAAACAACTTCCGCAATACGGAAGGAGCGCATACCCCTCATGGGATACACGGACCAGCGCTTCGATGTGAACCTCTCGATCCTCTTCACGGAACTCCCGCTCCTGGAGCGCCCCGCGGCCGCCGCCGCGGCCGGCTTCACCGCGGTCGAGCTGTGGTGGCCCTGGATCGAAACCCCCACCCCGGCTCAGGAGGAGCTCGACGCCCTCAAGAAGGCCCTTGAGGACGCCGGCACCCAGCTGGTGGGCCTGAACTTCTACGCCGGCCAGCTCCCCGGACCGGACCGCGGCGCGGTATCCGTCCCCGGTGAGGAGTCGGACCGGTTCCGGGCGAACATCGACGTGGCCGCGGACTTCGCCGCCTCGGTCGGCTGCAAGGCGCTCAACGCGCTCTACGGCAACCGCGTCGAGGGCGTGGACCCCGCCGTCCAGGACGAACTCGCCCTGGAGAACCTGGTCGTCGCGGCCCGCGCCGCCGACCGCGTGGGTGCGATCCTCCTGATCGAGACCCTCAACAAGCCCGAGTCTCCGCTCTACCCGCTGGTGAGCGCGCCGTCCGCGATCGAGGTCGTGGACAAGGTGAACGAGGCGACCGGCCTGGGGAACGCCAAGTTCCTGCTCGACCTGTACCACCTGGCGATGAACGATGAGGACCTCTCCGAGGTCATCGAAAAGTACGCCGCCAAGACCGGGCACGTCCAGATCGCCGACAAGCCGGGCCGTGGCGCTCCGGGCACCGGCGACCTGCCCCTCGAGGAGCTCCTCGACCAGCTCAGGAAGGCTGGTTACGAGGGCTACGTCGGCCTGGAGTACAAGGCCGCCGACGCCGCCGCGTCCTTCGAGTGGCTGCCGGCCGAGGCCCGCGCGGCCAAGTAGGTCGGGGCGAAGGCCCAGACACCGCTCGAACTTTTCGTACGTAGCTTTAAGAGAAGGACCTCATCATGAGCAACCTCCCCAAGATCGCGTGGATCGGCCTCGGCATCATGGGCTCCCCCATGTCCGAGAACCTCCTGAAGGCCGGCTACTCGGTCACCGGCTTCACCCTGGAGCAGGACAAGCTGGACCGCCTCGCGGCGGCCGGCGGCACCGCGGCCGGCTCGATCGCCGAGGCCGTCAAGGACGCCGACGTCGTCATCACGATGGTGCCCGCCTCCCCGCAGGTCGAGGCCATCAACTACGGCCCCGCCGGCATCCTGGAGAACGCCAAGTCCGGCGCGCTCATCATCGACATGTCGTCGATCACCCCGCAGACCTCGGTCGACCTGGCCAAGAACGCCGCCGAGAAGGGCATCCGCGTCATCGACGCCCCGGTGTCCGGCGGCGAGGCCGGCGCCATCGAGGCCGTGCTGTCCATCATGGTCGGCGGCGAGCAGGCCGACTTCGACGAGGCCCTCCCGATCCTCGAGGCCCTCGGCAAGGTCATCGTCCTGTGCGGCCCGCACGGCTCCGGCCAGACGGTGAAGGCCGCCAACCAGCTCATCGTCGCGGTCAACATCCAGGCCTGCGCCGAGGCCGTCGTCTTCCTCGAGAAGTCCGGCGTGAACCTCCAGGCCGCCCTGGACGTCCTCAACGGCGGTCTGGCCGGCTCCACGGTCCTGACCCGCAAGAAGGACAACTTCCTGAACCGCGACTTCAAGCCCGGTTTCCGGATCGACCTGCACCACAAGGACATGGGCATCGTCACCGACGCCGCCCGCAACGTCGGTGCGGCCCTCCCGGTCGGCGCGGTCGTCGCCCAGCTGGTCGCCTCGCTGCGCGCCCAGGGTGACGGCGGCCTGGACCACTCGGCCCTGCTGCGCGCCGTCGAGCGCCTCTCCGGCGCCCAGGTCTGAGCCTGACGCCGCCCCTGCGGGGGCGGCGCCTCCCCTCCGGGGGACCTGAGTTTCCGGACGGTGCCGGTGCTGACACCTGTCCTGTCGCGCCCAAGCGCCGGCACCGTCCGGATCACCTCTCCTCCATCTTTCTTCAACAAACTGTTGACGTTGCGTTCCGCCTGAAATTAGGCTCATCCGCATGGCGGAAGACGCTTTCCGTCAGCAGCTCCCGTACGGAAGGTCACCATGTCGAAGCGCGTGCTTACGACCGAGTCCGGCGCCCCGGTCGCCGACAACCAGAACTCCGCCACCGCCGGCGTCGGTGGCCCGCTCCTCATCCAGGACCAGCAGCTCCTCGAGAAGCTCGCCCGCTTCAACCGTGAGCGCATCCCGGAGCGCGTCGTGCACGCCCGTGGCTCGGCCGCGTACGGCTACTTCGAGGTGACCGACGACGTCACCGCCTACACCTCGGCGAAGTTCCTCAACGAGGTCGGCAAGAAGACCGAGACCTTCCTGCGCTTCTCCACCGTCGCCGACTCCCTCGGTGGCGCGGACGCCGTCCGCGACCCGCGCGGCTTCGCGCTGAAGTTCTACACCGAGGACGGCAACTACGACCTCGTCGGCAACAACACCCCGGTGTTCTTCATCAAGGACCCGATCAAGTTCCCCGACTTCATCCACTCCCAGAAGCGCGACCCCTTCACGGGCAAGCAGGAGGCGGACAACGTCTGGGACTTCTGGGCGCACGCCCCCGAGGCGACGCACCAGATCACCTGGCTGATGGGCGACCGCGGCATCCCGGCCTCCTACCGCCACATGAACGGCTACGGCTCCCACACCTACCAGTGGACCAACGCCCAGGGTGAGGCCTTCTTCGTCAAGTACCACTTCAAGACGAACCAGGGCATCCGCTGCCTGTCCTCCGAGCAGGCCGCCGAGGTCGTCGGCAGCGACGCGAACTCGCACCAGACCGACCTGCTCCAGGCCATCGAGCGCGGCGTGAACCCGAGCTGGACCCTCTACGTCCAGATCATGCCGGCCGCCGAGGCCGCGGACTACCGCTTCAACCCGTTCGACCTCACCAAGGTGTGGCCGCACGCGGACTACCCGCTGCAGCGCGTGGGCCGCCTGGTCCTCGACCGCAACCCGGAGAACGTCTTCGCCGAGGTCGAGCAGTCCGCCTTCTCCCCGAACAACTTCGTCCCGGGCATCACCGCCTCGCCGGACAAGATGCTCCAGGGCCGCCTGTTCGCCTACGCGGACGCCCAGCGCTACCGCCTCGGCGTGAACCACACCCTGCTGCCGGTGAACGCCCCCAAGGCCACCACCGCGCAGAACTACGGCCGCGACGGCGCCATGGCGCTGCGCAACGGCTCGCGCCACGACAAGAACTACGAGCCCAACTCGTACCAGGGCCCGGCCGAGACCGGCGACGCCCTCGGCGCCCCGCTGGCGGTCTCCGGCTACACCGGCACCCACGCGGCCCCGGCCCACACCAAGGACGACGACTTCTTCCAGGCCGGCGAGCTGTACCGCCTGATGTCCGAGGACGAGAAGCAGCGTCTGGTGGCGAACATCGCCGGCGGCCTGTCGCAGGTCTCCCGCGAGGACGTCATCGAGAAGAACCTGGCTCACTTCCACGCCGCCGACGCCGACTACGGCAAGCGCGTCGAGGAGGCCGTCCGCGCCCTGCGCGAGGACTGAGCCCACAAGGCCGCGCTCGGGACCTGACGGGAGGTCAGGACCTGGGCGCTGAGCCCGGCACCGCGGACCCGGATGAGGGGTGGTTCGTCGGTGAAGGGTTCAGGACGAGGACCGTGGCGGCGTGCGAGCCAGTGCGGTGGTAATGGGTGTTCGCAGGCCCGTCCCTTGACCTGAGGGGGACGGTGCCGGGACGCCCGTCGCCCGCCGCCACGGTCCCAGCCACTCCTCTGCCCACAGGGGCCACGCACAGAGCCCCCTGTAGGTGAGGACCCGGACTCCCGTGAGGGATCCACCCAGACTCCGCCCGGCGGTGCGAACGTCCTGTCGCGCCAGCCTCGTTCCGTCGGGCGGTCACACCTCCCAGGCCAGAGCGCCGGGTTTGCGGACGGTCCCGCGAACCCGGCGCTTTGTCGTTCCCGGCCGGATCGTCCGCCCGGTACGGGGTTCCCGGTACGGGGTTCCCGGTACGGGCCTCAGTGCCGGGCGGTGATCTCCTCCGGCAGCCGGTACGAGGCCAGGAGGGCCACGACCAGCAGCCCCACCACCGCCAGGGCCGTACCGGCCAGCGCCCCGCCCGGGCCGTACCCGTGGTCGCCGTACGCCGACCAGCAGGTGACCAGCAGCGCGACGCCGAAGGCGTTGGCCAGCTGCTGCGCGGCGTTGAGCACGCCCGCCGCCGAGCCGGTCTCGGGCCCGGTGACCCCGCCCAGGATCACGTCGAACAGCGGCGGCACCACCAGCCCCATGCCCAGCCCCGTGACCAGGGTGGCCGGGGCCAGCCGCCAGCCGCTGGTGGCCCACCCGGCCGGCCCGGCCAGGAGCGCCAGCAGCACGAGCCCCAGCAGGCTCACCACGATGCCCGCCTGGATGACCAGCCGGCCCTTGCGCCGGGCCAGCGCGGAGGCCGGACCCGCGGTCAGCGCCATGCCGAGCGCCAGCGGGGCCACGGAGTACCCGGCACCCTGCGGGGACATCCCCAGCGGGCCCTGGAGGAAGAGCGAGAGCACCAGCGTCACCCCGCTGAAGGCGGCGAAGAACGCGGTGACCACCACGATGCCGCCCGTGTAGGCGGTGTTCCGCAGCAGGCTGGGCAGCACCAGCGGGCTGGGCCGGCGCGGCTGGAGCCGGGCGAAGAGCCAGAAGCCCGGCGGACCGGCCGCCAGCAGCACCAGGGACCACCAGGGCCAGCCCAGGCCGGGGCCCTGCACCAGCGGGTAGACCAGGGCGGCCGAGGCGGCTCCCGTCAGCAGCATGCCGGGCAGGTCCATCCGCAGCGCGGGGTCGGCCTCGCCGCGCGGCATCCAGCGCAGCGCGCCCAGCACCGTGAGCAGGCCCAGGGGCAGGTTCACCAGGAAGACGGCCCGCCAGCCCGTGCCGAACAGGTCCGCGCCGACGAGTACGCCGCCCAGCACCGGGCCCCCCACGGCGGCCACGCCCAGGACCGGGCCGAAGAACCCGAAGGCCCGGCCGAGCTCGGGGCCCCGGAAGACCTCCTTCAGCAGGCCGAAGCCCTGCGGCAGCAGCAGTGCCCCGAGCGCGCCCTGGAGCGCCCGTCCGGTGATCAGCCAGCCCGGCTCGGTGGCCAGCGAGCACAGCGCGGAGGCGAGGGTGAAGCCGGCGCTGCCGATCAGGAAGAGCCGGCGCCGCCCGTACCGGTCCCCGAGCCGCCCCGCGGTGATCAGCAGCACGGCGAAGGGCAGGGTGTAGGCGGCCTGGAGCCACTGGCCGAGCTCGCGCCCGCCCCCGAGGTCCGCGGCCACCTCGGGGGCGGCGATGCCGGTGATGGTGGCGTCGAGCAGGTCCATCACGTCGGCGGTGAGCACCAGCGCGAGGACGGCCCAGCGGTACGGGTACGGGGCCGCGGCGGGGGGCGTCTTCCCGGCGGTGTCCAGGGCGGTTTCCATGGCCGGAAGCTCCCAGAGGCCGGGCGAGCCCCGGTCGAGCCGGACCGGACCTGCCGGGAAGCCGGACGGGCCTGGAGGGGCTCCGGAACGCGAAGCGGCCCCCGTCCCTCCCGGAGGAGGGGCGGGGGCCGCTTCGTGCGGGGCGGGCAGTTCGTGCTGCCCGCCCCGCGGTCCTGGGGCCTGAAGGGCCTGGATCAGACCTGCAGGGCCTTGATGGCGGTCGGCGCGTGACCGGGCTCCGTGGCGAGCTCCTCGAACTCGGTCACGTCGCTCATGTCGACCGTCTTGCTCATCGCGATGTTGGTGACGCGCTCCAGGATGGCCTCGACGACGACCGGGACCTGGTGCTCGGCGGCCAGCTTCTTGGCCTGCTCGAAGGCCTCGCCCAGCTTCTCCGGGTCGGTGACGCGGATGGCCTTGACGCCCAGGCCCTCGGCGACCTTGACGTGGTCGACGCCGTAGACGCCGAGCTCCGGGGTGTTGATGTTCTCGAACTCGAGGTTGACCTCGAAGTTGATGCCGAGACCGCCCTGCGCCTGACGGATCAGGCCCAGGTAGGCGTTGTTCACGAGGACGTGGACGTAGGGGACCTTGTGCTGGGCGGCGACCGCCAGCTCCTCGATCATGAACTGGAAGTCGTAGTCGCCGGACAGGGCGACGACCGGGACGTCCGGCTGCGCGGTGGCGGCACCGATGGCGGCCGGGATGGTCCAGCCGAGCGGGCCGGCCTGGCCGCAGTTGACCCAGTGGCGCGGCTTGTAGACGTGCAGGAACTGCGCGGCGGCGATCTGCGAGAGGCCGATGGTGGTGACGTAGCGCGTCTCCGGGCCGAAGGCCTTGTTCATCTCCTCGTACACGCGCTGCGGCTTCATCGGGATGTTCTCGAAGTGCGTGCGGCGCTGCAGGGTGGCCTTGCGCTCCTGCGCCGAGGCGGCCCAGGCGGTGAAGTCGGGGAGCTTGCCCGCGGCCTTCCACTCCTTGGCGATCTCGATGAAGAGCTCCAGGGCGACCTTGGCGTCGGAGGCGATGCCGTAGTCCGGGGCGAAGATCTTGCCGAGCTGGGTGGGCTCGATGTCGACGTGGACGAACTTGCGGCCCTTGGTGTACGCGTCCAGGTTGTAGCCCGTGTGGCGGTTGGCCCAGCGGTTGCCGATGCCGATGACGGTGTCGGACTCCAGGAAGGTCGCGTTGCCGTAGCGGTGCGCGGTCTGGACGCCGACCATGCCGGCGGCCAGCTCGTGGTCGTCCGGGATGGTGCCCCAGCCCATCAGGGTGGAGATGACCGGGATGCTGGTCAGCTCGGCGAACTCGACCAGCAGGTCGGAGGCGTCGGCGTTGATGATGCCGCCACCGGCGACGATCAGCGGGCGCTCGGCCTCCAGGAGGAAGCTCAGGGCCTTCTCGGCCTGGGCACGGGTCGCGGACGGCTTGTAGACCGGCAGCGGCTCGTAGGTCTCCGGGTCGAACTCGATCTCGGTCAGCTGGACGTCGATCGGCAGGTCGATGAGGACCGGGCCGGGGCGGCCGGAGCGCATCAGGTGGAAGGCCTGCTGGAAGACGCCGGGGACCTGCGCGGCCTCCAGGACGGTCGTCGCGGCCTTGGTGACGGGCTTGGCGATCGTCGCGATGTCGACGGCCTGGAAGTCCTCCTTGTGGAGCTTCGAGACCGGGGCCTGGCCGGTGATGCACAGGATCGGGATCGAGTCCGCGATGGCGGAGTACAGGCCGGTGATCATGTCGGTGCCGGCGGGGCCGGACGTGCCGATGCAGACACCGATGTTGCCCGCCTGGGCACGGGTGTAGCCCTCGGCCATGTGCGAGGCGCCCTCGACGTGGCGGGCGAGCGTGTGGTTGACGCCGCCGACGTTCTTGAGCTCGCGGTAGAAGGGGTTGATCGCAGCGCCGGGCACGCCGAAGGCCTGCGTGACTCCTTCGCGCTTGAGGATCTCCACTGCCGCGGCGGCGGCTGTCATACGAGGCATCGGTACTCCTGCGATCAGGCTGTTTCCGTCATCCGGAAAATCTGTTCTGCTATGCGAAACAATCTAGGAGGCGTCTTCCGGCGCGTCAAGGCGGTGGAGCACCCCGGAAACCACCAAATGGCGCGTAACCGCCCCGTGAGTCGCACAAATCCGGGGGACCCTCGCGCGCGCCGTCGCTTGTGGTGGACGATGGACCACGCAGAGCGACGGCGGTGGGGACGGCGGAGGGATGTCGATGGCCGAGACGTTTGCGGTGCGCTGCCCGGCGTGCGGGCGGGAGAACGCGTACGCCCCGCCGGTCTTCCCCTGCGCCTGCGGTTCCCCGGTGACCCCGCCCCTGGACCGGGTGGCCTCCCCGGTGCCGCTGACCCACCGGAACTGGTCGGAGACCTGGGTCGCGGTGCGCTGTACGGCGTGCGGGCGGCGGGACGAGTGGCCGCAGCCCGAGGTGGGCTGCTCCTGCGGGACGGTCGTACGGCTGCCCGTGACGCCGCCGGAGGCGATGGACACCCCGGTCGCCCCGCCGGCCGCGCGGCCGGCGCGCGAGGACGCGGCGGCGGCCGCACCGGCCCCGCCCGACCCCGCGCCGGACGCGGCGGAGCCGCGGGGGGAGGGCGCGCGGGACTCCGTACCCGCTCCCGGAGTGCGCGGTCCCGCGCACATTCCGCTGCCGGTGACCGGGCCGGTGCCGCGCCCGGCGTTCCGGCCGGTGACCATCCGTACCGCGCGGGACGCGGTGGCGACCGCCGCCCTGTACCTGCGCTGGCTCGGCTTCCAGGACGTGCGGCAGCCGGACGCGCGCCCCGTGCCCTCGGCCGCGGTGGACCTGCGGGCGCCCGGGCTGGTGGCGCAGGTGGACCCGACGACCGCGCCGGCCGGGCTGCGGGCGGTCGAGTGCGTCTGGCTGAACGGCCTGACCGCCTCCGCGACCAGCGTGTACTTCTCCCTGGCGGGCTACACCGAGGACGCCCGGGCGCGCGCCGACGACCTGGGCATACCGCTGTTCGTCATGGACCTCACGGGCATGCCCCAACCGGTGAACGACCCGGCGGACGAGCTGGTGGGCACGGGCGCCTGATCACTTGTTCGACGGGATCGGGCATCATCGGATGCGGCGCACACCATCCTGTCGAGGAGACCCGTCTTGAGCCTGTACGACATCCCCCTGACCACCCTGTCCGACGAGCCCACCAGCCTCGCGCCGTTCAAGGGCAAGGCCATCCTGGTGGTGAACACGGCCTCGCAGTGCGGCCTGACCCCGCAGTACTCCGGGCTGGCGCGCCTGCAGTTCAAGTACGAGGAGAAGGGCTTCACCGTCATCGGCGTGCCGTGCAACCAGTTCGGCGGCCAGGAGCCCGGCACGGCCGAGGACATCCAGACCTTCTGCGCGGCCGGCTTCGGCGTCACCTTCCCGATGCTGGAGAAGTCGGACGTGAACGGCGCGGACCGGCACCCGCTCTTCGCCGAGCTGGTCAAGACGCCGGACGCCGAGGGCGAGGCCGGCGACGTCCAGTGGAACTTCGAGAAGTTCCTGATCTCGCCGCAGGGCGAGGTCGTGGGCCGCTTCCGCCCGCGCACCGACCCGGAGTCGCCCGAGATGCTGGCGGCCATCGAGGCCGTGCTGCCGGCGTAGGCGTCCCGTCCGGTACGCCACGGAGGGGCCGCCCGCGCGGGATGCGGGCGGCCCCTGCGGCGTACCGGGTGAGGGCGGGGAGCCGCGCACCCGCGTACCCGCACCGGAGCCCCGTACCCGGTTGCCCGCGACCCGCCACCGGCCACGCGCACCGGCGAAGGCACCCGCGCCCCGCGCTCCCGGCGTCAGCTCACCTGCCGGTCGCGCCCCGCCCAGTACGGCTCGCGCAGCTTGAACTTCTGGATCTTGCCGGTCGCCGTGCGCGGGATGGCCTCGCGGAACTCGACGCTCGTCGGCGCCTTGTACCCGGCCATCCGCTGCTTGCAGTGGGAGATGATCTCGGCCTCGTCCGCGGTCGCCCCCTCGGCGAGGACCACCAGCGCCTTGATCGTCTCGCCCCACTTCTCGTGCGGGACGCCGATCACGGCCACCTCGGCGACCGCGGGGTGGCTGAAGATCGTGTCCTCGACCTCGATGGACGAGACGTTCTCGCCACCGGTGATGATCACGTCCTTCTTGCGGTCGGAGATCGTGAGGTGGCCGTCCTCCTCGTCGAGCGTGCCCCCGTCACCGGTGTGGAACCAGCCGTCCGCCAGCGCCTCCCGGGTCTCCTCCGGCTTGTCCCAATAGCCGTCGAGGACGACGTTCGAGCGGGCCAGCACCTCCCCGGAGTCCGAGACCCGGAGCTTGACCCCGAGCGCGGGCAGCCCGGCGCGGGACAGCTTGTGGGCGCGCTCCTCCGGCGGCAGGTCCTCGTCGGCCGGGCGGGACCGGTTGAAGGTGAGCAGCGGGGAGGTCTCGGTCAGGCCGTAGATCTGGGTGAACTCCCACCCCAGCTCCTCCCCCACCCGCTGGATCGTCCGGCTCGGCGGCGGGGCGCCCGCGCAGACGATCCGAACCCGGTCACGGCCGGGGACCTCGCCCTCCCAGGAGGCCGCCGCGTCGAGCACGGCGTTCCACACGGCGGGCGCCCCGCACATGAGCGTGACCCCGTGCTCGTCGACGCGGCGCAGGATCTCCGTACCGTCGACCTTGCGCAGCACCACCTGCTTCACGCCGAGGCCCGCCATCACGTACGGCATGCCCCAGCCGTTGCAGTGGAACATCGGCAGCGTGTGGAGGTAGACGTCGCGCTCCCAGACGCGGGTGTGCAGGCCGAAGGTCAGGCCGTTGACCCAGATGTTGCGGTGGGTGAGCTGGACGCCCTTGGGGCGGGCGGTGGTGCCGGAGGTGTAGTTGATCGTGGCGGTGGCGTCCTCGTCGGGGCGGGACCACGGCCGCGGCTCGACGCCGAACCGCATCAGCCCGGTCTCGGTCTCCGCGCCGAGCACGAAGCGGTGGCGGGCCTTGACGCCGGCCAGGGCGGCGTCGAGTTCCGGGTCGACGAGGAGAACGGACGCGCCGCTCTGCCGTACGACGTACTCGACCTCCTCGGGCTTGAGGCGGAAGTTCACCGGTACGCAGATCCGGCCGCTCATCGGCACCGCGAACAGCAGCTCCAGCAGCCGGGCCGAGTTGTGGCTGACCACGGCCACCCGCTCGCCCTCGCCCACGCCGAGCGCGTCGAACCCGGCCTGCCAGGCCCGGACCCGCTCGCCGAGGCGGCCGTACGTCGAATCCGGCACCGGCGGGCCGGGCTGGTCGGGCTCGTCGATCACACCGGGGCCGGCGGCGAACCCCAGCTCTGCCCGGTCGAGGAAGTCGGACACGGTCATCGGAACCCGCACTGCTCACTCCTGGCATCTCGTCTGCGTCGCACGCACGATGGACTGCGGTCGGTGTGGATGTGGATCACTGCGCATGGGCATCGTGCCGGGCGGGACGGCGGAGCACCAGTGGGCCGTCAGCCGCGGTTGACCGAGGACCGACCGGCGGAGGTGGGGGGCCCTCCGTCCACGGACCCGAACCGGACGTCCCCCTCCCCCGTCTCCGTCATGGCGGCGAGCAGGTCCTGTCCCTCGGCGGTGAGCTCGGCCCGCTGCTGCCGGGTGAGCCGGCCGAACGGCTCGACGGTGAGCACGGCGGCCGCGCCGCCCTTCGGCTGCTCCAGCCGCCAGATCCCCGCGAGGAACCCGTCGACGAGGAACGTGCAGCGCGCCTGGTTCCCCTGCCAGGTACGGCCCCGGTACTCCTCCGGGACGACGCGGGTGCGGTCGGCGTGGGAGAGGAGAAGGTTGTCGAACTCGGGCAGGAATCGGGCGGGCGCGGGGGTGTCCTCGTCGGGGCGGAGCGCGTCGGGGAGGTCGAAGAGCTCGGCGCCGGAGTCGCTCCGGAAGGTGACGAGCCGGGGCCGGAGGCGTTCGAAGGCCTCGCGGAGCCGGGTCAGCCCGGCCCAGGTCTGCATGTCCTGGACGGAGGCGGGCCCGAAGGCGGCGAGGTAGCGCAGCACGGTCGCGTCGAGGGCGGTGCCGGTGCCGGCACCGGCACCAGGGGCGTGATCCGGCGCGTCCCCGCCCCCGGACTCCTTACGTCCGAGCCAGTTGTCCAGCGTGGTGAGCCGGACCTGCCCCGACCGCCCCCAGACCCCGCGCGGGGTGACCTGGACCAGCGGCAGCAGGCAGCGCGCGGCCACCGAGAGCGCGGGCGGGTCGGCGTGCGGCCACTCCTTGAGCAGCTCCTCGCGGATCTCCGCCATCGTGCGGGGCTCGGCCTCGACGAAGCGGCGGCTGAGATCGGCGAGGCGCGGGAGGTCGACGTCCACGAGTCCCTTGCGGAAGTTGTTGATCTCCCGGTCGCGGGCGGGCTGCACGAGCGGGCGCAGCACGAGCGCGTCCTCGGCCGTGTGGGTGTGGATGGTGGAACGCATCGTGACCATGCGCAGCACCTCGCGGGACTCCATGAGGGCGGCCAGCGCCGCCGGCTCGAAGCCCTCCAGACGGGACCACAGCTGGAAGTAGGGCGGCTTCACGTTCTGCGCCTGAAGCCCCAGCAGGTGTGCCACGGCGTCCCCCGCGCCCATCGCGGAGCGGCGGAGGAGCAGCTGGCGGGCGAGGGTGGCGCGGTTGAGCGCGCGGGTGCCGAGCACGTGCTTCTTCGTGGCGTCCATGGGGACCACGCTAACGAGCATTGCGGACGATTTCGGTCCGCGATGACGATCCCACCGCCCTGCCCGTGCCCCGATTCATCCGTATATCCTGCTCGGTGTTCACAAAAGGACCCCCTGGCAGGAAACCGACCGGGAGCTGACCCGACATGGCCGAGCGCCGCGACCGCCGCCCCTCCTCTCCGCAGAAGAGGACCTCCTGGCTGCGCCCCGCCGCTCCCGCCCCCGCGCCCCCCGGCGCGCCGGCCTCCCCTTCCTCTCCCTCCTCCCCCTCCGCCGAATCCCCCGACGCCCCCGCGAACCACCGCAGCGTGGTCGAGGCCGCCCTCTACCGCGACGGGCGCAGGGTCGCGTCCCCGGCCACCCTCGCGGAGACGTTCCGGCAGCTGCGGGAGCAGTGCGACGGCATGGCCTGGATCGGCCTGCACCGCCCCACCGAGGCCGAACTCCACTCTCTCGCCGCCGAGTTCGACCTCCACCCGCTGGCGGTGGAGGACGCCCTCGAAGCGCACCAGCGCCCCAAGCTCGAACGCTACGGCGACACCCTCTTCGTCGTCCTCCGCGCGGCCCGCTACCTGGACGCCCCGGAGGAGGTCGACTTCGGGGAGCTGCACGTCTTCGTGGGCCCGGACTTCCTGATCACGGTCCGCCACGCGGCCGCCCCCGACCTCTCGGCGGTCCGCCGCCGCATGGAGGAGACCCCGGACCTCCTCAAACTCGGCCCCGAGGCGGTCCTGTACGCGATCCTCGACGCGGTGGTCGACGGCTACGCCCCGGTGGTGGACGGCGTCCAGACCGACATCGACGAGATCGAGACGGAGGTGTTCCGCGGCGACCCGGAGGTCTCCCGCCGCATCTACGAACTCTCGCGCGAAATGGTCGAGTTCCAGCGCGCCACCCGCCCCCTGGTCGGCATGCTCCACGGCCTGATGGCGGGCTTCGCGAAGTACGGCACGGACGAGGAGCTCCAGCGCTACCTCCGCGACGTCGCCGACCACGTCACGCACACCAGCGAACGCGTGGACGGCTTCCGCCAGGCCCTCACCGAAATCCTCACGGTCAACGCCACCCTGGTCACCCAGCAGCAGAACGCCGAAATGCGCGCCCTCGCCGAAGCCGGCTTCGAACAGAACGAGGAGATCAAGAAGATCTCCTCCTGGGCCGCCATCCTCTTCGCCCCCACCCTCGTGGGCACGATCTACGGCATGAACTTCGAGGACATGCCGGAGCTCAAGTGGGCCGGCGGGTACCCCTTCGCGATCCTGCTGATGGCCGTGGTCTGTACGAGCCTGTACGTGATCTTCAAGAAGCGCGACTGGCTGTAGGGCTCGGCGGAGCGGGGTCGGCCGGGGTGGACGGCAGGTCGAAGGTGTCGAGCGGGAGGCCGGCCCCGAAGGCCGTGTGAGCGGCGGCGCTCCGGGCACCGCCCCGGCACGTCGGCAGCGCGGGAGAACCTCCGCGCCGGCCGGGCGGTCCTGGCGGGCGAGCACCTCCCGGCTCAGGTGAGGGCCGTTCGGGAGGGGGTGGGGCGGGCGTCGAGGAGTTGGGTGGTGGCCAGTTCGCGGTAGAGCGCGTCCGTGCCGAGGAGTTCGGTGTGGGTGCCCACCGCGCGTACGCGGCCGGCCTCCATCACGACGATGCGGTCGGCCGTGGTGACGGTGGACAGGCGGTGGGCGACGGCGAGGACGGTGATGCGGCCCGCGATGTCGGTGATCGTGTCGCGCAGCGCCGCTTCGCTGGCCGCGTCGAGCTGCGAGGTGGCTTCGTCCAGCAGCAGCAGTCTCGGGCCGCGGAGCAGGGCCCTGGCGATCGCGACGCGCTGGCGCTCGCCGCCCGAAAGCCTGCTGCCGCGGTGGCCGACCTCGGTGTCGAGGCCGTGGGGCAGCCGGTCGGTCAGGCCGTCGAGGCGGACGAGGCGCAGGGCACGCCGGAGTTCCTCGTCCGTGGCGTCGACCGCGCCCAGCGTCAGGTTCTCGCGCAGGGTGCCAGCGAGGACGGGCGTGTCCTGTTCCACGTATCCGATGGCCGCGCGGAGTTCGGCCAGCGGCCACTGCCGCAGGTCCTTCCCGTCCAGCAGTACCTGGCCGGCGTCCGGGTCGTAGAAGCGCTCGATGAGGGAGAAGACCGTGGTCTTGCCCGTGCCGGACGGCCCGACGAACGCGGTCAGGCCTCCGCCGGGGATGCTGAAGGAGACACGGTGGTGGACCCGGGGCAGCCCGGGGCGGTAGGCGAAGCAGACGTCGCGGAAGGCCACGCCGGCGGGCAGCGGTCCGGCTTCCGCGCGGACCGGACCGCCGTCCCGTCCCCGGTGCGCGCCCTCCGCCTCAGGGCTCGCGGCCTCCGGGTTCTCGGCCTCCGGGTTCTCGACGTCCAGGCTCTCGACCTCCCGGATCCGCGCGGCGGCGGCCGAACCGATCTGGAACTGGACGACGCCCTCCACCAGCTGGCCGATCCGGGGTGCGAGCGCGAAGAGGTAGAGGAGGAAGGCGACCAGGGTGGAGACGCCGATGGCACCCGAGGTGACGCGTGCGCCCCCCACTCCCAGCACGACCAGGAAGCAGACCTGGACGACCACCGCAGACAGGGTCGCGGAGACCGCTTCCCAGGCGGCGGCGCGGACACCGGTGCGCCGGGCGTGCTCGGCGGCGACGTGCAGCGCTCGTGCCTCCTGCCGTTCGGCGCCCGACGCCTTGATCGTGCGGAAGGCGCCCAGGGCTCGTTCCAGCGCGGCACCCATGCGGCCGACGGCCTCCTGTGTGTGCCGGGTGGCCCGGCCGATCCGCGGGGCCACGGCAGCGACGGCGATGCCGACGAACGCGATCACGCCGAGCGTGACGCCGAGCAGCACGGCGTCGAGAAGCCCCATCATGACCACCGTCGCCAGGGTGATCAGGGAACCGGTGACCGCGGCCGACACGGCCTGGGGCGCGCTCTGCCGGAGCAGCGCCGTGTCGGAGGTGACGCGGGAGATCAGGTCCCCCGGCTCGGTCCGCTCCACCACCGGGACGCGCAGCGCCAGCAGACGGTCGATCAGCCGGCGCCGGGCGGTGCAGACGACGGACTCGGCGGACCGGTCCAGCAGGTAGTGCCCGAGGCCGGCGAGGATCCCGCCGGCCGCCACCAGCACGCTGAGGACGATCACCGGGCCGTACGCCGGGGCTCCTCGGCCCATGTCGTCCATGACCTGTTTGGCCGCCAGGGGCTGGGCCAGGCCCATGACGCTGCCGAGCAGGCCGAGCAGGACACCTGCCGTCATGCGGCCGCGCTGAGGCCGGAGGTGCCCGAGGAGGGCGAGCGGGGCAGTGGGCACGGGCTCACTCCACCGCGAAGAAGCGCTGGAAGTATCCGGCGGGCGTGCCCTCGCCGACGGGTTCGCCCTCGGCCTCCACCCAGGCGTGCGCGGCGAACGGCGGGCGGGTGCGCACCCCCACGCACCAGGTGGGCCACTGGCCGCGGCAGCGGCACAGGAGCACGGTGGCCAGGGACCGCGGCAGGCAGCCCTTGTGCCCGCCCGCGGCCAGGCTCACGGCGAGCACCGTCTCCCGTGCCGCGGCCGCCTCGGCCTGCGTGGCGGGCCTCGCTCCGCGGCGGAGCCGGGCCAGCACGGCCCGGATCCTCCGGGGCGGCAGGGCGGCCAGCACGTGGGCGCAGCCGATCACGAGGCGTGCTCCGAGGCGGCGGGCCAGGGGGACGGAGCGGGGGCGGTAGGGAACGGCTTCCGGGGTCGACATCTGCACATCCCTTCTCCGGGCGGCCGGCGGCCGGGTCCGGCTACGGGGTGATGAGCCCCGCGGAGCGGAGGTCTTCGACGATGCTCCCGACGTCCCGGGCGGCCACTTCGGCGTCCACGTCCTCGTACCGTTCGACGAGGGCCGCCGCCGCCCGCTCGACTGCATGCCCGTCCAGGAGCTCGCGGAGCACGACGGCCGCCGCGGGGTTGAGGGTCCAGTACTCGGCGCTCTTCTCGTCGAGCAGGGCCATGCCGTACTCGGTCTCGGTCAGCAGCACTCCGGACTTCAGCGTGCACATCGGGCTCACCTTTCGCGTGCCGTAGGGGGGCGCGTCCGGGAGGGTGTCGTCTCCCTGGAGGGTGTCGCCTCCCGGGAGCGCAGCCACACCTCGCACGCCACGGTCGGGTGCAGGAGGTAGCTCTCCGTCTCGGCCGACAGGGCGCGGCGGCACCACTCGCGCAGGACCTCGACGTCGACGAGGCCCAGCCGGGCGAGGCGCGACTCCTCGCACAGGGCCAGCAGTCGGGCACGGTGGCGGCGCAGCCCCACTTCCTCCTCGAACGTGGCGTTGGCCTTGGTGTCGCGCGTGCGGCTGGCCTCGGGAACGATGCCGCGCATGGCTTCGACGATCAGCGGCTTGTACCGCCAGGGAGTGATCCGCTCCTGCGGCCGGATGGCGAGGGCCGCCTCGATCACCCGGTCGTCGTAGTAGGGGGCCGCCACCGTGATGCCCAGCGGCGCGGCCATCTGGCCGATGTGCCGCGTCCACTGGGAGATGCCGTCCATGGCGGCCATCTCGCGGTGCTCCCCGTGCCCGCGGCCGCGGGGCTCCGCCCGGGGGAGGTGGGCGCGGAGCAGCTCGCGCGCCGCGTCCACGGCCTCGGGCGTGGCCCAGGCCGGCATGCGGGGCGGCGCCGACCAGTCGAGCAGCGGTTCGTCCGCCGGGGCCGGGGGCGCGTTCAGGTCGCGGGCGACCCTGCCCAGCCAGGCGCGGTAGGAGCGGCGGTCCAGGAGCTGGCGGAGCACGCGCCGCCGGGACCACTGGTACTTCGCGGAGTATCCGCGCATGTCCCGCATCGCGGTGAGGGGATGGGTGCGCATCAGCGCGTGCAGGCGGGCGGGTGCCCCGGCGAGGAGTTCGTCGCCCCCCAGGCCGGTCAGGTGCAGGTTCGACCCGCGGGCTGCTGCCAGGCCGATGATGTGCATGCGGCGGTTGCGGTCGACGGTGAGGATGCTGGGGGTGTCCAGAAGGTCGTCGAGGGTGTCGATCCCGTCGAACGTCATGGCCAGGTCGGGGGCGGGCACGACGTGGTGCTCGATCGTCCCCAGTGCCCGGGTGGTCCGGCGGGCCCAGTACACGTCGTCGCCGAGTTCGTCGTGGATCGCCGCGGTGTACGCCGCGACCTTCGCGTCCCCGCGGGCGGCGGCGCAGCACACGGCGGTGGAGTCGAGCCCGCCCAGGTCTGCCGTCACCAGTTCGCGCCCGCGCGTGCGCGTGGCGACGGCGGTGGTCAGCGCCTCCCGGAAGCGCACGGCGCCCTCGGTCAGGGGCAGGTGGGGGTCGGGGGGCGACCACCAGCGGGTCTCCGTGGCCCGTCCGTCGGAGTCGAGCGTGAGGAAGTGGCCGCCGGGCTGGGCGTGTACGCCCTTCCACATCGGGGCGCCCGACAGCGGGTGCGGCACGCCCAGGGTGAGCAGTTCGAGGGCGAGCCGGCGTTCGTCGAGTTCGGCGCCGACCAGTTCGGCGAGCACGTCGGCCCGGTCGGAGGCCAGGCTGACGCCGCCGCCCGCCGGGAGGGTGGCATCGGTGAAGAAGACCCGTCTCATGCCGACAACGCCGCCCTGGACCCGGACCCGCCCGCCGCGGCTGGCCACGAGGTGGAGGCTGCCGGCCCACGTGGCGCTGAGGCGGTCGAGTCCCGACAGGGAGGTGCTTTCGGCCGCTTCGGCGGCGTGCCGGGCGGCCTGTGCGGTGACGGAGTGTTCGCCGAGGACGGCGATACGGGTGCCTCCGCACTCGCCCACCGTGATGCCGGAGGGCGCCCAGCGCCCGACCAGCCAGGGGCGCCCGGACGGGTGCCGCAGGTTCTGGTCGGCGTGGGCGAGCGCCTTGGCGGCGACGGCGGCGGCCGCGTCGGTGTCGGGCAGGACGGTGAACCAGGTGGGCAGGGCCTGGAGTGACAGGGAGTCTTCCACGGCTGCGGCCTTCGGTCGGCGGTGTGCGGGAAGTGGGGTGGCCGGGTGGCGGCTGGGGGCCGCCACCCGGTGGCACGGACGCCGTTTCAGCGGCGCGGCCGGGTCCTCACGTCAGAGGAGCTGCTTGCCGCCGAGGACGTCCTTGGGCCCCGTGTTCTTGATCCCGGTCAGCTTGCGGAAGCTGCCGGCCTTGGTGAGGGTGGGGCGCTCATACGTCATGGTCGAACTCCTTTTCGCCTCAGGGGTGATGGGGTGCCTGCGCGCGCGGCGGTTGCCCGGTCCGGAGACCGGTCATCCCGCTCGGCAACGCTACGTAGGGTGACCGGATCATCACAACGGCGCACCGGGGCCGGCAGCAGCACGCCCGCGGCGTGCAAGTCGCCCCACCCGCGCCCGAATCCCGGCACCCGCCCTCGAATGCCCGGGATTGCGGCCACAGAGGCCACCCCCGCAACAGCCGCGGCGTTAAAGCATCTTTTCGGTCCGGCTCGTTCCGGCCGCCCGCCCCTCAGTCTTCGACGGGGCCCGCGCACGCCGCCGGGTCGACGCCCTTCGACGTACGCGACGACGGCACCCTGTCGGACGGCGAGGCCTTCGCCGGGGCCGGGGCCCGCGCGAAGGTCCGTTTCGACAACCTCCGTTACGACGAGGGGCGGCGGGGGCGGAGGTTCGCCGTCGCCGACCTGAGGACGGCCGCCGGGCTGAGGAAGCCGAGGGGGCTGATCAGGCGGGAGGCGAAGAGGTGCATGTGGCGGGCCAGGGAGGGGTCGCGCGTCGCCGCCGAGAACATCAGGCGTTCCATCGGGTTGAACGGACGGGACCTGGCGAAGTCGGCGGCCAGGGACTGGTGGCCGCGCAGCCGGCGGCGGTGGGTCCGGGCGTACGCCGCGAGGGAGCGGTCCAGGTCGCCGCGCCCGGTCGTGGCCGGGGCGACGGCCTCCGCCAGCCACTGGGCGGACTGGAGTGCCCAGCCGCACCCGACTCCCCACAGGGGGTCACAGGTCAGGGCGGCGTCGCCGATGAGCGCGAGGCCCGGTGCGGTCGGCCTGCGGGTGTGCAGCGGGTAGTCGACGGTGCCGATGAACTTCGACACCCGCCGGGCGGAGTCGACCGGCGGGGCCTCGGGCAGGGCGCGGACGAAGGCGTTGAAGCTGCCCTCCAGGTCGTCCCGGAAGGCCGGCAGCCGCCTCTTGTCCGGTACCACCGCGAGGACCGTCACGCCGTCGTCGTTGGGGAAGGCGTACGCCATGTCGGGTTCGAGGAACCAGGTCTGGCCGATCCCGCCGGGCAGCGGGAGGTCGCGGTAGTGCGCGAGGTAGGCGAACCGCGCGTTCTCGTGCTGCCGGGTGGGCACCCCCGCGAGCTTCGCCACGGCCGAGTCCTTGCCGTCGGCGCCGACCACCAGGCGGGCCCGCAGCTCCCGCTCGCCCTGCCGGGTCGAGGCGCGCACGCCCACGGTGCGGCCGGCCTCCCGGACCACCCCGGTCACCCGGTGTCCGAGGAGCAGGTCGACACCGGGGGTCTCGGCGGCACGGGACCTGATCAGCGGGTCGAGGGTGCTGCGCCGTACGTTGTACGCGTACGGCAGCTCGGGGCCGCCCGGCGCGGCCTTAGGCTCGATCCATCCCCAACGGGTGTGCCAGCGGGCCTCGTTGCGGACGGCGCCCGCCTTCTCGAGGTCGGGTACGAGACCCAGCTCGTCCAGCACCGGATGCGCGTTGGCCGTGAGGGAGTGAGTGCAGAGCACCTTGTACGCGCCCGGGTCCGACCGGCGTTCCAGCAGCGCGACGCGGGCCCCCCGCCTGGCGAGCAGGATCGCCGCGGCACTGCCGGCGAGGCCGGCCCCGCTGATCACGACGTCGTACTCGTACACCGTGCTCTCGGGCAGCGTCATGCGCCGATCGTTCCCTTCGTCATGGGCGTGCGATGGGTGGGCAGGCGTGGGGCAGTGCCATGACTTTACGGAACGGTTCCCAATTCAGGTGAGTGGGGCCTTAGTTGATTGCCAGTCAGCTTCCGGTGGAGTGGCCGGTGAGGGTGGCGAGGCGAGCGAGGGACGTGCGGCGCTGGAGGAGGGAGAGGCCCGTGACGACGACACCGAGGGCGAGCCAGCCCGCCGGCCCCGTGGGCATGACGGCCGCGGTGAGGAGGAGGGGGCCGGCGGCCTTCTGGGTGGCCGAGGAGATGCCCGCCACGCCGAGGTACGAGGCCTTCCCCTCGCTCGGGGCGAGGGACACGGCCAGCTCCCATGACGACACCGAGCGCACCAGCTCCGCGGCGGTGACCAGGACCGCGGCCGCCAGCAGGGTCGCGGAGGCCGTCCAGGGGCCGTGGGCCGGGGTGAGGGCGACGAGGGCGCAGGCGCCGAGCAGGAACAGCCCGTACCAGGCGACGGACCTGGCCGCCTGGCGCGGCCGCTCGACCTTCGCGGACACGGGGAGCTGGAGGACGACGACCAGCACGGTGTTGAGGAAGAGGAAGGCCGGGACCAGGGCGTGGGGGGCGTCGGTGTGGTGCACGAGCCACAGCGGGAGGCCGACGGACAGGATCGCGTCGTCCAGGCAGAGCGGGATGTCCAGGAGGACGAAGCGCAGGTAGCCGCGGTCCCGCCAGGGGTTCGCGGCCACTGCCGCGGGACCTGCGGGGGCGGCCGCCGCTGCGGCGTGCGCAGGTCCGGCCGCGGCCTCCCCCGAGGGGCCGGGGGGCGCGGCGGCCGGGGGTCCGGCCGTGTGCCCGGCCGGGGGTTCCGCCGTGCGCAGCACCTGGGGTTCCGCCGTGCGCCAGGTCAGGGCTGCCGCCAGCAGGAACGACAGGACGTTGGCCAGGATGAGGAGTTCGTACGCGTCCCTGGTGCCCACGGCGAGGCCCGCGGCGGCGAGGCCCGCGCCGATGGCGTAGCCCGCGTTGGCCGCGCTCCGCGACAGCGCCTGGTAGGTGGCGCGCCGCTCGCCCGCCACCCGGGTGGCGAAGAGCATCTCCAGGGTCTTCGCCGCGCGGTCGCCGAGGAACGTGAGGGCGACGATCAGCAGCAGCGCCTCGAAACGGGTGACGACCAGCAGCGCGAGGAGGGCCGCCAGCCGCAGCAGGTGACAGGCGATCAGGAGCGGTCGTACGGCGAAGCGTTCGGCCAGGTGGCCGGCGATCGGCGAGCCCACGATGCCGGCGACCGCGCCGGCGCCGAGCATCAGGCCGAGCCGGCCGGCGTCGAGGCCGATGACGAAGGTGAAGAACAGGACCATGGAGGCGGCCCAGACGCCGGTTCCGGTGCGGTCCAGGAGCTGGGCGAACAGCATGATCCGGGCGTCGCGGCCGCCGGGCGGGCGGCGGAGCTGCGCGATCAGGCCGCCGCCGGGGGCTCCTTCGCGTACGGCCCCCTCGCGGCCTGCGGCGTCGGCCGCCGCCCCGTCGGCCGGCGCCCCGCCTGGCGTCGGCCCGCCTGACGTCGGCCCTGCTGCCGGCACGCCGTCCGACTGCCGCCCCGTCCCGTCTCCCGCGAGCCCCGTCGGAGCCGTCCCCCCTGTGCCGTTCCGTCCCATGCCGGGCTTCCTCCGTGTTCCCCGTAGAGGTATCTCGATGTCGAGATACCTGCGCCAGGGTGCCCGCCCACGAATCTCGACGTCAAGATATTTCCGCCGCGCGGCTCCCCCGCCGCCCCCGCGGACCAGGCATAATGCGGTCCTGATCCACGCACAGGGGGACGGACCATGAAGCTTGCCGAAGCACTGGCACTGCGGGCGGACGCGGCGCGCCGGGTGGAGCAGCTGCGCTCCCGCGTGGTCGGCAACGCGCGCCACCAGGAGGGCGAGACGCCCGTCGAGGACGCCGCGGCCCTGCTCGCCGAGGCCGGGGAGACGCTGGACGGCCTGGAGTCCCTGATCCGGCGCATCAACCGGACCAACGCACAGGCCGTCATCGACGGCGGCGGCACGCTCACCGACGCGCTCGCGCGCCGCGACGTCCTGCGGCTGCGCCACTCCGTGCTCACCTCGGCGGCCGACGCGGCCGCCGGGCCCGCCGCCGGCCGGCAGATGCGCTCCGAGCTGCGGATGTTCTCCGCGCTCCCGGTCAGGGAACTGCGGGCGCAGGCCGACCTGGTGGCCAAGGAGATCCGCGAGGTCGACGTGCTGATCCAGCGCTCCAACTGGGAGGTCGACCTGCTGGACTGACCTTCACCCGGGTGTGGAGCAGGTAGTCGTCACGGAGGCGTGCACAAGCCGAGGACCGGCGGTCAATCCGGTCCTGCGGTGCGCGGAGAGCAGCGCGGGGGTTCGAGTCCCCGGGTAACGGTGCAGCTCAGCACGGCGCACAGGTAACGGCGCACGGCGCACGGTTCACCACCATGTGCAGATCCGCGACGACGAGGGCGGGTTCGGGGAACCTCCACACCCCGGTACGGGTGAACGTCGCGCGCCGGGCCGCGCGCCGGGGTGCCGCGCTCGCGGGCGCCGACCAACGTAGGGGGCTCCGGGTATTCGACGAAAGGCGGCCGGCATGGGCGACGATCTGGGCAGTCTGCTGGGCGGGCTGCTCGGCGGTGGTTCCGGCAAGGGCGGCGACCTGCTGGGCGCCCTGCTGACCTCGCTGGGCGGGGCCGGTACGCACGGGGCGGGCAGCAACCCGCTGGGCGCGCTCATCGACACCCTGAAGGAGGGCGGTCTGGGCGCGAAGGCCGACTCCTGGGTGGGCACGGGCGGCAACCAGGAGGTCAGCGGGCCCGAGGTCGCGCAGGCCCTGCCGTACCAGGCCCTGGACCACGTGGCCGGGCAGGCGGGCGTCACCCCCGAGGAGGCCGCGGACCGACTGGCCGAGGTGCTGCCGACGGCGGTGGACCGGCTGACCCCCGACGGCTCGGTGCCGGAGGGCTCGCTGGAGGACCTGATCCGGCAGCGGATGTGAGGGGGGCGGGCTCCGTGCCGGCGCCGGAGCCCGCCCCCCCCTTTCGACCAGTCCCCTGGTCTACTGGTCCCTAGTCAGCGGGGACTACCACATCACGGGCAGGCGCTCCGGGAGCCGCTTCATGAAGCCGGTGCGCCAGACGAGCTGCTCGACCGGCACGGCCAGGCGGATCCGCGGCATGGCCTCCAGCAGGGCGGTCAGCGCGATCTCCGCGTGCTTCTTGCCGAGGGCGGTGGCCGGGCAGTAGTGCGAGCCGCCGCCGAAGGAGAAGTGGGCGGAGGAGTTCTCGCGGTGGAAGTCGAGCTTGTGCGGCTGCGGGAAGACCTTCGGGTCGAAGTTCGCTCCCTCGGGCAGGACGAGGATCAGCTCGCCCTTGCGCACTTCCTGGCCGCCGAGGACGGCGTCCTCCATGACCAGGCGGGGCAGGCCGTCGCCGATGGACAGGTTGATCCGCAGGAGTTCGTCCACCGCCTTCGGCATGAGCTCCGGGTCGGCGGCGAGCTGGTCGAGCTCCTCGGGGTGGGTGAGGAGGGTGACCAGCGCCATCGCGAGGAACCCGGCGGTGGAGATGACGCCGGCGCCGAAGAGCGTGACGCCGACGGTCGCGAACATCTCGTCCGAGACGTGCGCGTACTCCTCGGTGCCGCGCAGCTTGGCGAGGTCGCCGATGAGGCCGCCCTCGGTGTCCTTCAGGCGCTCCTTCATGTACGCGATGTCCCGGTCCCAGTTGAGGCGCGCGGCCGGGATCTCGGTGGCGGAGTTCATGAACGCGATCGGCAGGGACTCGGCCAGGAGCGGGGTGTCCTCCAGCGGGATGCCCAGCAGGTAGCTGTGCATGGCCTCGCTGAAGGGGTCGGTGAACATCGAGCGGACGTCCACCGGCGCGCCGTGCTTGAGCATCCGCTCGACCAGCTCGGCGGCGTGGTCGCGCATCCACTCCTGCAGGCCCGGGGACTTGGGGTTGATGGCCTTCATCACGGCCTTGCGGAGCCCGGCTCCGGTGATGTTGCCCATGTTGTTGACCACCTCCGGCGGGATGGTCAGCGCGTACTGGCGCGGCACACCCGGGTCGGAGGTGTTCTTGAGGCTGAAGTTGTCGTCCTCCAGCACCTGCTTGACCAGCTCGTAGGAGGAGACCAGCCAGGCCTCGGCCCCGGCGATGGTACGCACCTTCGTGATCGGCGCGAGCTCGGCGACCTCCGTCGGGAGCTGGGTCCCGTCCCAGGTGAACGGGAAGTCCAGGATCGTCTCGGCGGCGGACATCAGTGGTCTCCTTCAGCGGGGGTGACGATGGCGTGGCCCTGGTTGCGGGAGGCCCGCACACCGGCGCCGCGCGCGTAGAGCAGGTCCGCCATCGGAAGGGCGGCGTGGTAGCAGTTCAGGGAGGACTGCACGCCGAGGATGGCGGGGGTGTCGAGGAAGAGCGGGGCCTCGGCGCACACGTAGTCGATGCAGACCTGGCGCTGCCGTGCGGTCGGGGCCCTGCCGTCGAGGACCTTCGAGGACAGGAAGATGTCGACCAGGGCGTTGCAGGTCTCGCGGAACGCCGGGTCGCTGTCGAGGCGGCCGATCAGCTCCGCGTGCATCCGCCGGTACTCGGGGATGTCGCGCAGCGCCGACATGGGCCGGCCGCGGAGGCGTTCACCGCTCGGGTCGTTGTCGGCGACGGCGGCGGTGACCTTGGCGCGAACGCCGCGGAGGTTCTTCACGGCCTTGCGGCGCGCTTCGTCCTCCGGATAGCCGAGTGCCTCGTACATCTCGGCCACGTGCAAGTCCGTATATATCAGGTCGACTTGCGCGAAATTGTCGAGTCCCCAGCGAGCGAGATCCTGAACCCGCTGGTGGGAGAAGTAGGAGTTTCCGGGGCTGATGCCGATCACCGCGTGTTCGCCTTCGTCGGCGATGACCTGGCAGTGCGGGGTGTAGGGCTGAACCTGGAACGCAACTGTCGTTGTCGTCATGGATGTTGCCGCATCCTTGACGCCGCGATTCCCCGTGCGGGCTCCTTGCCCAGGGTGCGGCGACGTCCGCACAGAACCTACTGACGATCTTCGCTGCGACAACACAAGTAACCAAATGTACATCTGATGTTCACTTTGCGTGGCCGAAACTGGCCCATCGCGCAAGGGAGTTCCGGTCGTCCGACCGGGGCCACCTCGACGATGTGGCAGCGGGGCCGCCGAGTTGACCCCGGGGCCCCGGCGCACGATCGGCCATGGCTGAAAATGATCGGGCCGTCCCATGCCCCCCGCGCACCTCCGGAACCCCGCGCGCCCCAGAGGCACCGCAGGTCACGACCCTGGGAGGCGGCCGCCGGATCACGCCGGGCGCAGGCCGCGGAGGGCGGTTTCGACGACGCGGTCGGCGTACTCGGCGGTGAGCGGACCGCCGCGCTGGAGCCAGCGGTTGGTCAGTGGGCCCCAGATCAGGTCCACGGCGACGTCGAGGTCCACGTCGCCGGCGAGCTGGCCCGCCGCCCGGGCGGCCAGCAGGCGGCCGCGCTTCATCGCGTGCAGCGGCGCCTGCAGCCGCTCGGCGTACGCGTCCGCCAGCGCCGGGTCGTTGATGACCTCGGTGGTGAGCGCGCGCAGCACGCCGTCGAAGGCCGGGTCGGCCAGTTCGGCGGCGGTGGCGCGCAGCACCGTCTTCAGGTCGGCCTCCAGGTCCCCGGTGTCGGGCAGCCCGGGCGCGGCCTCCGCGGCCGCTCCCCCCTCGACCGCCGCCGCGCCGGCCACTCCCCCGCCCGCCTCGCCCTCGGCACCTTCCCCGCCCGCACCCTCGGCGCCGCTCAGCATCAGCACCGCGTCGAGGAGCACGGCACCCTTGGAGGGCCACCAGCGGTAGATGGTCTGCTTGCCGACGCCGGCCCGGGCGGCGATGGCCTCGATGCCGAGCTTCGCGTACCCGACCTCGCCGGCGAGTTCGACGGCGGCGGTGAGGATGGCGCGCCGGGAGGCCTCGCTGCGGCGCGCGGCGCTGGGGGCGCTCTTCGCGCCGCCCGCGGGGTTCTTCACTGGGGTCATGGCCGCACCTTAACAAAGAGACGAGACGGTCCGTCTTGACAGCGGGGCCGGCGCGGGCGATAGTCGGGACTTCGAAGCGAGACGGACCGTCTCGTCTCACCAATTGCGAGGAGACCGCATGACCCGCGCCACCGCCCCCGTCAGCACCCCCGTCAGCACCCCTGCCGCTCCCCGCGTCTGGTTCGTCACCGGCGCCAGCCGCGGCCTGGGCCGGGCCTTCGCCGAGGCCGCCCTCGCCGCGGGCGACTCCGTCGCCGCACTCGCCCGCACCACCTCCGCGCTCGACGAGCTCGCCACCGCCCACCCGGGCCGGGTACGGGTCCTCACCGCGGACGTCACCGACCGCGCGGCGGTGTTCGCCGCGGTCGCCGACGCCGTCGGCCACTTCGGGCACCTCGACGTGGTCGTCAACAACGCCGGCACCCTGTCGATGGGCATGACCGAGGAGTTCACCGAGGCCGAGGCCCGCGCCCAGATGGAGGTGAACTTCTTCGGCGCCCTGTGGGTCTGCCAGGCCGTCATGCCACACCTGCGGAAGCGCGGGGCGGGCCACATCGTCCAGATCTCCAGCATCGGCGGCGTCGCCGCCTTCCCGGCCACCGGGCTCTACAGCGCGAGCAAGTTCGCCCTGGAGGGCATGAGCGAGGCCCTGGCCATGGAGGCGGCCCCGTTCGGCGTCAAGGTGAGCATCGTCCAGCCCGGCGGCTACTGGACCGATCTCTACACCTCGATGCACGCTGCCGCGCCGCTGGACGCGTACGCCCCCCTGCGCGCCGAACTGGAGGCCCAGTGGGCCGAAGGGTCCGTCGACAGCGAGCCCCGCCTCGCCGCCGACGCCGTGCTCGCGCTGGTCGGCGCCGAGGAGCCGCCGCTGCGGCTGCTGCTCGGCTCCATGGTGTACGACCTGGCCTTCGACGTGGCCCGGCGGCGGATGGACACCTGGGCCGCCTGGGAGGAGACCAGCCGCGCCGCGGAGCGGGCCGTGCCCATGCCGGTACCGGCGGCCGCGGAGCCCGCGCACGGGCCGGCCGGACCCGCGCCCGCACCGGCACCCGCACCGGCCGGGCAGGCTCCCGTACCGGCCGGGCCCGGCACCGCGCTGCCCGCCGCCGGCGGCCGCGCGTGACCCGCGCGAGATGCGCGGGGCGCCGGATCGGGAGCATGCTGTCTGTGTGAACGGACGGGCTCCGGACGGACTGGCCCTGGTGCTCGCCCATGCCGTCGTGGGCGCGATCGAGTCCGTGGGCGGGTACGCCGGCGGCGTGTACCTGCGGTCGGGGACGGCAGAGCTCCTCAGGCTGGCGGTGCTCGCCGGCCTGCCCGGACCGCTCTTCCGGCCCTGGTGGCGGATGCACATGAACCGCCCGTTCCCCGTCGCGGAGGCCCACCGCTCCGGCATGCCGGTCCACCTCGCCGACGCCGAGGAGGCCATGCGCCGGTTCCCGCAGCTGATGGCGGGGCTGCCGTACCCCTTCGGCTCGCTCTTCGAGCCGGTCACCGCCCGCGGCGAGAAGTACGGCGTCCTGATGGTGCTCCGCCCCGCGACCCCCGGCACCCCCGTCAGCCATGCCCACCGGCGCCGCCTGCACCGGGCCGCCGACCGGCTCGGCGCCGCCCTCGCGGCCCTGGCCGACGAGGGAGGGAGCGTGGAGTGGGAGGCCGAGCCCGTCACCGTCCAGCCCCCCGGCAGCCCCGCCCCGCCCGCCCGCGTCGGCCGCTTCGCCTGGGACCCGGCCACCGACGAGGTCACCCCCGACCCCGAGCTCCGCGCCGACCTGGCCCGCGGCGCCGGCCGGAGCCGCCGCGACCGTCCCACCCCCGGGCGCTTCCCCGGCACCGTCGACGCGCTCACCGAGGGCTGGGCGCCCGAGGACGCCTACGGTCTCCGGGTGGCCGCCCGCCGGCTGGCCGAGGCCCCGGGCGAGGGATCCCGCCGCATCCGGCTCCGCGGCCCCCGGGGCGGCATGCGGCTGCTGGAACTCTCCGCCCCCGAGGCCCCCGGCGCCCCCCTGACCGGCGTGCTCCTCGACCTGCACGGCGGCCCCGTCGCCGGCGAGGCCACCGACCGGCTGCCGCAGGCCCTGCTCTGCCTCGACCGGCTCGGCCGGGTCGGCTACGTCAACGACAGCGCCGAGGCCCTGCTCGGCCGCGCCCGCGAGGAGCTGACCGGCGAGGTGCTGTGGGAGGCGCTGCCCTGGTTCGCCAACCCCGCGTACGAGGACTTCTTCCGCGCCGTCTTCCTCTCGCACGACCCGGTCAACTTCCTGGCCCGCCGCGGCACCGCCGAATGGGTCTCCGTCTCGCTGCACCCCTCCCCCGGCGGGGTGACCGTCCTGCTGTCCGCCGCCGAGCACCCCGCGTACGCGCCCGGCTCCGTGGTCAGCCCCGGCAGCGGCCTCGGCTCCCCCGCCGACCGGGCCGCGGCGCTGTACCGGCCGGTGGCCCTGGCCATCGCCCTCACCGAGGCCATCACCGCCCGCCAGGTCTCCGCCGTGGTCACCGAGGAGCTGCTGCCCGCCTTCGGCGGCCGCCAGCTGGCCATCTACCTCCTCAACGAGCGGCACCTGTACCTCGCCTGGGAGACCGGCTTCCCGCAGGGCTTCCTCGACCGCTTCGACGGGGTCGCGCTCGACACCCGCCTGCCGGGCGTGGAGACGCTCACCACCGGCCGGCCGCTGTTCTTCGAGTCGATGGAGCACCTCGCGGCCGCCTACCCGGGCATCCCGCTGGACTCGCACGTCGGCGCCCGCGCCTTCCTGCCGCTGATCGCCTCCGGCCGCCCGGTCGGCTCCTGCATCCTCGGCTTCGACAAGCCGCGCGGCTTCAGCCCCGAGGAGCGGACCGTGCTCACCGCCCTCGCCGGACTGATCGCCCAGGCCCTCCAGCGCGCCCAGCGGTACGACACCGAGTCGGCCGTCGCCCGCGGGCTCCAGGACGCGCTGCTGCCGCACCGGCTGCCCGTACGGCCCAACGTCGACACCGTCGGCCGCTACCTGCCCGGCACCCAGGGCATGGACGTCGGCGGCGACTGGTACGACGTCATCGAGACCGACAACGGCCTGCTGGCCCTGGTCATCGGGGACGTCCAGGGCCACGGCGTGAACGCGGCCGCGACCATGGGCCAGCTGCGCAGCGCCGTACGGGCCTTCTCCCTCAGCGGGCACGACCCGCGCGAGGTGATGAGCGGCACCAACCGGCTGCTGATCGACCTCGACCCGGGCCAGTTCGCCAGCTGCCTGTACGTGGTCCTCGACCCCTCCGACGGGCGCGCCCAGGCGGTCAGGGCCGGCCACCCCCAGCCGCTGGTCCGCCACCCCGACGGCATCACCGAGGAACTCGATCTGCCGGGCGGCGTGGTGCTCGGCATCGACATGGCGGCCGAATACCCGATGACCGAGCTGCGCCTCGAACCCGGCGCGGTCCTGGCCCTGTTCACCGACGGCCTGGTCGAACAGCCCGGCACCGACATCGACCTCGGCATCGAACGCCTGCGCCGCGCCCTCGCCGAGGCCGGCCAGGACTCCCTCGCCGCCACCGCGGACCGGCTCATCGGCGAGGCAGGCCAGGTCGACGACCGGCCCGACGACATCGCCCTGCTGCTCGCCGCCCGCCGGGAGGACGCCGGGACCGGGGGAGGTGACCGCAGTGGACGCCCCTGACCGCGACCCGGCCAGGTACGGGCGCGACGAGGACCCGCGCGGCCCGCTGGACGTCTCCCGCGCCGCCACCGCCGTGATCGACGCCGGCGGCACCGTCCTGGGCTGGAGCGCGGCGGCCGAGGAGCTGCTCGGCTACACCCCCGCCGAGGTGCTCGGCCGGCCCGTGGCCCGGTACGTCGCCCAGGAGGCCGGCGCTCCCGTGCCCCTGGACGCCCTGCCCGGCCGCGCCCGGCGGACCGCCGTGCTGCGCCACCGCGACGGCCACACCGTCCGGGTCAGCCTCGCCGTGCTGCCGCTCAACACCGAGGACGCGGCCCCCGCCCGGCTGATGGCGATGGCCGACGCCGACGAGAGCGAACAGTGGGAGGCGCTCCAGTCGATGCTGCGCGGCCTGGTCACCCAGTCCCCCGTCGGCCTCGCCATCTACGACACCGCGCTGAAGGTGGTCTGGACGAACCAGGCGCTGTGCGTGGAGATGGGCAACTCGCAGTACGTCGGCCAGGGCCCGGACGAGATGGTGGGCGACGGCCACGTCCTCACCCCAAACAGTCCGCCCACCCTCACCGAGACGCTGCGCGGAGTGCTGGAGTCCGGGCGGCCCGTGATCGACCTGCACTACCGCGGCCGCGCCCCGGTGGACCCGGACCGCGAACGCGTCTGGTCCTGCTCCTACTACCGCCTCCAGGACGCCGCCGGCACCCCCCTCGGCGTCTGCGAGGAGTCGGTGGACATCACCGAGCGGTACCTCGCCCAGCAGCGGCTCGACCTGCTGGTCCGGGCCGGGGGCAGCGTCGGCGTCAGCCTCGACATGGAGCGCACCGCGCGGGAGCTCGCGGCCGTGGCCGTGCCGAGCTTCGCGGACGACCTCGTGGTGGACCTGCTGGCCGAGGTGCTGGAGGGCGACCGGCCCACGCCCGGCGCCACGCCCCACGGGCCGCTGGTCCGGGTGGGTGCGGGCGAGGAGCCGCAGCGGATCGCCCTGCTCCCGGACGGTCCGCAGGCCCGGGCGCTGGCCACCGGCCTGCCGGTCCGCGAGGACGGCGTGGCGGACGGCGCGGACGGCGCCGCCGGGGGCGGGCGGGCGCGGCTGACGGTGCCGCTGCGCGCCGAGGCGAGCGTGCTCGGGGTGGTCACCTTCACGTGGGAGCACCGCGTGAACGCCTTCGACCCCGGAGAACTGGCCGTCGCCGAGGAGCTGGTGGCCCGGGTCGCGGTGTGCGTCGACAACGCCCGCCGCTACACCCGCGAGCACACCGCCGCCCTGATGCTCCAGCGCAGCCTGCTGCCGCGGATCCTGCCCCGGCTGACGGCGGTGGAGCTGGCCTACCGCTACCTGCCGGCGGACAGCAAGGCCGGGGTGGGCGGCGACTGGTTCGACGTGATCGCCCTGTCCGGCACCCGGGTCGGGCTGGTGGTCGGCGACGTGGTGGGGCACGGGCTGCGGGCCGCGGCGACCATGGGCCGCCTGCGGACGAGCGTACGGGCGCTGGCGCGGCTGGACCTGGCCCCCGACGAACTGCTCTCCCGGCTGGACGACCTGGTGGCGCAGGCCGCCAACGAGCGGGCCGCGGTGCTGATCGACGGCGAGTCCGTGCCCGACGACGAGGCCCTGGGCGTCACCTGCCTGTACGCGGTGTACGACCCGGTGGCCGGGACCTGCTCGATGGCCCGGGCCGGGCACCCGCTGCCGGCGGTGGTGGACCCGGCGACCGGGGCCGTCAGGTTCCCCGACCTGCCGGCCGGACCACCGCTCGGCCTGGGCGGGCTTCCCTTCGAGTCGGCCGAACTCCAGCTGCCGCGCGGCTCGTTGCTGGCCCTGTTCACCGACGGCCTGGTGCGGGGGCGGGACCGGGACGTGGACGTGCAGCTCGACGCGCTGCGCAGGGTGCTGGCCGGCCACGGGCGGCCGCTGGACGAGCTGTGCGACGAGACGGTGGCCACGCTGCTGCCCCGCCCGGTGGACGACGACGCGGCGCTGCTGCTGGTCCGTACGCACACCCTCGGCTCGCACCAGGTGGCCGTGTGGGAGCTGGAGCCCGACCCGCGCTCGGTGGGCCGGGCCCGGGCGCTGGCCGTCCGGCAGGTCTCCGAATGGGGCCTGGACGACCTCGCGTTCACCACCGAGCTGGTGGTCAGCGAGCTCGTCACGAACGCGGTGCGGTACGCCGCGTCGGGCCCGGTGCAGCTGCGGCTGATCCGGGACCAGACGCTGATCTGCGAGGTGTCGGACACCGGCCACACCTCGCCGCACCTGCGGCGCGCGTCGGGCGACGACGAGGGCGGCCGGGGCCTGTTCCTGATCGCCCAGATGACCCAGCAGTGGGGCACCCGGTACACCTCGTCGGGCAAGACCATCTGGGCGGAACAGGCGCTGCCGCTCGTCAAGACGCCCTCGGTGCGGAGGCCCTGGCCGCGGTAGGCGCGCCGTCCCGCCCCGCCGGCCGGCGGGGCGGGGGCGCGGCCGGGGCGGGTCAGCGGCGGACGGCGTCCAGCACGGTGCCGAGGTCCACGAACTTGAAGCCGGTGGCCTCGCGGCCGGCCGGGGCCGGGGTGGACCGGCCGTCCTGGACGACGAGGAGTCCGCGCGGGTAGCGGCGGCCGAGGGGGCCGGTGAAGGCGGCGGCGCCGTCGCAGACCTCGGAACCGTCGAGCACGGAGTTGCGGGCGCCGATGCGGAAGCCGCCGCGGTAGGCGTTGCGGTCGGCGACGTCCCGGTCGTACAGGGCGAAGGTGTCGTCGCCCTGGCTGGAAGCCAACAGGTAGCCGTGGCCGCCGCGGCGGACCAGGGTCAGGCCCTCGACGTCGGCGGTGAGGTGCTTGCCGCCGTAGCCGGGGTCGGCGCCGGGCGTGCACTCCTCGGTGTCCTCGTCGTACGTGGCCGGCACGCCGTACTCGCGCACCTTGTCGATCAGCTTCGGGGTGCCCCTGAGGTCGGCGCTGATGCGCCAGATGCCCACGTCCTCCTGGCCCGCGTAGAGCACGCCGTTCAGCGGGTCCACCACCATGCCCTCGACCTGCGGCAGTTCACCGGGCTCGCCGCAGGGGCGCCAGGTCCTGCCGTTGGGGAGCCGGAAGGAGGAGGGCAGGTCCAGGGTGCGGACGGTGCGGTAGGTGACGGTGCCGGTGGCGGTGGGGCGCAGCTCCAGGAGGGCGACGCGGGTCCGCTCGCGGCGGCTGACCAGGGCGTACGAGCGGCCGGTGCGCGGGTCGGTCCAGGTGGCCAGGCCGTAGACGGTGCGCTGGTCGTTGATCTGGTCCTGGTCGCGGTTGAAGACCGGCGGGACGGCGCCGTCGGTGACGTCGACGAGCGGGCCGCCGCGGTGGCCGGGGGCGATGCGGTGGAACCGGAGGCGGTCGTTGCCGCGGTCGGTGGTGACGGCCAGGTCGGCGCGGCCGGTGGACAGGCGCAGGCCGTGCACCAGGTCGACGTTGTTGAAGCGGCCGGGGGCGTCGTCGGGCCGTCCGGTGGAGGGCGGGGTGACCTTCTGGACGGTGCGGGCGTCGAGGTCGTAGACGCGCAGGCCGCCCTCCTTGGCGGTGGCGATGACCAGGCTGCGGTCCGGGTCGGCCGGGTTGCGCCAGATCGCCGGGTCGTCGGCGTTGGCGTTGCCGCCGGCCTCGTCGTCGTACAGCGTCGCGGTCTCGGCGCGGGCGGTCACGACGGGGAGGGCGCGGGCGGCGTCGGCCGGGCCGGGCTGGGCCTGGGCGGGGACGACGGCGGCGAGCACGGCCAGGGCCGCGGTGAGGACGAGGGCCGCCGTACGGACGGGACGGGGCTTGGTCATGAGGGGGTCTCCCGACTGTCAGGAACACGCAGATCGGGCGAGAGAATCGAACGGGGAGGCGGCGGGCGGGCCTACGCGGTCCGGCCGGGGACCGTCCGCGTGGTGAACACCCGGGGCGGTGTGCCGGGGCGGGCGTACGCGCGCGGGGCATGCCCGGGGCCTGCGCGGGGGTCCGGTCCGGGACCTCCGCCGGGTCCCGTCCGTGGCCTCCGCCGGGTCCCGCGCCGGGCCCTCGAATGTCCCCGCGGCCTCCGGGAGTTCCCTGATCGGCAACAACGCGATCGCGGATCCGTGACGAACGGGCGGACGGCGTTACCCTGCGGGATCCGGCCACGCTACCTTCCTCCCCGAGGTTCAACGGCTGCCGGTGGCGGCACCTCGCGCAGGGGAGAAGTGACATGAAGCGGAGCGGTCGGAGAGCGGCGTTCGCGACGGCGGCACTGTGCGGTGCGCTGGTGCTGACCGGATGCAAGGGCGACGGGGACGCCGCCGGGGCGCCGAAGGCCCCGGCGCCCGGAAAGCCCGCCGCCTCCGCGCCCGCGGCGCCCGCCGGTACGGCGAGCGCCACCCCCGACGCGAAGCCGACCGCCGACGGCAAGCCGGCCGCGACGACCGCACCGCCGAAGGCCCCGGCCGGAAAGCCGAAGGCGCCCGCCACGGCCAAGCCGGGGGCGACCCCGTCCTGCGACCACAAGATGCCGATCTCCCCGGACGAGATCGCGGTGTACCGGTACACGCCCGAGGGCGGGTTCCTGAGCCTGATCGTGCGGCACGGCAACTGGGGCTGCGGGACGCCGGACTCGGACGGGGCGCCGTTCGAGACGGTGGGGGTCGAGACCTTCATCCCGCTCGACCAGGCCGCGTCCATCACGGTGGTCACCCCGATCGTGGAGTCCACCGAGAACCAGAAGATCGGCGTCCAGGAATTCCTCGACTGGCTGGAGGCGCACCCGGACTCGGGCCTGGTCTTCAGGTACAGCCTGGGCAAGGACGGCGCGATCCACCAGCTGGACCAGGTCTTCACCCCCTGACCCGGGGGACCTCCGAAAAGCACCGTGGCGGGACCTGCCCACCGGGTTCCGCCACGGGTGATCAATACTGGGCGCCGTGACGGGGACGGTGCTCGCGGGATTTCTGCCGATCTGGTCCATCACCGCCGTGGGGTGGGCGGCCGGGCGCTTCGACGTCCTCGGGCCGCACGCGCAGGGGGTGCTGGGCCGGTTCGCGTTCACCTTCGCCATGCCGGCGCTGCTGTTCCTGACGATGTCCAGGTCCCGGGTCGGCGACCTGTTCCAGCCCGGGGTGCTCGTCTTCGCGCTCAGCCTGCTCGCCGTGTTCGCGGTGGGACTGGTGCTCGGGCACCGGGTGTTCCGGCGCGGGCCCGGCGAGCGGACGATCGGGGCGATGGCCGCCGCGTACGTGAACTCGGCGAACCTCGGCATCCCGGTGGCCGTGCACGTACTGAAGGACACCTCGTTCCTGGTGGCGGCCGCGCTCTTCCAGACCCTGCTGATCACTCCGCTGATCCTCACGCTGATCGACCTCGGGACCCGGCGCGGGACGCGGGAGCGCTGGCTGGCCCTGTTGAAACTGCCGTTCCGGAACCCGGTCGTGGCGGCCTCGGGGTGCGGGCTGGCGGTGGCGGCGCTGGGCCGTCCGCTGCCGCACGAGGTGACCGAACCGCTGCAGCTGCTGGGCGGGGCGGCCGTGCCGGCGGCGCTGTTCGCCCTCGGGATGTCCCTGCACGCCCGGGTGCGGCCGGACGCCGGGGGCCGGGCCGAACGGGGGGTGCTGGTCACGCTGAAGGTGGTGGGGCAGCCGCTCCTCGCGTACGCACTGGGGCGCTGGGCGTTCGGGCTCGGCGGGCACGCGCTGCTGTCGGTGGTGCTGGTGGCCGGGCTGCCGACGGCCCAGAACGCCTTCCTCTTCGCCTCCGAGTACCGGCTGGACACCGATCTGGCCAGGGACACCGTCCTGCTGTCCACGCTCTGCTCGATGGTGTCCCTGTCGGCGATCGCCTGGCTGCTGGCCTGAGACCGGGCCCGTCGGCCGCACGGACGGGTCGCGGGGGCCCGGGAACGGTGCCATCCTGGGCACGCCGGCACCGGGCGGGCCCGGTGCGGCGCGTCCGAGGAGTGACCTGCCATGCCCGGAAGCCACCGGCGGGGGCGAGGGGTCCTGCTGCTGGCCTGCGCGTCGTCGGTGGCGTTGGCGCTCGCCGTGCCGGCCCCGGCGGGGGCGTACACGCTGGGCAACCACGCGGAGATCACCCGGGCCGCGCTGCCGTGGGAGCCGCTCACCGAGGACCAGATCGCGAGCCCGGTGCGGGGCGCCGTGGTCGCGAGCGATGTCGACCCGGCCTTCCGGCACCAGGGGCCGATGCACTGCGACAACGCCGACTGGTTCCCGGACGGCGCGTATCCCCGCACGATCGAGGACCGCAACACCGAGCTGACGGCCTGCGCCACCGGGGCCCTGGCGCAGTTCGAGGCGGCCGTGGCGGCGGCGGACGGGCTCGTCGACGAGCACGGCCGGGTGCCCGAGAGCCAGACCGGCCTGCGTACCGACTGCGTCTGGAACGGGCCGGACCGGCGGGCCAAGTGCGAGGTGATCCGGCACCTCGGGCTGGCCTGGCACGCCGTGGAGGACTTCTACGCGCACAGCAACTGGGCGGACGTGGCCGGGTCCGGGTCCCTGGGCATCACGAACCCGGCGGGGCTGGAGCGGCCGGAGGTCGCGCCGTTCTTCGCGTTCTCGCGCTACGCGCACATGAGCGACGCCGCCGTCCGCCAGGACATCGTGGAGAGGGCGCCGGACGAGCTGACCACCGGCTGCTACGAGGACCTGGACTCGGCCGGCGTCGAGCAGGACTGCACGGGCCGGGTGAGCCACGCCGACCTGGCGAAGGACTTCCGGGGCATGCCGCGGACCCGGGCCGACCACAACTTCGACCGGGCCGCGGTGCTGGCCCAGGAGGCGATCGGGCGCCAGTGGGCGGACTTCCGGGACGAGCTGCGGACCGCCTATCCGGGCGGGCGGGGCGAGCGGATGGTCTGCGCCCTGGTGCACGACGCCCCGTGGGAGAGCTGCCGCTGACCCGGGCCCGGGCCCGGGCCGGCCGACCGGCGTGACCGGGCCCGCCCGGCGGGCCCGGTCCGGTCGTGCGGCCCGGTCGTCCTGGTGGGTCCGGTCCGCCCGGTCCGCCCGGTCCGCCCGGTCTGCCCGGTCCGCCCGGTCAGCCCGGTCAGCCGCGGGGGACGACCGTGGACAGGACCCTGGGCAGCGGGTACCAGTCGGCGGAGACGATGCTGGCGTGGCCGCGGGCCAGGAGGTTCACCCGGTCCAGGGCCTGCGCCTCCGTGGGTCGGGTGCCGTCGATGGCGGGGGCCACGCCCGCCGCGTCGGTCATCACCAGGAGGTAGTGCCGCTGGTCGTACCAGGCGGCGTCGGCCGTGCCGGTGACGTAGGCGTTGGCGTCGCCGTCGAAGACCACGAACCAGGGGCGGATCGAGGCGTCGGCGTAGCGGGTGCGCGGGTCGCCGGCGGCGGCGCGGAGGACCGCCGGGAAGACGCCGGCCTGGCCGAGGCGGCCCGCGGTGGCGAGGTCGCGCAGGTACTGGGCGTACTCGCGGTCGGTCCAGAAGGTGTCGTTGGGGTTGTCCTGCTCGACGGTGCCGGGGATCAGCTCGATGATGAACTTCCCGGCCAGGGCGGAGCGGGCGGGCCAGCCGCGCGCCTGCACGGCCGCGTCGAGGTTCGGGTACCCGGCGGCCAGCTCGGCGGGCCGGTAGAGCGCGTCGCCCAGCTTGGCGGTGAGCAGCGCGTCGAGCTGGGCGGGGCCCCGGCTCAGGTTGGACGCGAAGCCGTCCTTCAGTTCCATCTTGATGAGCACGGGCCGGTGGCCGGGGTGCCCGTCGTGCCAGGCGCGCAGGTCGGAGAGGCAGCCCGCGAGGTTCTGGTTGCGGGACTTGGTGCGCAGCTGGGCGGGGGTGGTGGCGTTCTCGCAGTTGTTGTCGTTGCCGAAGGGGTTGCTGTGCGAGACCCGCCAGGAGCTGCCGAAGAAGTTGGTCCACACGTCGAGTTCGAGCATGGCCGCGCCGGAGTCCAGGGCGTCGGCGAGGTACGGGAACTTCGACTTCTCGTAGGCGTTGTGGACGCCGACCCCGGTGGAGGCCGAGTAGGCCTGGTCCGCGGATGCCTCCGGGGCCGTCGTGTGGACCGCGGCGCCGGCCGGTGCTGCCGTCAGGGCGCCCACGGCCAGGGCCAGTCCCGCCAGTGCCGCTCCCGTGCGTACCAGTCTCCGCATGCCAGCGCTCCCCTCGCTCGTCGGTCAACGAGGGGGGAGCGTAGGGGAGTTGGGTGGCCGCGGGGAAGACGTCGGGTTACCGATCAGTACGGCGGGTTTCCGCCGCGTCCGGGGGGCTTGCGTCAGCGGCCGTTTGCTGCCAACTCCGGCTGTGGCGAATGGTGTTGGGCGACCACGCGGCTCCCGGAGCGGGTGTCCCGCCGCTCCAGGGCGCCGGACAGCAGGGCGAGGGCCAGGGCGGCCGCGGCGAGGGCCGCGCCCACCCAGTCCGGGGCCGTGTACCCGTACCCGGCCGAGATCACCAGGCCGCCGAGCCAGGCGGCCAGGGCGTTGCCGAGGTTGAAGGCTCCGATGTTGACGGCGGAGGCGAGCGTGGGGGCGCCGGCGGCCTGGTCGAGTACCCGCTTCTGGAGGGGCGGTACGGTCGCGAAGCCGAGGGCGCCGACGAGGGTGAGGGTGACGGCGGCCGCCGCCTTGTGGTGGGCGGTGACGGTGAACAGGGCCAGCGTCACGGCGAGGGCGCCGAGGCTCACGTACAGCATCGGCATCAGGGCGCGGTCGGCGTACCGGCCGCCGACGAGGTTGCCGCCGACCATGCCGAGGCCGAACAGCACCAGGAGCCAGGTGACGGAGGAGCCGGCGAAGCCGGTGACCCCGGTCAGCATCGGGGCGATGTAGGTGATGGCCGCGAACACGCCGCCGAAGCCGAGCACGGTCATCGCCATGGCGAGCAGCACCTGGACGTTGCGGAACGCCGCCAGCTCGTGGCGGAGCCGTACGCCCTCGGGGCGGGGCAGCTCGGGGACCAGCCGGGCGATGCCGAGCAGGCCGACCACGCCCAGGGCCGCGACGACGAGGAAGGTGACGCGCCAGCCCGCGCGCTGGCCGAGGAAGGTGCCGAGCGGCACGCCGACGACGTTGGCGACGGTCAGGCCGGTGAACATCAGGGCGATGGCCCCGGCCCGCCTGGCCGGGGCGACGAGACCGGCCGCGACGACGGAGCCGATGCCGAAGAAGGCGCCGTGGGCGAGCGAGGCGACGATGCGGCCGGCGAGCATGACGCCGAAGGCGGGCGCGAGGGCGGAGAGCAGGTTGCCCGCGACGAACAGGCCCATCAGCAGCATGAGCATCCGCTTGCGCGGGACCTTGGTGCCGAGGGCCGTCATCAGCGGGGCCCCGGCCACCACGCCGAGGGCGTAGCCGGTCACGAGCAGTCCGGCGGCGGGGATGGTGACGCCGAAGTCGACGGCGACCTCGGGGAGCAACCCCATGATCACGAACTCGGTGGTGCCGATGCCGAAGGCACCGATCGCGAGGGCGAGGAGGGCGAGGGGCATGGGAGGAGGGGCCTTCCCGGGAGTGCGGTGCGTGCGATTCATTGCAGGGGCCGTTAACGAGCGTCCACAATAATTGCAGACGCGGGTTATTTGCAAGCGCGGTACATTGGAGATGACGTCGTACGGAGGAGGAGAGGAGCGCCCAATGACCGCCACGGACGCCTCGCTGACCGGCCTGGCCCAGGGCTGGTGCGCCCTGTCGCTGCTGCACGGCCGGATCGAGGCCCACCTGGAGCGGGCCCTGCAGGCCGGCCACGGACTCAGCGTGCGCGAGTTCTCCCTGCTGGACGTGCTCAGCCGGCAGCACGACGGGCCCGGCGGGCACCTGCAGATGAAGCAGGTCGCCGACGCCGTCGTCCTCAGCCAGAGCGCGACGACCCGCCTGGTCACGCGGCTGGAAGAGCGCGGGCTGCTCTCCCGCTACCTGTGCCCCACCGACCGGCGCGGGATCTACACCGAGGTGAGCGAGGCGGGCGCGGCCCTGCTGGCCGAGGCCCGGCCCACGAACGGGGCCGCGCTGCACGAGGCCCTGACGGATGCCGCCGCCCGGCCCGAGCTGGCACCGCTGGTCGAGGCGCTGGGCGCGGTGGGGGCGGCGCGCGGCTGAGGCGGCGGGGGGCGGCGCGCGGGTCCCGCGTGCACGGTGTGCGAGGCTGCGGCCATGACCGTCGAACCCAGTGAATTCGTCAAGCGGTTGCCCCTCGGGGAGCGCATCCCGATGCCCGAGGACGGCATACCGTTCTGGGAGGTGTTCCCCTACGAGGGGGACCTCCGGATCAAGGTGCTGGACGAGCCCGTGCTGCCCGAACCCCCGCGGGAGGGCGAGCAGGACCGGCCCTGCAAGGTCTGCCCGTCCGCGGACGGCGCGTACGACGGCATCCTGTGGGGCGACGAGCACTGGTGGGTACGCGGGTTCGCCGATCCGGAGGGGCTGCCCGCGATGGTGATGCTGCTGCCGCGCGCCCACTTCGACCTGGCGGACATGCCCCCCGAGCGGGCCGCGGAGCTGGGCCCGGTGCTCCAGCGGGTGGAGCAGGCGGTGATGTCGGCGGGCGGCGTCGCGCGGGTCCACGTCAACCGGTACGGCGACGGGGCCGAGCACCTGCACTGGTGGTTCTTCGCGCGCCCGGCCGGGATGCTGCAGTTGCGCGGGACCTGCCTGCCGCTGTGGGGCGACGTGCTGCCCAAGGTGCCCCTGGAGGAGTGGCAGGAGACGCACCGGCGGATCGCGCGGGCGCTGGCGGCCGGGGGCGGCACGGCGCACGTTTGACATCCTCCCGGGCCTAAGGGCCCGGGATTCCCGCCTGCTCCCACACGGGCTGTGTGGGTCACTTCGGGTGGGTTCCTGCTTCACTGCGCGGTGCGGGCACGGGTGCCCGTCCTACCTGCGCTCGACAGGCTGACACCGCCAAGTCCGGCGGCCTTGTCGACGTTGACCGCCGCGTTGACGTCCCGGTCCAGGACGGCCCCGCATGCCCCGCACGTCCACTCGCGTACGTTGAGGGGCTTGGGGCCGTCCTTGACGCCGCACTGGGAACACACCTGGGAGGTCGGCTCGAAGCGGCCGATCCGGATGAAGGTGCGCCCGTACCGGGCGGCCTTGTACTCCAGCATGCTCACGAACGCCGACCATCCGGCGTCGTGCACGGACTTGGCCAGGCGCGTACGGGCGAGTCCCCTCACCGCCAGGTCCTCCACGGCGACCGCTTGGTTCTCGCGGATCAGCTGCGTGGAGAGCCGGTGGTGGAACTCGCGGCGCGCGTCCGCGACACGGGCGTGGGCCCGTGCGACGCGGCCCCTGGCCTTGTCCCTGTTCTTGCTGCCCTTCTCCTTGCGGGAGAGGGCGTGCTGTGCCTTCTTCAGGCGCTTCTCGGCCCGGCGCAGGAAGCGCGGGCTGTCGATCTTCGTGCCATCCGAGAGGACCGCGAAGTGCCCGAGCCCGAGGTCGATGCCCACCTCGGGCGTCGTCTCCGGCAGCACCTCACAGGCGTCCGTCTCGACGACGAAGCTTGCGAAGTACCGGCCGGCCGCGTCCTTCACCACGGTCACGGTGGTCGGGGTGGAGGGCAGGCTGCGGGACCACTTGACCTTGAGGTCGCCGATCTTCGGCAGACGCAGCTTCCCGCCCGGCGTGATCCGCCAGGCCGCGTTCGCGGTGAAACGGATCGACTGCCGGTTGTCCCGCTTCGACTTGAAGCGCGGCGCGCCCATGCGCGGGCGCTTGCCCTTCAGCCCGTCGAAGAAGTTCCGGTACGCGGTGTCCAGGTCCCGCAGGGACTGCTGGAGGATCACCGCCGAGACCTCGCCGAGCCAGGCCCGTTCCGGGGTCTTCTTCGCGGCCGTGAGGCGCTTGGACAGCTCCGCCGAGGTGACGAACGGCAGCCCCGCCGCGCGGGCCTCCTCGCGGACGCGCAACGCGTCGTTGAAGACGACCCGCACGCACCCGCACGCCCTCGCCAGCGCTGTGCGCTGACCAGCGCTCGGGTACACGCGGAACGAGTACCGAAGCTGCATAACGATCACTCTTCCATTGGCCTGTGTCACCACGATGGGAAACCCCGATATCCGCAGGGGTCGAACAGTCGTCTGCAACCTTCACGCACACTTGGTGTTCGTCACGAAGTACCGGCGCGTTTGTGCACTACCCGCCGAAGATCGCGCTCGCCGGCCTGGTCAACAGCCTCAAGGGCGTCTCGTCCCGCCGTCTGCGCGCGGAGATCACCGGCCGGGTCAACCGAGCGATCATGCACGGCCGGTTCTGGTGGCCCTCGTACTTCGCGGGATCGTGCGGCGGTGCGCCGCTCCAGGTGGTCAAGGACTACATCGCGCAGCAGAAGCGGCCGGACTGAGCGCGACCAGCCGTGGGCCTGGGTGGACAGTACAGACCCGTGCCCACAGCTGAGGGCAGAGCAGTCTTGAGATGCGATTCACCCCCGGCCTGAAGGCCGGGGCACTCTCGCAAGATCAGAGGTAGGCGTTGACGCCCGAGACCCGGGGTCCCCTGGGGCGGGACGGCGGACCGGGACTCGCTCCCGGTCCGCCGTCCCGGCGGGCGCGGCGGACCGCGGCGACCCTGGCCGCCGCCGTCTCGGCGTGAGGACGGCCACAGGGCCCGGAGCACCCGTGCAGGTCAGGGGCCAGTAGAGTCGGGTCCCGCTCCCCTCCAGCTAGCCCCGAGGACCCGGCCCGTGAGTTCCCCAGTGCCCCCGTCACCGTCACCCGTGACCGTCGTCGGGATCGGCGCGGACGGCTGGGCGGGCCTCTCCGCCACGGCCCGCGCGCAACTCGGCGCCGCCGAGGTGCTCATCGGCGGCCGGCGGCAGCTCGACCTGCTGCCCGAGACGGACTGCCCGGGCGAGCGGGTGGCCTGGCCCTCGCCGCTGCGGCCCGCCGTCCCGCGGCTGCTCGCCGCGCACGCCGGGCGCCGGATCGCCGTACTGGCCAGCGGGGACCCGATGTTCTACGGGATCGGCCGGGCCCTCACCGAGGAGCTGGGCGCCGGCCGGCTCCGGGTGCTGCCGCACCCGTCCTCCGTCTCGTACGCCTGCGCCCGGCTGGGCTGGCCGGTCGAGGAGACCGAGGTCGTCACGCTGGTCGGGCGGCCCGCCGCGGGTCTGGTCGCCGCCCTGCACGACGGGCGGCGGCTGCTGGCGCTGAGCGCGGGTGCCGGCACCCCCGCCGAAGTGGCCGCGCTGCTGCGGGAGCACGGCTTCGGGCCGAGCCGGATGACCGTACTGGAGCAGCTCGGGTCCGAGCGCGAGGACTCCTTCTCAGGGCGGGCCGAGGACTGGTCGCACGCTCCGGGCGATCCGCTGAACGTGATCGCGCTGGAGTGCCGGCGGGCCGAGGGCGCGCTGCGGCTGTCCGTCACGCCGGGCCTGCCGGACGCCGCGTACGAGCACGACGGACAGCTGACCAAGCGTCACGTGCGCGCCGTCACGCTGGGCGCGCTGGCGCCCGCGCCCGGCGAGCTGCTGTGGGACATCGGCGGGGGCTCGGGGTCCATTGCCATCGAGTGGATGCGGGCGCACCGGTCCTGCCGGGCCGTGACCGTCGAGCGTGACGCCGTACGGGCCGGGCGCATCGGCCGCAACGCGCTCGCGCTCGGCGTGCCCGGGCTGCGCGTGGTCGGCGGTGCCGCGCCGGAGGCACTGGCCGAACTGCCGGTGCCGGACGCGGTGTTCATCGGCGGCGGCCTGACCGCGCCCGGGCTGCTGGAGGCCTCCTGGGCCGCGCTGCGGCCGGGTGGCCGATTGGTCGCCAACACCGTCACGCTGGAGTCCGAGGCGCTGCTCGCCCGGTGGCACCGGGAGCTGGGGGGCGAGCTGGTGAAGCTCGCGGTCTCCCACGCGGTGCCGGTGGGCGGGTTCACGGGCTGGCGGCAGGCGATGCCCATCACGCAGTGGTCCGTGAGCAAGCCGGGCGGCGCGGCCGGGGCCGCGGGTCCGGAGACGGAGACGGAGACCGCGGCTGCGGCCGGCACCGCCACGACACCACACGTCACTTCTGGAGATCTCACATGACCGTGTACTTCATCGGCGCCGGACCCGGCGCCGCGGACCTGATCACGGTGCGCGGTGCGCGGACCCTGGCCTCCTGCCAGGTCTGCCTGTATGCGGGCAGCCTGGTCCCCCGCGAGCTGCTGGCCGAGTGCCCGCCGGACGCCCGGCTGGTGGACACCGCGCAGCTGAACCTCGACGAGATCGTCGCGGAGCTGGTGCGGGCCCACGAGGCCGGCCAGGACGTCGCGCGGCTGCACTCGGGCGACCCGTCCGTGTTCAGTGCGGTGGCCGAGCAGATGCGCCGCCTGGACCAGGCCGGGGTGCCGTACGAAGTGGTGCCGGGCGTACCGGCCTTCGCGGCGGCGGCCGCGGCGCTGAAGCGGGAGCTGACCGTGCCCACGGTCGGCCAGACGGTGATCCTGACCCGCATCGCGCAGCAGGCCACCCCGATGCCGCCGGGCGAGGACCTGGCGACGCTGGGCCGCAGCGGGGCACTGCTGGTGCTGCACCTGGCCACGCGGTACGTGGACCGGGTCGTGGAGGAGCTGCTGCCGCACTACGGCGCCGACTGCCCGGCCGCGGTGGTGGCGATGGCCAGCCGCCCGGACGAGCTGGTGCTGCGCGGCACGCTCGACGACATCGCCGGGCAGGTGAAGGCGGCCGGCCTGGTGCGCACGGCGGTCATCATCGTGGGCCGCACCCTGGGCGCGGAGCAGTTCCGCGACAGCCACCTGTACTCGGCCGAGCGCGACCGGCATGTCTGCTAGGACGCCCGCGGCGGCGCACGTCCTGGTGCTGGGCGGCACCACCGAGGGGCGCCGCCTGGCCGAGGCACTGGCTGGCGAGCCCGGCCTGCGCGTCACCAACTCGCTGGCCGGCCGCGTTAACCGGCCCGTGCTGCCGCCCGGGGAGACCCGTATCGGCGGCTTCGGCGGCGCCGAGGGCCTGGCCGGCTGGCTGCGGGAGCACGCCGTGGACGCGGTGGTCGACGCCACGCACCCCTTCGCGGAGCGGATGAGCTTCAACGCGTCGGCGGCCGCCGACGCGGCCGGCGTGCCGCTGCTGGCACTGCGCCGGCCCTCGTGGGCGCCGGTGCCGGGCGACGACTGGCACGAGGTGTCCTCCCTGGAAGAGGCGGCGGCCGTGCTGCCGGGGCTGGGCGAGCGCGTCTTCCTGACCACCGGCCGGATGGGCCTGGCGGCCTTCGCCGGCCTGGACGACCTCTGGTTCCTGGTCCGCTCGGTGGACGCACCGGAGGGCCCGCGCCCGGCGCGCACCGAAGTCCTGCTGGACCGGGGCCCGTTCACCCTGGACGGCGAGCGCGCCCTGCTGCGGGCCCATGCCGTCGACGTCCTGGTCACCAAGGACAGCGGCGGCGCCGCCACGTCCCCGAAACTCACCGCCGCCCGCGAGGCGAACGTCCCGGTCGTCATCGTCCGCCGCCCACCCGTGCCCGCGGGCGTCGCGGTCGCCACCACGGTTCCGGAGGCCGTCACCTGGCTCCGCGACACGGCACGCCGGCGCTGACGTCCCGCCCGCCGCACGCCGGCCGGGCTGCCGGTGGCGCGTATGACCGTCTGCGGCGTTGCCCGATCCTGCAGCTGTACGCCCGGGACGTGCCGCGGCTGGAGTTCCCGCCCGGCAAGGACGTGCTCCAGCTGGTGTGGTGCGCGCTGATCCACGACCAGGACGAGGACGAGGGGCCGGTGCACCCGCGGCTGTACTGGCGCGCCGAGGCCGAGGTCCTGGCCGCCGGGCACCGTATGGAGCACCTCCTGACCATCACCGGCGACATACAGCTGGGCGACTGCGGCGGCGTCTGCTTCTTCCACTGCCGCCGCTGCCCCGGACTGCCGTGGGACTGGCGCTACGACTGCCACTGACCGCCCCTCCCCCGACGGCCCCGGCATGACCTCCGAGGTAATCGACCAGGTCGTGGGCCGGCGGCGATGGTTGTCGCACGCAAGCGGCAACAGGAAGAGGTGCGGGGAATGTTCGCAGGTCGGCGTGGTGTGGTCGCGGGTGTGGCGGCGGTGCTGGCGATGGGTGCGCTGGGGTTCGCGGGCGGCGGGACGGCCGCCGTCGCGGGTGCCGCCGCCGGGGCGCCGTCCTTCGGAGACTGCCCCGCGGTACGGGAGAAGGTGGACCGGCTGGAGGGCCGGATCACGCCCAACGCCTGCGCCTTCATGCAGCGGCAGCTCGCCTTCGGGGAAACGCCCACCGGCACTCCCCCGGCACTCGGGGAGCTGGGCCACCCGCGGGTCAGGGCGTACCTGGACATCTTCGACGCGGACGCGTCGCTGTGGGAGGCCGGCGGCGCGGTGCAGCGGGGCCACACCACGATCGGCACCTCCATCACCGGCTCGCTGCGACTCGCGCCGGACCTGCGCTACCGGGGCACGGACGTGGTCGCGGACGGCGCCGTGATGATGTTCGGCCAGTGGAACGAGGTGACGCTCAAGGGCCGCACCGTGGCCTACCCGCAGATCGCCCGCAACCTGCTCGGCGACGACGGCAAGACCCTGCAGGCGCGCCGCTACTACGACCGTGCCGCGCTGTTCCGCGACACCCTGCCGGGCGCGGTGCCGGACCTGTTCGGAGGCGTCGCCGGCCGGGCGGACGGTGCGTCGGAGGCGTCCCGGCGGGCGCCGGAGCGCTTCCGTGCCGACGAGATCGCGGACCGGCTGGCCGCGTGGAACGGCGCGGACGCCCGGGCCCTGGTCCGGCGCATGGCCGGGGCACGGCTGAGCGGCCCGGGGCTGCGCGAGCCCCTGACGTCCCACGAGGCGAAGACGGCGTACCTGGAGCGGCTGTTCGGGACCGCGGACCTGCGCTTCAAGGCCGGCCAGGCGGCCTTCGGGCGGACCACGGCGTACGTGGAGTGGCACGGCACCGCCCGCATCCCCGTGCCCCGGGACGACCAGACGGCGGAACCCCGCTTCCGCGAGGTCTCCTTCGGCATCGTGGAGCGCTTCGGGCCGGGCGGCGCGTGGGAGCTGTACTTCGACACGCTCCCGCTCGTCGCCGACCAGTCCCGGATCGGCACCCTGTTCCGGCAACTTGCCCAGCCGTAGCCCCTGCGGGCGGCGGGCACGGATCAGCTTCCGTTCGTGTTCCATGCCCCCAAGCTCCCAGCAGGCAGGGGGGCGTGCCTCCCCCCGCGCGGGGGATCCCCCTCCCCCGCCCGGGGGAGGGGGAGAACCGTCGCGTCGGGCGGAGGCGTCAGGCCGCCGCGGGCCTCACGCCTCCGGGTAGCGGCGCGGGGTCCACGTGACCTGCGCGCCGTCCCCGCGGCGGACCACCTGGGTCTGCGACGAGCCGACCAGCAGGATCGTCCGCATGTCGACCTCGGCCGGGTCCAGGTCGGCCAGCCGCACGATGCGGACCGACTGCTCCGGGCCGCCCACGTCACGGGCCATCACGACCGGTGTGTCCGGGGACCGGTGCTCCAGCAGCAGTTCCCGGGCCTTGCCGACCTGCCAGGTGCGGCTGCGGGAACCGGGGTTGTACAGGGCCAGCACCAGGTCGGCCCGGGCCGCCGCCGCCAGCCGCTCCGCGATGACCTCCCACGGCTTGAGCCGGTCCGAGAGGGAGATGGTCGCGTAGTCGTGGCCCAGGGGGGCGCCGGCGGCCGCGGCCGCGGCGTTGGCGGCCGTCACGCCCGGCAGCACGCGCACCGGCACGTCCCGGTACCCGTCCTGCGCGGCGACCTCCAGGACGGCGGTGGCCATGGCGAAGACGCCCGGGTCTCCCCCGGAGACCACCGCGACCCGCTTGCCCCGCCGCGCCAGGTCCAGGGCGAACTCGGCGCGCTCCGACTCCACCTTGTTGTCGGAGCCGTGCCGCACCTGGCCCGCCCTGCGGGGCACCCGGTCGAGGTACGTGGTGTACCCGACCAGCACCTCGGCGTCGGCCAGCGCCCGCCGGGTCTCCGGCGTCAGCCACAGCGGGCCGGCCGGCCCGGTGCCCACGACGACGACCTCGCCGGTCTCCGGGGCGGGCCGGCTGCCGGGGTTGCCCACCCGGCTCGGCACCACGGCGACGGCGAAGTACGGGACCGACTCCGGGTCCGTGCCGGCGAGGTCGCCGGTCCGCTCGCCCGCCATGGTGGCGCGCTCGACGTACTTGGCCTCGGCGAGCCGCCCGGACGTCTCCATGGCCCGGCGGACGGCCGGGAAGGTGCGGCCCAGCTTCATCACCACGGCGGAGTCGGTGGCGGCCAGACGGGCCGTCAGCTCCTCCTCGGGGAGCGTGCCGGGCAGGATCGTGAGCACCTCCTCACCCTCCACCAGCGGCGTCTGGAGCCGTGCGGCGGCGGCGCTCACCGACGTGACGCCGGGGATCACCTCCGTCCGGTAGCGGTCGGCCAGCCGCTTGTGCATGTGCATGTACGAGCCGTAGAAGAGCGGGTCGCCCTCCGCGAGCACGGCGACCGTCCGGCCGGCGTCCAGGTGCGCGGCCAGCCGGGCCGCCGCGGAGGCGTAGAACTCCTCCATCACGCCCTGGTAGCCACCCGGGTGGTCCGTGGTCTCGGTCGTGACCGGGTAGACCAGGGGTTCCTCGATGTGGTCCGCGCGCAGGTGCTCCGCTGCGATCGACCGCGCTATCGAGCGGCCGTGGCGGGCGCTGTGGTAGGCCACCACGTCCGCCTCGGCGATCACCTGGACGGCACGCAGCGTCATCAGCGAGGGGTCGCCGGGGCCGAGCCCGACACCGTAGAGGCGCCCGGCAGCGGGCGGGGCAGTCTGCTCGCTCATTCTTCCTCGCTCGCGATCGCGTTGATGGCGGCGGCCGCGATCGCGCTGCCGCCCCGCCTGCCCCGCACGATCAGGTGGTCGAGCCCGGAGTGGTGCCCGGCCAGGGCGTCCTTGGACTCGGCGGCCCCGATGAAGCCGACCGGCACGCCGATGACCGCGGCCGGGCGCGGCGCGCCCTCCTCGATCATCTCCAGCAGCCGGAAGAGCGCGGTCGGCGCGTTGCCGACGGCGATCACGGAGCCCTCCAGCAGGCCCCGGTCGCGCCACAGCTCGAGAGCGGCCGCGCTGCGCGTCGTACCCATCTTGCGGGCCAGCTCCGGCACTTCGGGGTCGGAGAGGGTGCACACGACCCGGTTGTCGGCGGGCAGCCGCTTGCGGGTCACGCCGCTGGCGACCATCTGTACGTCGCACAGGATCGGGGCGCCGGCGTGCAGGGCGGCCCGGCCGCGCAGCACGACGTCGTCGGTGTAGCCGAGGTCCCTGGTGAGGTCGGTCATGCCGCAGGCGTGGATCATGCGCACCGCCACCTGGGCGACCGAGGCGGGCAGCCCGGCGAGATCCGCCTCGGCGCGGATCGTGGCAAAGGACTGGCGGTAGATCGACGCGCCGTCCTTCTCGTACTCGAACACGGTGTACTCGCTCATTTCTTCACTGCGGTCTGCGACGACGGGTGAGGGGTGGTGGTACGCGCCTCCGCCAGGGCGGCGGCGAGGTCGGTGGGGGCCAGTCCGGTACGGGCCGGCCGGCCGGGGGCGGTCAGGCGGTAGCCGTCGGGAGCTGCGACCAGGTCGACCCAGTCGGTGCCGCGCGGGTGTCCGCACCGGCGCTCGCACCCGGAGAAGTGGACGGGCAGCACACCCGGGGCGGCCGGCCGGTCCGCCCGTACGGCGAGGAACGCATCCGCACGCACGTCGGCCAGGGACTTGGCGCAACCGGGCCGCCCGGTACAGGCCGTGACTGACTCCAAGACGCTGTCGGCGCGGATGACGAGCCCGGTGCTCTCCAGCCGCCGGGGGCCGTTGAGGGGGCGGCGCACGGGCGCGTCCGCCAGCACGACGCTGCGCCAGGGGGTGATCCGCATCGGGCCGCGGGACCGGTCGGCGACCTGCACGAGCGCCTGCCACTGGTCCGGGGTGAACCGGCCGAGCGGCGGCAGTACGCACAGGTGGGCGCGGAGCCCGTCCCCGGCGCCCCAGGGACGGGGCGGCCGCGTACGGGGCCACGCGATGCCGGACCGGTGCACGGCCGGGATTCCGGCGCGGGTGAGGCGTACGACGAACTGCCGGACGCTCATGGAGTGTTCGGCGGGCAGCTCGGCCACGCGCCAGGCCTTGGTGCCGGCCGCGGCGGAGGCGTCGAGGAAGGCGTGTGCGGCCTCCAACGCGGCCCGAGGCGCATCGGCGCCGCCGACCTCGACGGCGTCGGAGGACCCGCCGAGCCGCACCAGCGCGCACCCGGGGGACGGGACGCCATCGGACAGTCCGGCACGTTCGCCCCGGGCGGCCGACCCCGGCGCGACGGGTCCCGCGAGCACCGTCACGTCCGGGTCGAGAGCGGCCACGTCGCCGCGGCCGTCGTCGAAGGCGAAGAGGAACCGGCCCGACAGGGCGGTGACGCGGGCGTCGGCGCACAGCAGCCGGTCGAACTCGCGCGCCCAGGGCAGCACGTCGGGCCGCCCGGGGGCGTCGAGCCCCGACAGCGGCGTCGCCACGATGTTCCGCACCCGCTCGTGCCCGGGGGCGGGCAGCAGCCCCGCGGTGTCCAGCAGCTCCGCCAGCCCGGCACCGCAGCCGTCCACGAGCCCGCGCATCTGCACGTTGCCCCGTGACGTGAGGTCCAGGTGCCCGTCGCCGAACCGCTGCGCGGCCAGCCCCAGTACCGCGGCCTGACGAGCGGTGAGAAGGCCGGCGGGCAGACGTACGCGCGCCAGGTACCCGTCGTCCGCCGCGTGCAGACGCAGCGCACCCGGGCAGGCGTCGCCGCCGTCCCGTATGACTGGTTCGTCCCGGGACGCGGGGGAAGGGGCTGGGGGCATGGCGGCGAGCATACCCACGATTCTCGGGCCCGGGTCTGTGGCCGTCACCACCCCCCACCCCTCCCGGTCCCCGCAGGCCGGCACCCCCACACCGTCCCCGCGGCCCGGCCCGGAAGCGACGCCGACCCGGCGGGGCGGGTACGGGTCAGCTCCGGAGGGGGGTTGCGCGGCAGCGGGCGCCGGTCCCGGAGCCCCGGGGCGACACGCGGCGAGAGCAAAGCCCCCGGGCCCGCCCGCTCCTCACCGCTCCCTCCCTGAGCAACTCACCACCGGTCCCGTCCGCTGCCCGCCGGCTCCCCTCCCCACCCCTGCCGGTCGTGTGGTGTGTGGGGGAGGTGCTTGACGCGTCGTGGCAGGCTGGTCCGGAGGCAGGCCCGGGCCTGGGGTGGCCGAAGGCCAGGGGCGAAGCCCCCT
>NZ_JBIVZG010000032.1:0-72719 GCF_044759445.1 Streptomyces sp. NPDC101118 | reverse complement strand
TCGGCACGGTCGACGGCGGAGTGCACCGCCTGAAGCTCCGCCGCTGACCCACCCGGGGATCGCGAGCGTGGGCGGGGGGGGGGGGGGGGGCCCCCCCCCCCCCCCCCCCCCCCCCCGCCCCCCCCCGCCCCCCCCCCCCCCGCCGGGGGGGGGGCGCGCGCCCCCCCCCGGGGGGGGGGGGGGGGGCGCCCCCCCCCCCCCCGCGGGGGGGGGGGGGCCCCCCCCCCCCGCGCCCCCCCCCCCCCCCCCCTTCGCCGTCGCGAGCCCGCCCGGAGCGGTCAGGACTGCGCCTCCGGCGGGTGGATCGAGGACCCGGTGTTGTTCCACGACGGGACGATGCTCCCGGCGACCGTGACGGACGGGGTGTCCGGCCGGGCCGGGAACTGCCCCGAGGCCTGTGCCGTCCAGAGCCCCACGCCGGCGGCGAGGGCCGCCGCGGCGCCGAGGGAAACCGCCGCCGACACGGTCTTCGAGCGGCGGGTGGACGTGAATCGGTGGGTCATGAGGGGCCTTCCGTCCCAGGTGCGGGGGATACGCGGGGAACTCTGCCAGGCGCCCCGGCCACCCCGCTCTACAAATGATCTACGACCGCTCCGCGGCCGCGGTCCGTGCACGTCGAACCGCCGTCCATCGGCCGTCCATCGCGCTCCGCCTAGCGTTCTCGGTGTCCGGAGCGATCGCCCCGGACGACACAACACACCCTCCCGAAAGGGGAATTCACATGAACCGCAACCACGCCGTCGGTCTCCGTCCGCGCCTCGACAAGGTCGTCAAGAAGGGCTGACGCCCCGGCTGACCGGAGCGGCCGCCGCAGCCACCCGGCTGCGGCGGCCGCCCCGCCCCTCCAAGGAAGGTGGCCCATGCCCCCCGGCACCACAGCGCCGATGTCCCTGATCCCCGTGATCGACGAGCGGCTCCGTACGACCAGCCTCTGCCTGGCCGTCGCCTCCGGCTCGCGCGACGACCCGGCCGACCGGGGCGGCGCGGCCCACCTGCTCGAACACCTCGTGATGTCCGTGCCCATGGCGGGCGGAGCCTCCTTCAGCGAGCGCGTCGAGCGGCTCGGCGGGCGCACCAACGCCGAGACCGGCCTGGAGCAGATGCTCTACTACGCGCAGGTCCACGCCGACGACGCCGACGAGGTCGCGGGCCTGCTGCTGCGCGCCTTCACCGCACCCGACTTCACCGCCGCCGCGCTCGACGACGAGCGCGAGGTGGTCTTCCAGGAGCTCGCCGCGGCCGCGGCCGACCCCGCCGACGTCGTCCAGGACGCCGTCCTCGGCGCCCTGTTCCCCGGCCACCCCCTGGGCCGGCCCGTCGGCGGCGACCCCGAGCAGCTGCGCGCGGTCACCCTGGCAGACGTACGGGCCGCCCACACCGCCCTCGTGAGCGCGCCCAGCACCCTCGTCGTCGTCGGCCCGCGCCTGCCCCCAGTGCTGGCCGGCCTGCCGCGCGGCACCCGCCCCGCAGCGAAGGCCCCGGCCCTGCCCGCGCCGGAGCCCGGACCGGGCGCGGTCGCCGCCTGGCCGCTGGACGCGGACTACTGCTGGGTGTGCCTCGGTGCCCGCTCGCCCGAGGCGGGTTCGGCGCTGCGGCCCGTCTACACCGTCCTGGCGCAGCTGCTCGGTTCCAGCCCCTCGTCCCTGCTCTACCGGGCCCTGCGCGGCGAGCGGCAGCTGTCGTACGCCTTTCAGGCCTGGGACCGCGGCTACCGCGAGGCCGGGGCCTGGCGCGTGCTCGTGGGCACCTCCCCGCAGCAGGCGGACGAGGTCGTCGGCACCGTACGGGGCCTGCTGGCCGGCCTGGCCGCCGACGGGCCCGCCCCGGAGGACCTCGCGGCCGCGCGCCGCCAGGCGGAGATGAGCCTGCTGCTCGACACCGAGGAGCCGCTGGAGCACGCCCGCCTGACGGCGGACCGCACCGCCGCGGGCACCCGGCCGTGGTCCCTGGACGCCGAGACCGCGGCGCTGCGGGCCGTGACGGCCGGGCAGATCCGCACCGCCGCGGCGGACGTGACGCAGCGCCTGCTGGTGACCGTACGACCGGAGGGAACCCGATGACCACCGCCCCGGACCGCTCCCTACCGGACCGTTCCGCACCGTCCGACGACGCACCGTCCCCCGCCTACTGGGCCGCGGCGGAGGCAGCCGGACTCGTCGTGCGGCGCGGCGGCCACCGGGTCGTCGCGGGGACGAGCACCGACCCGCTGACCGGCCTGCGCGGCGTGCTGGTCGAGTACGCCGACCCCGGCGCCCTCACCGACGGCACGCTGGAGTCCGTCCTCGCGGACCTGGACGCACCGGTCGCACCCGCCACCCCGGATCCGCGGCGGGCGGCCACCGGTCCCGGCGCGTCTGCGGCGACCGGTACGGCCGGTACGACCTGCGGGACCGGCGGGGCCGGTGCGACGCAGACACCCGGGGACCCGCACGCGTCCGACGTGCCGGACGTGCGGGAGGCCACCACCGCGGACGGGTTCCCGGCCCATCCCGGAGCCTGCCGCGTCCAGGTCCGCACGCCCGCGGACACCGTCCTGCCGCCGCCCTGGCGGCGGTCGGTGACGTACATCCGCCGCACCGGCCCGCTGCCGGACGCGCCCCGCCCCGCCGGGCTGCGCATCGTCCCGGCCGACGACGCGCTGCTGCCCGCCGTCCGGGACTGGATGGCCCGTGCCGTCCGCCAGGGCGCCGCGGAGCAGGGGCTGCCCGCACCCCACGGGGCGGTGGCGGAGGCCGTCGACGCGGTCCTCGGCGAACCCGGCCTGGCCCTGCTCGTCGGACTGCTCGACGACCGGCCCGTGGGCCACGCCGTCCTGCTCACCGGCGCCCGCGACGCCGTCACCGACCGCCCCTCCGCGGAGCTGTGGGACGTCCTGGTCGAGCCGGCGACGCCCCGCGCGGCGGACTGCCGCGACGCCCTGGTGGGCGCCGCGGCCGACCGGGCCGCCGGACTCCGCCTGCCGCTGCTCGGGCACGTCGTGCACCGCGCCGAGGAGACCGCCTCCCGGGCCCTCACCTCCCTCCTCGCCCGCGGCTGGCACACCGACCACGCCTACTGGACGGCCCCGGTGGACCACCGCCCCCCGACGGCGGGCCCCCGGAGCGGCACGGCAGCCGCGCCCGCCGCCCGTTCCACCCCGACCACTTCCCCGACCAGCAACGGAACCCCGCGATGACCACCACGAGCCCCGGCGACCGCCTGGACCTGGCCCTCCTCCACGCACTCCTCGGCGTCCCGGACCACGAGGACGGGCGCGAACTGGTCGCCACCGCCCGCGAGGTCTCCGCGACCCTGCCCCAACTGGTCATCTCCGTCGCCGCCCGCGAAGGCACCCCCCTGGGCACCGGCAGCACGGACGAGCTCGCCCGCGCCCGAGTCCGGTCGGCGCGCTACGCCCGCTTCCGCGCGGCGGTGGCCGAGGCCGCCCCGCGCGGCCGGGTCGTCAAGGGCCCCTCGCTCGCGGCGCGCTACCCGGCCGGCGTGGTGCGCCCGGTCGGCGACCTCGACGTGGTCCTGCCCGCGCAGGAGGACCTGTGGGCCGCCGCCCGGAGCCTGACCGCCGGGCACGGGGCCACCCCGCACGAACTGACCCTCGTCACGGACGGGACGGGCCGCCTCCACGTCCTGCTCACCCTCGCCTGGCCCTCGCCCGACCCCCTGCTGGAACAGGAGCTGCGCGTCGAGCTCAGCACCGCCGCGTTCTACGGCGACCTGGGAGCCCTCCCGCTGCGCGCCCTCCTGCCCGGCCCGCAGGCCCTCGCCGACCTGCTCTCCGTCGTGGAGGAGCGGATCCAGCGGGAGTTCCACGCGAAGGACGCCGTGGACGTCCTCACCCTCCTCGACGCCGGCGAGCTCGACGACACCGCGGTCGTGGCCGACGCCCTGGCCTCGTTCCGCCTCGCTCCCGAGGCCCAGGAGCTGTTCGCGCTGGTGGCCGCGCACGCCCCGCACCCCGCGCTGGACGCCCTGGCCGGCTCGCTCGGCCCGCTGGCCCTGCTGGAGCGGGCCCGCCGCGAGGCCGCCCCGGCCCGCCCGGAGCCGGACGGCGTCCGGTCCCGCCTGGACGCCGGGTTCCCGGTCTGGGGCATGCTCCTGGACACCGGGGCCGACCGGGCCCCCGCCGACCGGCTGGTCCTGGACGCGGCGCCCTCCGGCACCACCCCCGACGGGACCGCGGAGGCCGTCCTCGCCCACACCCCCGTCGGCTCCTTCCTCCTCGTCGCCGGCGAACTGGTCGACCCCGCGCTGCACGCGACCGCCCTCGCCCGCCTCACCCCGGGGACCGACGCGTGAGCGCCGCCATCGACGTCCGCGGCCTGACCCGCTCGTACCGCCCCCGGCGCGGCGGCCCGCGCGAGGAGGTCACCGCACTGCGCGGGGTCGACCTCACCGTGGAGGAGGGCGAGGTGCGCGGCCTGCTCGGCCCCAACGGCGCCGGCAAGACGACCCTGTGCAAGATCCTCAGCACCGTCCTCACCCCCACCGGCGGCACCGCCCGCGTCCTCGGCCACGACGTCGCCGCCGACCCGCGGGCCGTCAAACCCCTGGTCGGCATCGTCTTCGGCGGCGACCGGGGCCTGTACGGACGGCTCGGCGCCCGCCAGAACCTCCAGCTGTGGGGCGCCCTCTACGGGCTGTACGGCTCCGCGCTGCGGCACCGCATCGCCGGACTCCTCGACCGCGTCGGGCTCGCCGACCGCGCCGACGAGCGCGTCGACGGCTTCTCCCGCGGCATGAAGCAGCGGCTGCACCTCGCCCGGGGCCTGATCAGCGATCCCCGGGTGCTGCTCCTCGACGAGCCCACCACCGGCATGGACCCCGCCGCGGCCCTCGACTTCCGGATCCTGGTCGGCGAACTGCGCGCCGAACGCCGCAGCATCCTCATCACCACCCACGACATGGCCGAGGCCGAGGCCGTCTGCGACCGGGTCACGCTCATGGACCACGGCGAGGTGATCGCCACCGACCGGCCCGGCGCCCTCGCCGCGCGGCTCAACGCGCACGAGCGCATCGAGGCCCGCCACGTGCCCGGCGAGGCCCTCGACGCGATCCGCCTCCTGCCCGACGTGGTCGGCCTCGACCTCGACGAGGACGGCGCGCTGGTCCGCGTGGACGTCCTGGGCAGTGCCGCCGTCAGCGCGGTCCTGGAGGTCCTGGTCCGGTCCGGGGTCACCGAACTGGGCACCGTACGACCCGGACTGGCCGAGGTGTACCTGCGGCTGATCGGCGGCGGCCGGGGCATGCGGGTGACGCGATGAGCCCGCTGCCCCTGTGGACCGTCTTCCGCCTCCAGCTGCTGATGACCCTGCGCACGCCCGACATCGCCCACGTCTTCGTCACCACACCCCTCTACACGCTGGTCTTCCTCGCCATCCAGGTCCAGGCCGGCCGCCCGGACCTCGCCGGGTACGCCGTCCTCGCGCCGGCCCTGATGGCACTGTGGTCACTGGCCCTCCAGTGCGCCGGCGAACTCGTCAGCCAGGAGCGCGACCAGGGCACGCTGGAGGCGATGGCGGCCTCGCCCGCCCGCTACCCGCTGGTGGTCAACGTCCGCATCGCCGCCGTGACCCTGCTCAGCGCCCTGTCGTTCGCCGAGGCCTGGCTGGTCGCGTACGGGGTCTTCGGCCTGACCGTACGCATCGAGCACCCGGCCCTGTTCACGGCCGCTGTGCTCCTCTCCGCCGCGGCCATGGCCGGCACCGCGAGCTGCGTGTCCGCCCTGTTCGTGCTGGCCCCCTCGGCGCGCGTGCTGCAGAACGCGCTCAGCTTCCCGTTCTACCTGCTGGGCGGCGTCCTGGTGCCCGTGACCTTCCTGCCGGAGTGGCTGCGCCCGCTGTCGGACGTGGTGTTCCTGTCCTGGAGCGCCCGGCTGCTGCGCGCCGCGCTCGCCCCGGCCGACCCGGTGGAGCCGCTCACCGCGCTCGCCGCCGTCGCGGTCCTGGGCCTCGCCGGCGGGCTGACCGGCACGTACCTGATCGGCCGGATGCTCCGCCGCGTGCGAACCACCGGCACCCTCGCCCAGAGTTGAGGAGGCAGACCACCATGCAACCCCAGGCGACCACGGCCCCGGCGGCGCCGGCAGCCCTGGCGCGGACCGCCCGCATCGTCGGCCACAGCGCGGCCAACGCCTACGCCGACTTCCGCGCCTCCTACACCTGGACCAGCTGGACCTTCGGCTGGCTCACCCGGATGCTCAGCCAGGTCTGCTTCTTCGGCCTGGTGGGCCACCTGCTCGGCTCCCCGGCCCACACCCGCTACCTGGTCATCGGCAACGCCGTCATGGCCTGCGTCATCGAGGCCATGACCGTGGTCGTGTCCACCGGCTGGGAACGCGGCCACGGGACCCTGCCCCTGCTCGCGGCCGCACCCGGCGAACTGGGCTGGGTGATGGTCGGCCGCAGCCTCCAGTGGCCGGTCAGCGGCTCGGCCACGGCCGCTGTCTCGCTCCTCGCCGTCGGCCCCGCCTTCGGCGTGCACTGGCCGCCCGGCCGGGTGCCCGCCCTGCTGGTGCTCGTGGTGCTCACCGCCGCCACGACGTACTGCCTCGGGCTGTTCGTGGGCGCCTTCGTGCTCGTCGCGCCGGAGGCCCGCAACATCGTGTTCAACGCCTCCTTCCTGCTGCTGATGGCCGTGTGCGGGGCCGAGGTCCCCGTGGACTTCTGGCCGGGCTGGGTCGGAGCGGCAGCCGCCGCGCTGCCCCCCACCCACGGCCTGGCCGCGGTCCGCGCCCTCGCCGACGGAGACCCCGCCGGGGCCGTTGCCGCCCCCGCGCTGTGGGCCCTGCTCACCGGCGCCGGCTGGCTCGCCGCCGCGCTCGTCGCCTTCCGGGTGCTCACCGCTCGTGCCCGGGCCACCCACGCCTTCGGCTCCGCCGTCTGACGCCACGGCACCCGCTCCACCGAACGAGGGACCATCCCATGACCCACGACCGCACCGCCGACCGCGCCGACGGCCCGTACAGCGTCCTGCTGCTCAAGCCGGACGGCTGCCTCCTGCCCGGCCTGCGCGCCCACCTGGACCGGCTCATCCAGCGCCAACGGCTGCGCGTGGTGACCCGCTACCCGGTCGTCCTCGACGCCACCGACGTCGAGGACGTCTGGCCCAAACTCGCCGTCGGGGCCTACCCGGTGGCCCACCAGCTGACCCTGCACTACATGACCGGCGGCACCAGCGAGGTCACCGTCGTGGCGGCGGCCGACTCCGACGTCAGTGCGGGCGGGGCCGGCACGGCGGACGTGGTGGCCCGCTGCACGGCCATCCGCACCGAGGTGCGGCGCGAGTTCGGGGACACCGTCTTCGCGAACCGGCTGCACACCCCGACCGAGCCCGAGGAGATCGCCCCCTGCGTCTCCAAGTTCCTGCACAGCGTGCCCGCGGGCCTGCCGCACGTCCGCCACCACGACCCGGGCACGGCCCCCGGCGCCTTCGGCCGGCTGGCCGCCCTGCCCTCCGGCGAGATCCGCGCCGCCGCCCTCGACGTCTGGCGCCGGCAGCGCCGCGACGGCTGGCAGTCCTTCCGGCTCGACGTCCCGCCGGGCGAGTACGCCACGTACCTGCTGCCCGGGGACTCCCACTCCATCGACTACGGCATGTCCGTCATCGCGGAGCTGCTGCCGCACCTGACCCTCGACCAGATCATCACCGCCTACATCGAGATGGACGTGCGAGGCGAGAGCCGCCTGTACGGGGGCCCGGCCGAGGAGAGCACGCACCTGGCCGACCGCATCACCGCCGCGGGACTGTTCGCCCGGGCCCGCGCCACCCGGTCTGCCGCCGACCGCGGCCTGCCCGCCGGCCGCTCCCGGCCGTCCCCGGCGGCCGAACGGCCCCACCGGAACCACCAGACCATCCAGACCCACCAGACTCCCCGTCCGGCATGAGGAGGCCGACCGCCATGACCCGTCAGCAGCTGGTGCTCGCCGCGCTCGACGCCGACGACCCCGCACCCCACCTGGACGCCCTCGCCCGGGGCGGCACCGCGATCGACTGCCCCGACCTCGGCAGCGGCCGTCTCGTCCTGCCCCGGTACGCCGAGGTGCGGCACGTCCTGCGCGACCCGGCCTTCGGCTGCGCGCCCTCCGCCGGCCACTTCCTCGACGACCTGCCCCCCGCCCTGCGCCCCGCCCTGGCCCCCGTCGCCTCGTGGGCGCTGTACGCCGACGGCGCCGACCACCGCCGGCTGCGCTCCCTGCTCTCCAAGTCCTTCACCCCGCGCCGCGTCGCGGCCCTGGAGGACCGCACCGCCGCCACCGCCCGCTCCCTGCTCGACCGGCTCGCCGCCGAGGGCGGCGGCGACGCGGTCACCGGCCTGGCCTTCCCGCTGCCCGTCCTCACCATCTGCGCCCTGCTCGGCCTGCCGGCCGCCGACCAGGACCTCCTCAAGGGCCTGTCCGACGACCTGATCAGGATCGTCGAACCCGACCCCGGTCCCGAGGACGTCACCCGCATCGCCGCCGCCTGGCACGCGCTGTGGGACTACTTCACCGCCGTGGTCGCCGAACGCCGCGCCCGCCCCGCCGACGACGTCGTCTCCGGCCTGGTCCGGGCCGAGGCGGAGGGCTCCCGCCTGACCACCGACGAGATCGTCTCCAACTGCGTCTCCCTGCTCCTGGGCGGACACGAGACCACCACCAACCTGATCACCGCGCTGCTCCTCGCCGCCACCGCCCATCCCGCGTCCGCGGCGGCCGCGGCCCGCGACCCCCGCGCGGCCGCCGCCTTCGTCGAGGAGGTGCTGCGCACCGACGGGCCCTCGAAGATCACCGCCCGGACGGCCCTGGCCGACACCGAGGTCGCCGGAGTCCCCGTCGAGCGCGGCCGCCGCGTGGTGCTGCTGCTGGCCTCGGCCAACCGGGACCCGCGCGCCTTCGACCGGCCCGAGCGCTTCGACCCCGCCCGCGCCGCGCAGCCGCACCTGGCCTTCGGCCACGGCCCGCACGCCTGCTTCGGCGCCGCCCTGGCCCGCCTCCAGGCGCGGATCGTGCTGGAGCAGTACGCCGCCCACCCCGCCGCCCTCGCCGTCCACCCCGACGGGGTGCGGTGGAAGCCCTCCCGCGTCCTGCGGTCCGCCCGCAGCCTGCCGCTGAGCACCGGCCACCGGAGCGCCGCATGATCCTCACCGGACCCCGCATCGAGGAGGAGCACGCCGCCGGCCGCATCGTCATCACGCCCTTCCGCACCGAGGCGGTCAACCCCAACAGCTACAACTACCGCCTCGGCAGCACCGTCAAGAGCTTCGACGAGACCACCCGCAGCTGGCTCGCCTTCGAACTCCCGGAGGAGGGCTACGTGCTGGCCCCCGGCCGCATGTACCTCGGCCACACCGAGGAGGTCATCGGCAGCGACACGTACGCCATGTCGCTGATCGGCCGCAGCTCGATGGGCCGCCTCGGGCTGTTCCTCCAGGTCTCCGCCGATCTCGGGCACACCACCTCCTGCCACCGCTGGACGCTGGAGATGGTCGCCACCCGCCCGCTGCGGATCTACCCGGGCATGACCGTCGGCCAGGTGTCCTTCTGGCAGAACCAGGGCCGGGTGCGGCCCACGCCCGCCCTCTACGCCCGCTTCAACGAACCCCACGAGTCCGCGATCGGAGACCGGCTGTGATCCTCACCGGCGACGAGGTGGCGCGGCAGGTCGACCGGGGACGCATCGTCATCTCCCCGTTCGACCCGGCCCGCTGCACCACCAACTCCTACGACCTGGCGCTCGGCCGGCGGGTGCTCGTCTACACCGACGACGTGCTCGACCCGCGCCGGCCCGCCGCCCACGAGGTGCGCGAGATACCCGAGGAGGGCCTCGAACTCGCGCCGGGTGAGTTCGTGCTCGCCGAGACCGCCGAGACCATCGGCAGCGACCACTACGTCCCGCTGATCCACGCCAAGTCCGGCACCGCGCGCATGGGCCTGTTCGTGCACGTCACCGCGGACCTCATCGACATCGGCTTCGTCGGCCACTCCACGCTCCAGCTGTACGCGACCCTGCCGGTGCGCATCCGGCCGGGCATGCTGATCGCCCAGGTCACCTTCTGGCAGCCGGTGGGCGCGATCCGCCTCTACGACGGCAAGTACCAGCTCGCCGACGGCCCCCAGCCGTCCCGCACGTACCTCGACCACCAGGTGGCGGGCCGTGCCTGAGCCGACCACCGCCGCGCCCCTCGCCGCGCCGCCCACGGTCCCGGGACCCGTCCCCGTGCCCGTCTGCCCGCACGTCCCGGCGCCGGCCGACTCGGCCGACGCGTTCCGCACGGTGCAGGACCGTGCCGAGTGCACCTTCGCCCGCCGCTCCCGGCTCGTCGGCATGCCCGCCCACCACGGACCGGACGCGTACGCCGCCGGTCTGGCCGCCGGACCCGCCCTTCGCGCCTTCACCGCCCGCGCGGCCGCCGACCGCCTCGACGGGTTCGTCGTCGAGCTGACCGACCCCGCGCACGGGGCCACTTCCGCCGCCGTCGCCGCCACCACCCGCGCCGTGCTGGCGGGCGTGCTCACCGCCGACGGCGACCCGGGCCTCGCCGGGCTGGAGGGCGCCGAGGCGGAGCACTGGTGGTTCCGGGCCTTCGGGACCCGCTGGTTCGCGCTGGTCTTCGCCGCCTCGTACGGGCCCGAGTCACCCCGCCACACCTTCGGCTCCGCGTCCACCTTCGTGCTGCTCCAGCCGGTGGAGGCCTTCGACCGGCACGCCAGCCCGCGCGGCGCCGTCATCGCGGAGAGCGTCCGCGAGGACATCCGCGACCGGTACGCCGCCGGCGGCCGCCCCTACGACGCCCAACTCGCCGCCCAGGACGTCGAGGCGCTGAAGTTCGTGTGGCCGCACGGCCCCGCCGACGCCCCCGTGCGCTGGTGGGAGCGGTCCGCACCGCCCGCGCCGCACGCACCGCCCGCGCCGCACGCACCGCCCGCGCCGCACGCACCGCCCGCGCCGCACGCCGCGGGCGGCACGGACACCCCCGCCGGCCGGGCGCCCTCGGCCGCGGAGGGCACGGCCGCGGCGGCCCCCCACCCGCCCGCCCGGCACGGCGCCCTCACGGACCTCGCCGCTGCCGCCGCCGCCACGCACGCCGGACCGCCCGCCCGCGCCCGGGACCTTCCCGGCGCCGCCGGGTACGAGCGAACGGCCGCCCGTACCCGAGACGTTCCGGACCCGGCCGCGAGCACCGGGCCCGCCGCGGCGGCCGCCGAACCGCCCGCCGGCGCGGGGGACCTCGGCCCCGACCTGCTCGCCACCGCGACCACGGCCCTGGGCGGCGCGACGCCGCCCGTCGACCGGGAGACCGCGCGCGGGCTGCTGGCCGGCCTCGCCGGGCTGGCCCTCGACGGCCCGCACCGCCGCGTGCCGCTGCACACCGCCCTCCCCGGGACCCCCCTGCCGGCCGCCCTGCGTCCCGCCTCGGCCCACGGCGCCCCGGAGGAGGACGTGTTCCGGCTGGCGCTCGCCGCGGCCTGTCCCGGCGCGCCCTGGCCGGACGGGCCCGCGGACCCCGTCGCGCTGGCCGAGGCCGTCCGGGTGCTCGGGGGCCGGCTCGGCTGCCGGGTTCCGACGATGGCCGCGGTGGCCGCCCGCCACCTGCTGCACCGGCTGCCGGCCGCCGACGCCGCCGCCCGGCGCCACCTCGTGCGCCGCCTGGCCTGGCTCACCGACTCCCGGGCGGCCGGCGCGCAGGCCCTGCTGCTGGGCCTCACCGGCGCCGACGACCCGCTCGTACGCCTCCCCGGGACGGGCCGGGCCCCCGACCGCGCACCCGGAGCCGGCGCCCCGGACGACGACGAGGAACCGCTGCCCCTCGCCGACTGGCACCGGGAGCCGCCCGCGCCCGGCGAGGAGCGCCGTCTCGGCGGCCGGGTCACGGCCGTGCGCCGCCACCGCGGGGCGACCTTCGCTGATCTGGCCTGGGCCGGCCGGACCGTCCAGCTGTCCCTCCCGGCCGGCGGACCGGCCCGCATCCGCCCCGGCGACCTGCTGGCCGTGCGCGGCCTCGGCGGGCGGTCCCGACCCGGCGCGGCCGTCCTCTCCGTCGACGAGGTGCTGCGGCACCGGCCCGCCCGTTCGGCGAGTCCGCTGCGTCCTGCCGGCCCCGACCCGGTCGGCGAGCTGCCCGTGGCGGCCCTGCTGCGGCCCCGGCTGACCCGCCTCGGGTTCGCCGAGGCGGCCTCGCCCCTCCTCACCGAGAGCTACTTCGGCGGCCGGGCCCGCCCCTTCGCCACCCGCCAGGCCGACCGGGACCGGCCGCTCTACCTGCGGGTCACCACCGAGCTCGACCTGCTGCGCCGTCTCGCCGAGGGCCGTACCCGCGTCTACGAGATCGGGCCCAGCTTCCGCAACGAACCGCTGCGCGGCGCCGCCGCCAAGGAGTTCGCGATGCTGGAGGCGTACGCCGCGGACCTGCGCCTGGACACGATGGCCGAGCTGGTCGCCGACCTGGTCGCGGACGTCCTCGGCGACCCGCGCAGGCCCCGCTGGACCACGTTCGACGAGGCCTTCGCCGAGACGTCCGGGGTGCACCCGGACGACACCGCCGCCCTGCACCGGCTCGCGTCCCGGGCCGGCGGCCCCGGCCCGCGCCGGTCCGCCGACCCGCACGCCCTGGCCCACCGGCTGTGGCGGAGCGTCTACCGCCACCGGCTCCCCGGCGTGGCGCTCGTACACCGCATCCCCGGTCCCGCCTCGCCGTTCATCGCGGGGGAGGGCCGGGCCGCACGCCGGGTCTGGCTCTCGGTCGACGGCGTCGAACTCGCCGAGATCAGCGCCAACGAACGCGATCCGGACCGGCTCGCCCGCCGGCTCGCCGCCCAGTTCGCCGACGACCCCCACCCCGTCCACCGCGACTACTCCGAGGTCCTGGAGACCTTCGCCGCCGGCGTCCCGCCGTGCGTCGGCGTCGGACTCGGCCTCACCCGCCTGGCGAGCCTGCGCGCCGCCGCGTACGACCACCACCGGACAGGAGCCCGGCCATGACACCCACCCAGGAGCGCCCCCAGCCATGACCACCACCGCCCACGCCCCCTGGCTGTCCGCCAACGAAGCACTGTGGGACGCCCGCGTACCGCTGCACGCCGACAGCGACTGGTACGACCTGGCCGGCTTCCGCGCCGGCGGCCTGGCCCTGGACCACATCGAGCGCGCCGGCGTCGGCGACCCCGCCGGCCGCAGCCTGCTGCACCTCCAGTGCCACTTCGGCCTGGGCACGCTGTCCTGGGCCCGGCTGGGCGCCGAGGCCGTCGGCGTCGACTTCTCGGCCGCCGCCGTCGGGCGGGCCCGCGCCCTGGCCGCCGAGACCGGCCTGCCCGCCCGGTTCGAGCAGGCCGAGGTCGGCGCCCTCGACCTCGGCCGCACCTTCGACGTCTGCTTCACCTCCTGGGGCGTCCTGATGTGGCTGCCGGACCTGACCGCCTGGGCCCGCACCATCGCCCGCCACCTGCGCCCGGGCGGGGTGTTCTTCCTCGCCGAGGGCCACCCCCACCTGTTCGTCTGGGACGACGAGCCCGGCAAGGACGGCTACCGGCCGCGCAACCCGTACTTCCGGCACGGCGCGCCCGTCGTCGACGAGGAGGCCGGCACGTACGTGGACACCTCCGCGACGCTGGGCCTGCCCCAGTACCGGTGGAACCACCCCCTCTCCGAGGTGGTCTCCGCCCTGGCCGGCGCCGGCCTGCGCATCACCGGCATGGACGAGCACCCGGTCCTGCCCTGGCAGCCGCTGCCCTGGCTGGTCCCGGCGGACCGGCCGGGCTTCTACCGCATCCCCGGCGACCCCTTCCCGCTCAGCTTCACCGTCACCGCCACCAAGGACTGAACCGGAGCGGCCCCGGCGCCGTTCCGCCCGCCCTGTGCAGGACGTACGAAAGGACCACGACGTGACCACCCCGCTCCGCGCCCTCCCCACCTGGCCCCTGGCCAGGGTCCCGCGCACCCCCGCCGACGTGCGGGACGCGAGCTACACCGACTTCGTCGCCATGGTCAACCAGACCAACGTGCCGCCGGGTTCCCACGCCACCCTCAACGCCTGGGCCACCTTCGGCCGGGTGGACGCCTCCTCCTCGGTCCTGGAGGTGGCCTGCACCACCGGGTTCTCCTCGCGTGAACTCGCCCGGCTCACCGGCTGCTCCGCCACCGGCTTCGACCTCAGCGACGACTCGGTGCGCATCGCCCGCTACAACCACCAGACCGTCGACCCCGCCCTGCGCCTGGAGTACTTCACCGCCGACGGCGCCACCGCCGAACCCCGCAGCCGCTTCACACACGTGGTCGTCGGCGCCGCCCTCGGGTTCTTCCCCGAACCCGCCGCCATGGCCCGCCGGCTCGGCGGCTTCCTCACCGACGGCGGCCTGCTGCTGGCCTCCCCGTTCTGGGCCGACGAACCGCTGCCGGCCGAGGCGGAGGACCTGCGCCGCGAGGTCTTCGGCATCACCAGCCCGATGGAGGGCTACCACGAGGCGATGTCCCTCTACCGCGGCTTCGACGTGCTCCACGAGACCCGCCACGTGCCTGTCCTGGAGACCGAGGACGACATCGCCCACTACTGCGCCTCCACCGTCGACCGGGCGTGCGCCCAGTCCGGCGTCACCGACCCGGCGGTCCGCGCGGCGATGACCGAGCGCCTCACCGCCGTCCGCCGGGCCTCCAACCGGCTGCGCCGCCACCTGCGCTACTCCGTGCTCGTGCTGCGCTACGACCGCGCCACCTACCCCGCCCGCTTCGTCGAGCTCTTCTGACGCCCGGCCGTACCGACAGCAGCGGACCCACAGGAACGGACCCCACCCCACCATGGCCATCGCCCACGACGCCTCCCGCGTGCGCGCCCGCGACCTCATCGGCCTCGAACAGTACGAGGTCCCGGCCGTGCACGAGCTCCTCGACCACCTCCACTACGACGACCACGGCCGGCTCCGCGTCCACGGCCACGACGCTCACGACCTGCTCACCCGCGCCGGCGCGCCCCTGATCTGGTACTTCGGCGACCGAGTCCGCGCCAACTACCGGGCCGTCGACGGCGCCTACCGCGCGCATTTCCCCGGCCACCGCACCTTCGCCGCGATCAAGGCCTGCTACGTCAAGGAGTGCCTCGCCGTCCTGAGCGAGGCCGGCGCCGGCGCCGAGGTGATGAGCGCGCTGGAGCTCCAGATCGCCCTCCAGACCGGCTTCGCCCCCGCCGACATCGTCAGCAACGGCGTCGGCCGCAGCCCCGAGTACGCCGACGCCACCGTCGCCGCCGGCGTCGGACTGACCGTCCTCGACTGCCTGGAGGACCTGGCCACCCTCACCGCCGCCTGCCGCCGCCACGGCGTCCGGGCCCGCGTCGGACTGCGGGTGACGCCCCCCGTCGACCACGAGGGCATCTACATCACCCCCTCCTCCAAGCTCGGCGTCGACTGGGAGGGCGGGGACTTCCTGCGGCTGGCGCGCGCCGCCCTCGACGCCCCCGAGGTCGACGTCGTCGCCCTGCACGCCCACCAGGTCACGCACTGCTCCCAGCCCGCCAAGTACCGCGCGATCCTCGCCGGCGTCGCGGACGTCGCCCGGGCCGTCGACCGCGAACTGGGCCTGCGCTTCGAGATCGTCGACATCGGCGGCGGCCTGGAGACCCGCTTCCTCCTGCGCCGCTCCGGCCTGGGACCCGAGGACTTCGCCGCCGTCGCGAAGGAGGAACTGGACCGCATCGGCTACCCGTTCGTCCTGCACATCGAACCGGGCCGCTTCCTCACCGCCGACGCGGCCGTGGGCCTGACCCGGGTGACCGCCGAGAAGCGCAACGGCGACCACCGGTACCTGATCACCGAGATCGGCTCGAACGTGCTGATCGACATGGCCGAGGTCACCTACCACCCCCTGCCGACCGTGCTGCCCGCCCCGGACGCGCCCTGGGCCACGTTCGACGTCGGCGACTCGACCTGCGCCCCGGCCCTGGTCTGCCGGAGCGCGACGCTGCCGGACACGCCGGACAACCGGACACTGCTCCTCCTCAACTGTGGTGCGTACTCCACCGTGTTCACCCAGCTGTGGGCCTTCCGGCTGCCCCGCTACCTCTTCAGTGACGGGGACGGACCGGTGCGCACGGTCTTCGACGACGAGGCGCAGAGCGCGATGTACCGGGCCCTCTACGGCTACGAGATCCTGCCGTGAGCCCCGCCGGGGCCGGGGGCGCCCCGGTGGTCTGGGTGAACGGGCCGTTCGGCTGCGGCAAGACCACCGTCACGCGCCACCTGGCGGCACTGCTGCCCGGTGCCCTGGTGGTGGACCCGGAGGACGTCGGGCACCTGATCTGGCGGCGGCTGCCGACCGGGCTCAGGCAGGAGGAGTTCGAACTGGAGCCGCTCTGGGCGCCCCTGACCCGCCTGCTGGTCGAGCGGTGCGCCCGTACCTACGGCCGGCCCGTGGTCGTCCCGATGACGGTGTCCCGGCTGCCGGTGTTCGAGCAGCTCGTCGGCGGCCTGCGCCGCGGCGGTCTGGACGTGCGCCACTTCACCCTGCTCGCCGACCCGGCGACCATCCGGGACCGCCTGCGGCGGCGCATGGCCGAACGGCGGGAACCCCCGGACGAATGGGGCGAGCTGAGCTGGGAGGGCCGCCAGCTGTCGCGCTGCCTGGAGACACTGACCGGCCCGGAGTTCGGGACCCACGTCTGGACCGCCGGCAGGCGGCCCGAGGACGTGGCACGCGAGCTGGCGGACCACCTGTGACGACGGCGTCCGTGCCGCCGGGTCGCACAGCGTGCCCGCCGGAGCCACCGCCGCCGGCCGGCGGCTGGGAGCCGGCCCCACGGGGCCGCCCCCGGTCCGGCGGCGGGTCAGATCCAGCCGCGGCGGGTCGCGATGACACCGGCCTGGAAGCGGTTCACCGCGCCCAGGAGTTCGTGGAGGCGGCTCATGCGCCGGCGCATGGTGCGGACCGACCAGCCGAGCTGGCGGGCTATGGCCTCGTCCTTGAGGCCGCTGACCAGCAGGGTGAGCATCAGGCGGTCCTCCTCACCGAGCGGGTCCTCGGCGGGGGCGTCGAGCGGCAGGGCCTGCTTCCAGCACAGGTCCCAGTAGTCGGTGAGGGCGTCCAGCAGCGTGGAGGGGCGGATGACCGCGGCCCGCACGCCGTCGAGGTCCAGGGACAACGGCATCAGCGCCATCCGGCGGTCCGCGATGGCCAGTTTGATCCGCAGGCCCGGCATCACCCGGGCCTGCTCGCCGCGGCGCACGAGTCCGCGGATGTCCTCCAGGACCCCCGGCCACTCCAGCGCCTCGGGGGCGTACACGGCGCGATAGCGCACCCCGCGCCCCAGCGCCGTGCTCTCCACCGGGTTGGCGGTGGTCAGCGCGTACGGGGGCCGGTCGAGCGTCATGACGTCCTCGCGCGCCTCCTGCTGGAGGCGGACGAACCAGCGGCCGAGCGCCTCGCGGCCGGTGGCGATCTCCACCTGGTCCTCCCCGGCGGTGCCGGCCTGGGCCGCCGCGAAGAGGCGGGACAGCTCGCCCGCCGCCGAACGCACCCGGTCCAGCTCCGCCGCCCTGGTCCGCACCAGGGACTCGACCGCAGCCGTCGGCTCGATCGCCGCGTACCGGCGGCGGACCCCCGCGAGCCGCCCCACCAGACCGTGGTCGTGCAGCCGGTCCAGCGCCCTGAGGGCGCGGAGAGGTGAGCAGCCGAGGTCGGCGGCGAGCTCGCTCGGGACCGCCGTGCGGCGGGTCAACACCGCCCGGTAGACGCTCTCGTCGAACGGATCGATGCCTGCCGCGGTGAGCTCGTGCGTCATATGCGGATCCTGGCCCACTTGTGCCAGCGGCAGCAAGAGGCCTCCAAGATCCGTTGTACGGAGAGTGACTTCGACGTTAGGACTTTCCCCATGGCCAAGAACCCACGAAGTATCCGACGCCTGGCGGCCGTTGCGGTCACCACCGTCGCGCTCGCCGGGACGCTGACCGCGATACCCGGCACCGCGACCGCGACGTCACCCGACCCGAACCAGCGGGTCATCGTCGAGCTGTCCGGGGAGGCCGCCGTCGCGGCCGCACCGGGCGGCTCGCTCACCTCCGCGGCCGCCCGCACCGACGGCGCCGTCGGCGACGCCCGGCGGGCCCTGGTGGCACGGCAGGACGCCTTCGTCCAGGCGGTACGGAAAGCCGGACTGCACCCCGCCGCACCCCGCAAACTCGGCCTCCTCGTCAACGCCGTGGCGATGACGGTGCCCGCCTCCGAGACGGCGCGTCTGGCCGCCCTGCCGGGCGTCACCGCCGTCCGGCCCGACACCCGCATGCAGGTCCAGACGGACACCAGCGTGGCGCTGACCGGCGCCCCCGAGGTGTGGCAGCGCAAGGACCCGGCCGGGGTGCAGGCCACCGGCAAGGGCACCGTGGTGGCGGTCATCGACAGCGGCGTGGACCACGGCCACCCCGACCTGGGCGCAGGCTTCGGCAAGGGCCACAAGGTCGTCGGCGGCTTCGACTTCGCCAACGACGACGCCGACCCGATGGACGACAACGGCCACGGCACGCACGTCGCGGGCATCATCGCGGGCAAGGCGGCCGGGAAGGGCGGCGTCACCGGCATGGCGCCCGACGCGCGCCTGCTGGCCTACAAGGTCACCGGCGCCGACGGCAGCGGCTACACCTCCGACATCATCGCCGGCATCGAGGCGGCGGCCGACCCGGCCAACCCCCACCCGGCCGACGTCGTCAACCTGAGCCTCGGCGGCCCCGGTGACGGCACGGACCCCCTGGGCCGCGCGGCGACCGCCGCCGTACGCGCCGGAGTGGTCGTCGTCGCCGCGGCGGGCAACGCAGGGCCCGGCAGCGGCACGGTCAGCACCCCGGCCTCCGCCGACGGCGTCATCGCCGTCGGCGCCTCCACCAGCGGCATCCGGACCCCCAGCGCGTACCTGGCGGGCAAGGAACCCGAACTGATCCAGACCTACCGCGGCATCCTGTCCGCGAACCCGCCCCGGAAACCGGTCACCGCACCGCTCGTGGACGTCGGCGCCGGCACCGCCGAGGACTGGAAGCGGGTCGGTGACGTACGCGGCAAGATCCTGCGCGCCGACATCCTCGTCCCGCCCGTCACGGACGTCCTGAGCCAGTACGACATCGACTGGGCCCGCGAAGCGGAGAAGCGCGGCGCGCTCGCCGTGCTCGGCGGCCTCCCCGCCGGCTCCGGACCCGTACTCGCCGCCACCCCCGGAACCGTCGGGGCCCGGGCGACCCCCGCCCGCCCCGACTTCGACCGGACCGCGGCCTCCGGCGACTCGCTGCGCATGGACCGCCTGGTCGTCATGGGCATCGACACCACCCAGTACGCCCAGCTGAGCCGTGAACTGGCCGCCGGGAAGGTGTCCGTCACCCTGCGCGGCACCGACGCCACCGACCGGATCGCCTCGTTCTCCTCGCGCGGCCCCGGCACCGGCTTCGGCCTCAAGCCCGACCTGGTCGCACCCGGCGTGGAGATCCGCTCCGCCATCCCCACGTCGATGTACGGGCCCGGTGTCTACCGCATGTCGGGCACCTCGATGGCGAGCCCGCACGTCGCCGGAGCCGCCGCCCTGCTGCGCCAACTGCGCCCGGACCAGGACCCCGCCGGGATCAGGTCCGCCCTGGTCGGCACCGCGAAGCCGCTCGCCGGCACCGGCCCCACCGCCCAGGGCAACGGGCGGCTCGACGTGGCCGCCGCGGCATCGGCCGCCCTCAGCGCCTCTCCGGCCGCCGTGTCGTTCGGCCTCGCCGACCTGGCGCAGCGGACCGTCGGCGGCACCGCGAAGGTACGTCTGGCCAACCCGGGCAGGAAGCCGCTGACCGTCACCCTCACCAGCACCGGCCCCACCACCGTGTCCCCGCCGCGGGTCACCCTCCCCGCCGGGGCGTCCGCGACCGTCAGGGTCACCCTGCGCGCCGCCCGCCCGGCCACCGACACCGAGATCAGCGGCCGGATCACGGCCACCCCCGACCGCGGCCCGGCCCTGCGGGTGCCGTACCTGCTCGTCGTCCGGCACCTGGCCGTCCAGGCGTCCCCCGACCCGAGCGACGGCCGCTCCACCGTGCACGTCGCCGCCCCGAGCGCCCTCGGCGCACCGCCGCAGATCACGGTCACCCCGCCGCACGGCAAGCCCTTCGTGCTGCCCACCACCATGAACGGCGCCGGCTACTACCAGGCCGACGTGACCGGGAAGGCGGCCGGCGCCTACCGGCTGGCCGTGCGGGCCACGACCACCGACGGCCGGCGGATCACCGGAGCCGGCGCGTTCGAGGTCACCCCCGCCGACAGCCGCCGCAACCGCTGGGAGCCGGTCGGCCCCCACAGCGAGGCCGGCCACCTCGCGCTGTCGCCCGCACGCCCGAAGCAGGCCGTCGTGACCCAGTTCCGCAAGGCCGCCCCCTGGCTGACCACCGACGGCGGCGCCACCTGGCGCCAGGTGGGCCGTCTGCCGATCGCCGACGGCAACGGCACCGGAGCGGTCGTGGTCGACGCCCGCCGCCCCGACCGCTGGTGGTACGCCGTGAACACCGCCGCCGACCCCACCCGCCGCGGCACGGTCCTGCGCACCGACGACAACGGCCGCACCTGGCGCAAGCTCGACGTGCCCGACGCGCACATCGACGCGTTCACGGCGGACGAGAGGACCCGCACCCTCGCCGCGATCGTCGACGGCACGCTGCTGGTCAGCACGGACGCGGGCGAGCGCTGGGCGACGTACCCCACCGGCGTCACCGGTGACGTCCGCGAGGCCACCCTCGTCGGCGACACCCTGTACCTGGCGACCTTCGACGGCGTCTGGCGGATCGACGGCGTCGGCAAGGGCGACCCCGCCACGGCGCACCTCGTCCTCGACGAGCCGGTGAACACCATCCGTGGCATGGCGGCCGACTCCACCGTTGTGGCGGCCTACGTCCCCGGTACGGGCGTCCGCGGCTCCTACGACAAGGGCCGCACCTGGTCCACCCTGCTGCCCCTGCCGGACGGCGGCAACGGACTCTCCGCCTCCGGCGGCGACCTGTACCTGCGCGCGCTCTTCGGCGCCGGGCAGGTGAGCCGCGACCACGGCAGGACCTGGAAGCCGCTGGCCGCCCCCTCGAAGGCCGCCATCGCGATGGACTACGACCGCTGGGCCGACGGCTCGGTGACCGTCTCCAGCGAACAGGACGGCCTGTACCGCGGCACGGCCGACGGGACCGGCTACCGCAGGATCGGCGTCCAGGGCCTGACCACCCACGCCCTCGCGGCCTCCGGCGACCAGCTGCTCGCCGGAACGGTCAGCGGCACCTACCGCACCTCGATCCCCGTCGCCGGCCCCGAGTGGGGCAAGTCCGGTGCCGAGGGCATGACCGGCCGCCACACCTCGCACATCGCCGTCTCGCCCCGGGACACCAAGGTGGTGTGGCAGATCCGCCGCACCGCGACGGGCCTCTTCGAGGTCTCCCGCAGCGCCGACGCCGGCCGCACCTGGCAGGTCAAGGGCACCTCGTCGGAGGTACCGACCTCGATCCTGATCCACCCCGCCGACCCCGACCGGGTGTCCGTCGGCTTCCGGAGCATCCTCGGCGACGGGCTGTTCACGACCACCGACGGCGGCACGACGTGGAAGAACCTCTTCCACGAGCGGTCCTTCGACGCCATGGCCGGTGACCCGCGCGACCCGCGGCGCCTGTGGCTCGGCAACGCCTCGGGCCTGTACCGCTCGGACGACGGCGGCGTCACCAAGACCAAGGTCGCCGAGGGCCCCGTCTCCGCGATCGCGGTGGACGGCCGGCGCCTGGTCGTCGGCGGTTCCTCCGTCCGGGTCAGCGACGACGGCGGCAGGACGTTCCGCACCGCCGACACCGGCCCGCTCGCGGTCCACGTCTCGGACCTGCTGAGGGTCGGCGGAGCGCTCTACGCCGCCACCGCCGGCTCGCGAGCGTCCGGCCTGGTCCAGGGCGGCCGCGGCGTCCTGCGCAGCACCGACGACGGCCTCACGTGGCAGAACATCTCAAGCGGCCTGCAGAACACCGACACAACCAGGCTGGCCGCCGCCCGCGACGGCCGTACGCTCTACGTCGGCACGGTCGACGGCGGAGTGCACCGCCTGAAGCTCCGCCGCTGACCCACCCGGGGATCGCGAGCGTGCGCGTGGTCTGCGGGAGGACCTCCCGCAGACCACGCGCGCACCCGGTCGCCCACGGGGCCGGTGCCACGGTGAAGGTGGGTCAGCGCATGGACTGGATCCAGCGCCAGCCGCCTTCGCCGATCGTGACGGCCGTACCGAATGCGGTACCCGCCGCGTCGCCCGGGAGGAACGTCAGATTCCCGGTGTTGGTGCCCTGCGGCGCGGTGGTGAGCAGCAGGTCGGCGCGGCCGTCGCCGTTGGCGTCCCCGACGGTGCCGGCGAGCGGGTGGGCGGCCGGGGGAGCGGACCCGATCGGGCCGGGTGCGGCGAGGGTCTGGGCGCCGTTGGAGAGGTACTGGCGCAGTTGTCCGTCGGTGGCACGGGCCCACAGGTCTGCACGGCCGTCGCCGTTCACATCACCGGGGGCAAGGATCTCGGGCAGACCGGCGGCCGACCACTCCGCACCACCCAGGACGACGACGCCGCGGGGCAGAGCCGGGTTCCTGCCGACCGTGCCGCGGTGCAGGTAGAGGCCGTTGGTGCTGCGGCCCACCAGGTCGGGCTGCCCGTCCCCGTCGACGTCCCCGACGGCGAGGACGGTGGCGTGGGCCCACCCCGTCGGACGGTCGCGCATCGGGACGCGCTCGCCGAGGCGGCCGTACCCGGTGTTCGGGTAGACCCACAGCTCGTCGCCGATCCGTGCGATGACGTCCTCTCGGCCGTCGCCGGTCCAGTCACCGCGGTGGCTCACATCGGCACCGGCGAACCCGCCCGCGCCGATCACCTGGTGGGCGGCGAAGCGCCCGTTCCCGAGGCCCGGGTAAAGGCGCAGGGAACCGTCGTCCTGCACCGCGAGCAGATCCCGGACGCCGTCGCCGGTGAGGTCCCCGGGTACCGCCGCCCGCTCCTGGAACGCCGCGGCGGAACGGACCAGAAGGTGGTCCTTCACCTTCGTCAGCCCGGTCTCCACGGTCTCGCTGCGCAGGTCCCGGAAGTCCTGACGGGTGAAGAAGGTGAAGTCGAACTTCGAGACGTACTTGGTGCCCGTCTCGCTGTCGACCAGGGTCGGCGCGCCGGAGCGGCACTCCGTGGCCCCGGCCGTCTTGCAGGCGGCCGTGAAGTACTGCTGGTCCGTGCCGTCGGCCTCGGCCAGGGACACCGTCCCGGGCCGGCCCGCGTAGACCGGGTCCATGTGCGCGTACGAGGGACGGGCGTTGAAGTCACCGGCCAGAATCACCGGCAGCCCGTTCGACCACGCCTCGATCCGCTCCATCAGCGCCGGGGTGTCGTTCTGCGCGGCGTCGTCACGCCGCAGGTGCGTGCCGCAGGCCAGGACGGTACGCCCGTCCAGCGGTGCCCTGGCGCAGACCACCGAGCGCTTCTCGTCGGTGAAGCCCGCAGGCGTGAGCTCCGCGGACATCCCGGTGACTTCGCTGCGCGGAGCCTTCACCAGGAGCGCCTGGCCGAAGCTCTTGTCCTCACCCCACTTGGCGCAGCCGTCAGCGGTCTGGGTGCTGGTCCACACGCCCGTGTATCCGGGCAGGACCTGCTGCAGCCGGTCGTACTGGCCCTTGCACATCTCCTGGAGCATCACCACATCGGCGTCCCAGTCGGTGACGTGCCCCTGCAGTCCCTCGGTCCAGGCGGCCGGGGTCAGCTCGCTCTGGCACTTCGCCGCGTAGGCGCCACACGCGTTGTACGAGATCGTACGCACCGGCGGCGTCCCTTCGGGCGCACCCGCGGACGAGGCCGGCGTCACCGACCCGGTCACCAGCACTCCCGCGGCCGCGACGAGCCCGGTGGCCATCCACGTGCCGAAGGTCCTTCTCCTGTTCACGTTCCCCACTCTCATAGAAAAGATCAGATGCAAAGGCAGGGCGCAGGCCCCGGTGCGTCGCCGCCTACCTCTTCACGACGACGACGGCGTTGCCGACCTTGCGCTCGGTGGAGCCGCTCGCGGTCCAGCTGTCCATGGGGCGGTTGTAGAGGGTGTCGTTGGCGACGAGGGTGGTGTCGCCGCCGACGCCCAGGCTGAGGGCGTCCTTGGCGCCGAGCCACTTCATGACCTCGGCGGCTTCCCGGAGGGTGACGCCGACGCTGGTGCCGGGGTCGCGTCCGTCGACGGTGACCAGGAGGAGTTCGCCGGCGGCGGTGACTCCTGCGAGGGTGCGGGGGTGCCGCTCGACGACCGCTGAGGTCGGGGTGCCGTACACGGGGTTGTGCATGCCGTTGGCCACCGTGTTGATCATGACCTCGCCGTTGCGGACCAGGGCGGGGCCGCCACCGGCGACGGCGGAAAGGGTCGAGCTGGTCACCGGCTTGCCCTGGGAGTCGGTGATGGTGGTGGAGGACTTGAACGTCTGGCCGACGGCGGCGTGTTCACGGAGCCAGGCGGCACCGGTGCCGATGCCCTGCAGGATCCTGCCGCCGGCGGGGATGGGGCCTCCGGCCGCGCGCTTCTCGGTGACGGTCCAGCTGCTGTTCATGACGATCTCGATGCTGTCGCTGACCTCCGGCCGCGGCTTCGGGGTCTCCGCTCCCCACTCGGGACGGAAGATCACGACTTCGTTGTCGTCGACGCACATGGCCCCCCGCCACGGCCTCGTCTCGGGGTTCGCGCCCTTGCCGTCGAGGCGGTGGTCCTCGCCGATCCCTCCACAGCCGCGGATCCTGCCCGGCACGCGGTTGATGCCGTCGACCGGTCGGACCTGCCCGTCGGGTGCGGTCACCTGGGTCCTGGAGGTGATCTCGTCGACACGGACGCGGGCTCCTGCGCCCTCCAGGAGCAGGGCAGTGCGGCCGTTGTTGGCCTCGCTGAGGATGCTGTTGCCCTGGACGTACAGGCCCTCGGGATCACCGTCGTAGCCGGAGTGGTCGGGGTTGCCGGTCGACTTGATGTCGAACTCGGACCCGTTGACCGCGACCAGGGCGCCCGCGGCCCTGGCCATGTCGCGCACCGTCTGCGTCGTACCGAGATCCTGCCCGTGCACGGCCTTGAAGGCGACGGCCGCGGTGGGGTCCACCTTGACGACCTGGACCTGCCACGGGCCGGTCGTCGAGGAGCCGTCCTGGGCCGTGTAGATGGTGCGCCCGGGGTATCCGGCGGTCTCCAGCCAGCCCTTGAGCCGGTCCGCGCCGGCCTGGTTGTCGGGGAGGAACCGCCCCACGCGCACCGCGTGCTCGGACAACGTGCCGCCGCCGCCCGTCAGGACGGGCACGTCCCGGGATTCGACGAGGCCCGCGAACCCGTCGCCGGCCAGCTTCCCGACGAGTTCCTGCGCCCACTTGCTGTTGCCGACCCGCCAGCTCGTGCCGCCGTCGTACGGAATCTGCAGCTCGACCGACCACCTGTCGTCCAAGGCCTTGCCCTGGTGGAACCGCTGATAGGTGACTCCGGGTGCCAGGGTCTGGACCTCGGCGAGGTCCATCGGCAGGTGCAGCGCGGTGCCGCCCGAGTCTTCGGCGACAGCCGATGCGCCGGGCGGCAGCACGGCCAGAGACGTCAGCGCGACGGCCGCGGCGAGGCCGCGACGGAATCTGGACAAGACACTCCTCGAAAGAGCTCGGGCGAGCACGGCGGCCGCCGGGGGCGGGGACGCCGGTGCAGCCCCTGACGGGGGCAGGGCAAAGTACGAAGTCGAATGCGGGCCTGCGCTGCCGGCCGCCCGCTCCTCGGCGAAGCCCCGCCGCACGGTGAACGATTTCCGTGCGGCGGAGCGCTCCGGTCCCCAGGTCATGAGCCCGGGGGGATGGTGCCGAGGCGGGTCCAGCCGCCCAGGTCGGGATCGCCGCCGTTGAAGGCGTAGACAGTGGTTCCTCCGTCGGGCTGACGGAGGAGGTAGTCGGCGTGGCTGTCGGCGGTGACGTCGACGAGCTCGACGCGAGCGGGGTCGGTGGTGAGGCCTGAGGCCGTGCGGCCGGCGTGCCGCCAGCCGCCGTGGCCGTCGCCGCCACGGTTCAGATAGGTCGTCAGACTGCCGTCGGTGTTCACGGTCCAGTAGTCGGCCCGGCCGTCGCCGTCGAGGTCGGCCAGTCGGACCCGGGTGCGGTCGGTGGTGGTGCCCGTCGCGATGCGTCCCAGGCCGACCCAGCCGCCCGCCCCGGCCGGGTCACCGCCGCGGTTGAGGTGCACGTTGACGGCTCCGGTGCCGGCGATGGTCCAGTAGTCGGTGCGCCCGTCGCCGTCGAAGTCGGCGAAGCGGACCTGCTGGTGGTCGGTGGTGGTCCCCCAGGCGACCTTGCCGATGAACTCCCACCCGTTCGGGCCGCTGATGTCGCCGCCGCGGTTGAGGTGGACGGTGACGCCGCCGTCCGGCGCGATGTGGAGGTAGTCGGCGCGCCCGTCGCCGTCGAAGTCGGCCAACCGGACGCGCGTACGGTCGGTGGTGACGCCAGTGGCGACGCGGCCGGCGTCCTGCCAGGTGCCGGCACCCTCCCCGCCGCGGTTGAGGCGGGCCCGGACTTCTCCGGAATCGGCGATCGTGAGCTGGTCCGTACGTCCGTCGCCGTCGAAGTCGGCCCAGCGGACGCGGCCGGTGCCGCCGGACTCGGTGCCTGCCCGCGGGGCAGGGGTGGGCCGCGTCCAGCCGTCGGCCTCGGCCGCCTGCAGGCCCTCGTGGTAGGCGGCGGCCATCTTGCGGTACCCGGCGTCGTTGGGGTGCAGCCCGTCCGGCAGCTCCGTGGCGACGTCGAGGCGCGGGGACTCGGCATACCGTACGTGCCGGCCGGCGGCGGCGCGTACGTCCACGGCGGCGCGCAGGTCCGCGTTGAAGGCGTTCGTACGCTCGAACTGCCCCCGGGTGTCGACCAGCAGGCCCTGGACGATGACCGTCACACCGGGCTGGTTCGTCTGGATGCGGTCGATGAGCGCGGCCAGGTCGCCCGAGGCGGTGGCCGGGTCGGCGTTGTGGGAGTTGAGGTCGTTGATACCGAGGTGCAGCAGGACGACATCGGGTGCCGCGGCGTTCTGCCAGCGGTCGATGCCGTCGCGGATGCCCTGGATGGTGTAGCCGCTGTGGCCTTCGTTGTCGGGGTCCGGGGTGTTGCCGAAGGAGCCGGACCCGACGAAGTCGGGGGTGTAGCCGCCGTGGGCGGTGATCCGGTCCCACAGCGGGGCGCGGTAGCCGGCGTGGCCGGAGCTGCCTTCGCCGGCGGTGATGGAGTCACCCAGTGGCATGATCCGCAGCAGGGGAGGGGCGGGCTGCGCGGCGGCGGTGGCGGGTGTGGCGGCCAGACCGAGCAGGGCGGTGGCACCGAGGAGAAGGGCGGCGGAGGCCAGGGCGGTGCTGTGTTTCGTCATGGAGGTGGGCTTTCTGGGTCATCGGCCCCGGAGCCCGGCAGGAGGAGGACACGGCCGGGACCGAGGAGACAAGGGGACGGCCGTTCCCGTCCTGCCACACGGCAGGACGGGAACGGCCGGTTGGAGGGAGCCGCGGGGCTCGATCGAGCGTGGTCGTGGTGGCTCAGGTGCCGCTGGCGACGACGCCGATGCCGGTCCAGCCGTTGCCGCCGGCCGGGTCGCCGCCGTTCCAGAGCCAGACGGAGGCGCTGTTGCCGTTGCCGGCGACGATGTAGTCGGCGTGGGTGTCGGCGTTGAAGTCGGCGAACTGCACCCTGGTGTGGTCGGTGGTGACGCCGGTGGCGATCTGTCCGACGACCTGCCAGCCGGTGTTCGGGACGACGTCGCCGCCGCGGTTGACGTACAGGTCGACCTTGCCGTCGGGCTTGACGTGGAGGTAGTCGGTCTTGCCGTCACCGTCGATGTCGGCGAAGCGGATGCGGGCGCGATCGCCGGTCACACCGGAAGCGACCTTGCCGACGGCGGGCCAGCCGTTGCCGGACTGGTCGCCACCGCGGTTGAGGTAGACGGACACGGCGCCGGTGTCGGTGAAGGCCAGGTAGTCGGAGCGGCCGTCGCCGTCCCAGTCCGCGAAGCGGACCTTGCTCGCGTCGTTGGTGACGCCGGTGGCGACCTTGCCGATGTGCTTCCAGCCGTTGGCTCCGGCGGGGTCGCCGCCCTGGTTGAGGTAGACCTCGACCGAGCCGTCGGTGTTGATGAGGAAGTAGTCGGCCTTGCCGTCACCGTCGAAGTCCGCGAAGCGGACCCGGTTGCGGTCGTTGGTCAGCCCGGTGGCCACCTGGCCCAGGCCCTGCCAGCCGTTGGCCCCGGCGGGGTTGCCGCCGCGGTTGAGCCAGACGGAGACCGAGCCGTTGTCGGCGATGTTGAAGTAGTCGGGCTTGCGGTCGCCGTCGAAGTCGGCCCAGCGGATGCGCCCGTTGGCACCGGCCTCGTTGACCGCCGCGGACCGGCGCGAGGTCAGCGAGCCGATCCACGGAGCGAGGTCGTCGACGCGGGTGTCGTAGGCGCCGGTCTTCGTGTCGGCGCTGTCGAGGCAGGTGCCCTGCCAGGAGCGGCTGCCGATGGCGACGACCGCCGGCTTGCCGTTCTCGGTCCGCACGGCGGGAGCGCCGGCGTCGCCCTTGCAGACGGTCGCGTTCTCCGGCGTCTTCGAAGCGAGGTCGAAGCCCGTCGCCGCGACGGTGCCGACCGTGAAGGCGGCGGTGTGCACCTTGGTGGGGGCCCACTCGGCCGGGGTGCGGCCGAAGCCGGCCACGGTCAGTTCCTGACCCGCGGTGGGTGCGGTGGCGGATACTGCGGCGGGAGTGACGCCGAAAGCGGGCTTGTCCAGGCGGGCCATCACGAGGTCCCGGTCGTCCCGTGGCACGAGCTCGACGATCTGGGTGGTGTGACCGCCGGACGTCGCCAGGTCGGTGCGGCCGACGGTGACGGTGGTCTTGTCCTTCGGGGCCCCGGCCGCGACGGTGTTGTTCTCGGCGGGGTTGTCGGCGAAGCAGCTCTTCGCTGCGAGCACCCACCGCGGATCCACCAGCGTGGCGGTGCAGAAGCGCTTGTGGTCGCCGATGGTCAGTTTGCCGGTGAACGCGTACGTCTGGTCCCCCGACGGCTGGGCCGGTGCGTTCGCCGAGCCGGTCACCCGCATCTCGAGGAGGGTGGCCCGCTGCGGATCCGTCGGACTGGACTCGCCGAAGCCCTTGGAGGTGTCCTTCGGAACGGTCAGGCTGGACGTTTCGCCGTTGATCGTGACCTGGGCGCTCAGGTCACGGCCCTCGGTCTCGATGCGGAACGCGCGGGGGATGTTGACTGCGAGGTAGCCGGTGTCGGCGGCCTTGAAGCAGATCCTGGAGTCACTGGTCGTGAGGTTCCGCGCCCAGACCATGATCTGGTACGGGGCGGAGCAAGAAGTGAGTGAGATGTTGCCGTCGCCCGCGATCAGGTCCGCACCCGTGAGGGCGTGAACGTCCGAGCGGAAGGGGTAGGCGCCGTCTTCGACCGTGAACGCCGCGCCGGCATTGGCCGGCTCGCCCGTGTCGGCCGATGCCGGCGGTGCCCAGACGGTGGTGGCGAGGGCGGCGGTCAGGGTGGCTGCAGGCAGCCATCTGCGAGTACGCACGAGGTGAGTCATGCCTTCCAGGGCGAACCCTCAACGGAGAAGCCGTGAGGGTGAGTTGAACAGAAGCGACCGCGCCGCGACAGTGCGGACGGCCGAAGATCGCCTGGGGGGCCGGGAGGAACAGTAACCCACTTCCGCACCTCGGGTGGCCGTGGTGGCAAGCCCAGGCGCCGAAGCGGGTCTCTCGGGGGCCGGCGGAAGTGACGCCCCCTCAGGCCGCACATAACGGTGAGATAAACATTCGGGCGACCGGTGCAACCATCGCCCGACCGAGATGATCTAGGGTCTGGATCAACAAGATTGCTCCGGGCCGTGACACCTGGTCCGGAGCGGGAACCGCCGTCTTCCGGCCTGGGGAAGCCGAATCATGGAGGCCGGCGGGGCCCACCGTGTACGCAGGCAGGACGCAACGACGCGACCGGCCCCCTCCCGACCGACCCAGGAGGGGTTCCGGCCTGACCGCGTGCGCAACACGACACCAAACGCCACCACAGGGGGAACGTTTCAGTGCGTCACAACCTGGTTGGGCCCCGCAGAGGCTGGGGGAGGGGAACCGCGACGGCATTCAAGGCCGCGCGCAGCCTGCTCCCACTGGCCCTGCTGGCCGGACTCGTATCCGCCGGCCCGGCAATTGCCGATGACCCCGTCTCCGGTTCGCTGACTCCACGTCAGCAGGTGCTCCAGCAGTGGAAGGCCGGCGGCCCTGCCGTCAAGTCGGCAGCCGGCCAGGCCCTGTCGGGCACGGACGAGCAGATCCGCGCCTACCTGGAGACCGGTCAGAAGATCGCCGAGGACCTGGATCTCCGGGAGGCGGCGCTCAAGCTCGTCACCGACGCGGGCCCCGGCCTGCGGGAAGCCGCCCAGCAGGCGCTCGACGGCACGCCGGCCGAGCTCGCGGCCTTCATGCAGGAAGGCTGGAAGGCCCCTCTGGCCGAGGACGAGCGGGTCCAGGCCGCCATGATCACCGAGGCCGGCGGTCCCGGGGTCCGTGAGGCCGGGGACATGGCGATGCGTGGGTCGATCGACGACATCCGCGCCTTCATGGCCGAGGGCCAGTACCGACAGCGCGACGACGACGCCCGCGTGCGGGTGTCCCAGCTCGAAGCCGTAGGGGGGCCCGCGACCAAGCGCGCTGCCGCCGCCGCTCTCAAGGGCTCGATCGAGGACGTCCGCGACTTCCTGACGTACGGCCAGTTCATCGCCCGTGCACAGGACCGGGAACACGCCAGCATCACCGACCTCGCCAAGCAGACGGCCGAGGCCGGAGCGGCAGCGGAGAAGGCGAAGAAGAGCGCGCTGGAGCAGGCCGAGAAGGCCAAGGACGCAGCCCGCCTGGCCAAGGAGGAGTCTGCCAAGGCCGCTGCGGAGACGCAGGCTGCCCAGAACGACGCGATCAAGGCCAAGGACGCGTCCCGCCGCGCCGCTGAGTCCGCCCGCCGCGCCGCGTCCGCCGCGCAGGCGGCCATCGCCTCGGCCCGTGCCGCCAACGCCGCGGCCCAGACCGCCGCGATCGCCGCCCACAACGCGTCGACCGCCGCCCTCTACGCATCCCAGGCCGCGACCCAGGCCTGGAACGCTGCTGCCTCCGGCAAGGTCAACGAGAAGCTCGCCGCCGATGCGGACAAGGCCGCCGAGCAGGCCGAGAGGATCGCCGACTCCGCCGACGCTCTGCAGAAGACACTCGCGGCGGCTAACGCTGCGCTGCAGGCGTCGCTCGACGCGATTGCCGACATGACCTCCGCCGCGGGCAGCGCGGAGCAGTCGGGCGCATGGGCCGAGAAGGCCGGCGTCAACGCCGACGAGGCCGAAGCGGCCGCAGCATCGGCCCGCCGCCACGCCGCCGAGGCCAGGCGCTCCGCCGCCGCGGCGCAGTCCCATGCCGCAGCCGCCGCCACCCAGGCGCGCGAAGCCAGCGCCGCGGCGCGCTCCGCCGCGGGGCACGCCCGCAAGGCAGCGGAAGCGGCCCGGCACGCTGCCGACTACGCGAACGACGCCCAGAAGGCCGCGACCCAGGCCAAGGCCAACGCTGACGAGGCGCTGAAGTCGGCACAGGCCGCGGACGCCGCGGTGAAGAAGGCCCAGGAAGTCCAGGCCGCTGCTCGTGCGAACGAGGCCGAGGAGATCGCGGCCCGCACGAAGACCCTGGTGAACCACGCCCGCGACAGCAAGGCCAAGTACGACACCGCCAAGGCGGAGGTCGTCCGCCTGGAGCAGGAAGCCGTCAAGCTCGACGCCGACGTGGACACCCTCGCCCGGCAGGCTGCCCAGCCCGGCACGGCATCGGCGACGATCGCCGCCACCGGGCGCAAGATGGCCCTGACGGTCATGCAGACCCGCGGCCCCTGGAGCAGGAGCGCCGCCGAAGCAGCCCTCACCGGCGACGACACGGCGGTGGTCGAGTACGTCACCACGGGCTGGAAGAAGGCTGCGGAGCAAGATGACCGCGAACAGGTCAACCAGCTCTCACAGGAATCGCCGCACGAGGAGGTGCGCACCGCCGCCGCCAACGCCCTCAAGGGCGACGCAGCCCAGGTCCACGGCTTCCTGACCGCCGGCCAGTACCAGGCCGCAGCCCCCGACAACCGCATCGAGGTCGCCCGGATCGCCGAAGCCGGCGGCACCGGGGTCAAGGAGGCGGCCAAGGCGGCCCTGGAGTCCTCGGACCCCAAGACGCTGACGGAATTCGTCCTCGTCGGCCAGCACCAGGCTCGTCTCGAGGACGACCGAGTCGAGGCCGCACGTCTCGCCGAAGGCGGGACGCCCGAGGTCAAGGCTGCCGCCGAAGCCGCACTTGCCAGCCCCGAGACGGAACTGCGCACCTTCATCGAGTCCGGCCAGGACCGTGCCAGGCGCCGCGACCAGCTCAACGCCGCGCACATCGCACAGATCCAGGGCATCATCGCCGAGGCCGGCGCCGTATCGTCCAAGGCGTTCCAGGACGCCTACGACGCGGCCAAGGCCGCCGCGAACGCCCAGGGTTCCGCCAACGAGGCGGCCGGCTACGCCGCCAAGGCCGACGACTACGCCGTCAAGGCGGCCGGTTACGCGGACGACGCCAAGAAGTCCGCCGACAGCGCCGCAGCCTCAGCCTCCGCTGCCGCGGCCTCAGCGGCCCGTGCCCGCGACGCCGAAGCCCAGGCAGCTGCCAGCGCGCAGCAGGCCGACAGCTCCGCCACCTCGGCCAGGGCCAGCGCCGTGGCCGCGGCCGACTACGCCGCCAGCGCATACCAAGCTGCGAGCGAAGCGCGCCAGTCCGCGGTGAACGCCGGCATGAGCGCGCAGGACGCCCAGGGCCGGTACGAGGCGACGGTCGAGCGGTACATGATCGAGCAGTACTTCAAGGAGCAGCAGGAGCGCCTGCGTGCCGAGAGCAAGAAGAAGTGGGGGGACCTGTTCCAGACGGGCATGAAGGGCCTCGCCCACTGGAACTGCTTCACCAAGGGCATGTGCATGGGTGTCTCTTTCGACACCCAGCTCGACTACCTGCACATCAAACTCGACCTCATCGGTCTCGTCCCGGGTTGGGGAGAGATTGCCGACGGGGCGAACTGTGTGATCTATGGGGTGGAGGGGACGGTCGACTACTTCACCCCCACCGGCCGCGAAGGCATGTGGACGGACGCGGGGCTCTCCTGCGCATCGGCCATTCCCATCGCGGGATGGGGTGCCGCCGGCATCAAGTTCGGCAAGTGGGGAGAGAAGTACGGCCCCAAGGCGAAGGACGTCTTCGACCAACTCGCCAAGCTCTGGCGCAAGACCCCCGATTGTGGGAAGAACAGCTTCCCTGCGGGTACCCGTGTCCTGATGGGTGACGGCTCCTCGAAGCCGATCGAGCTCGTGCGCATCGGCGATCTGGTCCAGGCGGCGGACCCCGAGACCGGGATCACCGGCCCCCGGCGCGTCGAGGACACCATCTACACCCCCGACGACCGTGACTTCACCGACATAGAGCTGCGCGGCGACACGCCCACGACGGCTCTGACCTCTACCGATCACCATCCCTACTGGGTGGAGAACCGCAAGCGCTGGATCGACGCCGTGGATCTCGCGGTCGGCGACGCCCTGCGCACGCCGGTGGGCACCACGGTCCAGATCGGCAAGGTCACCCACTGGAAGGGCCTCCAGCCCGCCTACAACCTGACGGTCAACGATCTCCACACGTACTTCGTGCTGGCGGGCAGTACCCCGGTACTGGTCCACAACACGCGGTGCCTGATCGCTGACGTCGTCGGGCCCCAGGGTGAGAAGCTGTGGCTCCCCAAGGGCCGCAAGGCGCTTGCGACGGCCGACAGCCTGAAGGGCTGGTTCTATGAGATCAAGAAGGCCGAAGCCAAGGCCAACGGTTTCCATCGGAGCGTCAGCTATGTGCGCGTGATGGACCCGGTGACCAGCGGGCCGCACCAGTACCCCAACGGATACATAAGCTATTTCAACGAAGGGGGTCAGATAATCAACCCGTTCACCGGGAAGACCCTCACCAAGTCCGATCCCTACTGGCATATTGAAATTCGATGAGCCTGATTGAAAACCTCTTCACGTCCCGGGAACATGATCGGGCGCTGAACCCTGTGGAGTGGGACCCGCTGAAGGAGCCGGACGCCCTGCAGGACGCCCAGCTCCTGGACGCACGGTTCTGTCCGACGGCCAACCGGGCAGCACTGCTCTTCGACATGCGGACGGCATCGTTCTACCCCTTGGGAAACGCCGCGGTCATCATCGTCCGGGGGCTGCGCTCCCTGTCCTGGAACGGGCTCCCGCAGGGGCGGAGCCTGATGGCGTTCTCGGTCATCTCGAGTCAGCCGTCTCTGATCGCTGATCGTGGATGGCTGCTGAACCTGCGGTTCTTCCCTGACGGAGACTGTTCCGTCGGGGGAGAGAGTGCAGAATTTCATCTGCTGGAAGCCCACGGGATCCCGGAGGCGCCGCCAAGCTATCCCGGACGGCACCTCGATGAAGTTCACCACGAGCTGCCGTCGTGGACCTCCCCCTGCACCGTGCTGCAGTCGGCCACCACGAACAGCCTGTGAGACAAAGCGGCTCGCCCGGCCCCGTCCGGGCGAGCCGCCCGCACGTTGACGGCCCGTCGGCCCCCACCGGCCGGCGTCACGGCCACGACGGCGCTCCCGATCTTGCTGATGCGCAGATGACGACCCCTGTGCAGTCGGACGCACCGGATGTCGAGGTCCGGCCGCCGGTGGAGCCGACTCGCGCAGGCGGCCGAGAGGCCCTCCCGCCCCGCACGTGGGCTGCCCGGGTTCCCGGCCGGGTCAGCTGCGGTCCCTCTGCGCAGCGCTGGGGCCGGGTGTCAGAGGTTCTGCCAATTGACGTGGACGGTGAGCCAGACCAGGAAGAGGCACACCCCCACCAGGATGGCCACTGCGGTCAGTCCCGCCCTGCGCCGTGCCGGGTCTGTACACAGCACGACCAGGACGGGCCCTGCGGCCAGCACCCCGATCGTCAGGGCAGCGGAGGCGGGAAGCTCCTGGCGGGACATCCCGGCGAGAACCGCGATGAGGAACCACTGCAGGGCGAACGCCCCCATGGCCGCTGCCTTCAACGGCCTCACCCGTAGTGCCCACAGGGCCAGCAGCAGCATGGGCACACCCAGCACGATCCACAGCCCCATCCCCGCGAACGGGTAGAGGGAGAGGCACAGCGAGACTGCGTCCGCGCAGTCGCGCTGCTCCTCGGCCATCGCCCACAGCCACAGGGCTCGCGCCGTCCAGCCCGTGACCGCACCGGCTATCGCGCTGCCGGCCAGAACCCCGTAGAACTTGATCATGAACCCGAGGTTCCCAGCCCCTGCCCGGAGAGTCCTGAGTACGGATACTCAAAAGCGCGGCGACACCGCACCCTGCCGGCGCACCGAGCGGCACCCTCATCGGACCGGGACCGGTTCCTGCCGCCCGGCCGGACTCGATCGGGCAGCAGGCCGCGGCAAGCGGACCGACTCCAGGAGCGCCTGCGCTTCGTGGAAGGGAAACGTCACCCCCCGAGCCCGGCCGGAGGCCTGGTCCTGTACGCCGCCCGGCGAGCAGTGCGCGGCGGGTCGCCCGCCGGCGCCGCCTACGGCCGCAGCTGGGCAGCGAGTGCCTCGGTGACCTTCCTGAGCGACTCGCCGGCCAGGGCCGGGTCCGCCTTGGTGACGGGCCATCCCTGGGAGACCACGAGCGCCAAGTCGCCCTTGCCCGCCACCGCCACCCGTGCGACGGCGACCGTGCCCCGGCCCGGGGTGACCCTGGTCTGGCCGATCCCGGGCTTGTCCTTGGAGAACGCCATCACCTCGGCGGCGCGGAGGGTGCCGAGGTAGGCGATCTGCGGCAGCGCCAGGTTCACCGCCACCCCGTTCTCGGACGTCGCCACGAGGTCGATCTCCACCGGGGCTTTCGAAGCCGTGAACTTGCAGACGACGGACGCGTTCGGCGGGATGGCTGGGTTGGACGGGAATCCGGACGGCGCGGGCTGCCCGCTGGGCCAGGCCTCAGCCGGCCGGCCCTGGTTGACGATTCCTTCAGCCGCGGGGTGGCCGCCGGCCGCCGCCGGGGTGACGGTCCGTTCGGCACCGGCTGCCTTCAGCGCCGCGGCCGGGTCGAGGCCGAACGGGCAGGCCGACGTACCCGTCAGCTGCTTCGCCGTCGAAGCGACCCGCTCGTAGGACAGCCTCTCACCACCCGAGGCGGCCCCGCCGGAACTCCCGGACGAGGAACAGGCGCTCCCGGCAAGGGCCATCCCGGCCGCGCAGGCGAGGGCGAGAATGCGGGGGTACTTGGCTGCAGCGGACGGGTGCGGGTCGACCAAGCGATCAGCTGTCATCCGGTCAGCCTAACCAGCTCTCTCACCACCGCAATAGGACGTCGACACCGCGGTCCATGAAGATCGCTGGAAGCACCTCGAAGAAGACGAGACGCGCCCTTGCGGAGTCTGAGTGCTGCCCCTCCGAAGTGAACGGAGGCGCCGCACCGAACCCTCCGCCGAGCAGTCGTCCAGGGCAGCGAGGTTGCAGCCGAAGCAAGCCGTGGACTTGTGCGGCGAGGCACTCGGCGTTGCGCAGACGGTGAACAGGAACTCCTCCACACCGTCCAGTGCCGGCTCGACCGGCAGCGGCTGCGGGGAGCCCCCGGCGAGCTGGGCGTCGTAGGTGTGCACCGCGGTCTCCTGGACCCGGTGCCGGGCGGTGCCGCCGACGGTCTGCGGTGACTGCGACGCGGGCCACCACGTCCGGCAACCGCTCTCGGGTCCCGCCACGCGCAGGGCGCCCAGCAGAAGCTGCGTCGACGCGTCCAGCCAGGGACAGGAGCTCTTCCAGACGCAGAAGTCGCGCTGATGTCACCGGCAGGCCAGTGGATCTGCTGCCGGACCGTGAGGCAGCCATTGTCGCCGCCTGCCTTGGTGAGCGTCCTGAGATTGAGCCGGTCTGTCGCGACCCGGCATGTCTCCGGGCTACGAGGCCGGCGCTCTCCGCCCCCGGTCTGTAGCCGGTCCGCGGCCGGGGTGCTCGTCCGGTGGGCTGGTTGCCGCGGACACGCCAGGGCACTGGCCCCCGGTTGGGTGGTGTCGGCTGGGGTGGGTTGGGGCAGGCGCGGCGGCAGGGCACGGATGTCCTGGCCGCCGGCGCCGGCCGGCGGCGACCCGGAATCGGAAGGAGCCTTGCTGATGTCGCAGGTCAAGGAATCGATCGAGGTTGATGTGCCGGTGACGACGGCCTACAACCAGTGGACGCAGTTCGAGTCGTTCCCGCAGTTCATGGAGGGCGTGGAACGGATCGAGCAGCGGACGGACACGCTGACGCACTGGGTGACGAAGGTCGCGGGCGTGGAGCGGGAGTTCGACGCGGAGATCACCGCGCAGATCCCGGACACGAAGGTCGCCTGGGTGACGGTGGGCGGTGACACGGAGCAGTCCGGTCTGGTCACCTTCCGGCCGATCGACCCCGCGCACACGGAAGTGACGCTGATGATGGACTTCGACCCGGAGGGGATGGCGGAGACCATCGGTGACAAGTTCGGCTTCGTCGACCGGCAGGTCAAGGGCGACCTGAAGCGGTTCAAGCACTTCATCGAGGACCGCGGCACCGAGACGGGTTCCTGGCGCGGCAGCGTCTGACCGTGCCGGTCCGGCACCACTCCAGGCGAGGACGCCCGAATTCGTGGGCGTCCTCGCCGGTCGTACCCGGATGGCGCGCTTCACCGCAGAAACGCGCCTGCGCTCGGCTTCTGCGTTCTACGGTGGGAGGAGCACCTGCCGCAGGAGGAGCCGATGAGCGCGCAGCCCGAGTACACCCCCGCGCCCGCCGCGGCGTACGCCCCCGCACCCGGTGCGCCGGCTGAACTCCTCGCCCAGCTGCGGGCGGACCGTCGTGCGCAGCGGTGGGTGCCGGCGTTCGAGGAGGAGTGGACGGCGGCGTTGGAGGAGTCGCGCCGGTCGTTCTCGCTGACCGCTCTGTACGAGGTGGTGCAGGTATGGCAGGCCCGCCTGGCTTCCGCTCCCGCGGTCGACGCGTTCGTGGCGTCCGGCTGCGACGAGTCCGGTTTCGTGGGCATGGCCGAACTGCGGGGCCGGCGCCGGTGAGCCTGCCCCCGTACGCGGTCCGCCTATCGACACGGGCCGCGAAGGTCCTTGCCGTCCTCCCCGAGCACGCCGAGGAGACGGTGTGGGACCTGCTCGACGCCGCGGCAGCTGACCCGTGGGGCTTCGGCCAGTGGGACACCGCCGACCCGGAAGGCGAGGTCGTCCGTATCGCTCCCGCGGGCCGGTTGTCCGTCGTCTACTTCATCAACCGGTCGCTGCGGCACGTGTCGGTCCTGGACATCGTCTGGCTCGGCTGACCAATACGAGTTGCTGCCCTGACGTTGCCTCCGGAAGCGTCTGGGTCAGCACCTCCGTGACCGTCGTAGCGGCCGGGCTTCAGGCCCGAATCCGTAGGGCGCGCTACATGGGGGTGGGGTGCGCCGGTGCGTTGGGCGAAGCGGCGCAGGCCGGGCAGCTCGGGGTTCGAGGTGAGCACTCGGTGGTCATGGCGAGGACTTTGAGGCTGGTGGCTTCCTGTGGGGCGTACTGGGCGAGGACGCGGAGGGTGCCGAAGGTCTTCCCGGGTTCGCCGAGGGCTTGGTGGTCGCCTCGGCGTGCGCGGAGGCCCGCTCGGAGGCAACCCGGGCCGTGCCCTGGTAGAGCGTCTCGCGGGTGGCGGGCCGGGCTTCTGGGAGCTGGAACCGTGTACGAGATGAAGCGCCTCGGCCGCGACGCCGCTGAGCAAACCGCTTTCGTCGACCACCTCACCGCCCACGGCCTCATCCTGGCGGTGCTCGCCGGCCCCCGGCCGGCATCTGCGACCTCACAGGGCCGGGCAAGCTGCTGTTTGTGCCCCGGGCGATAGTCTCTCCTTCGGGCCAGAGCGGCCCGCTGAACAGGCTGTACCGACGGGGGACCACAAGTGAACAGGCGTGGCGTGATACTGGCGGCGGGCGGATTCATGGGCGCTCTGGGCGCCGGCCAGGTTCTGGCCGCCGGCCCGGCCGTCGCGGCCGCCGACGACCGCCGCAGCGTCTACGACGTACTGGCCTTCGGAGCGAAGGGCGACGGAACCACCGACGACACCGCGGCCTTCCAGGCCGCGCTCGCCGCCGCACGCGCCGTGCCCGAGGGCTCGACCCTGCTGATCCCGCCGGGCAAGTACCCGCTCACCAAGGGCCTCGTCCTCGGCCCCCGCATGACCGTGTCCGCTTACGGCGCCCATGTGTTCCGCACCAAGGACTGCGGGGCGCTGGTCAAGAATTTCGACTCGGTCACTGCCGCCTCCGCATACGAGGGCGCCGGGGACATCGCCCTGCTCGGCGGCACCTGGGACATGCGCGGCAGCGCATACAAGCAGCAGAGCGACGCCATCGGTTTCGCCCACGCCGACGGCATCCTGGTCCAGGACTGCACGGTGCTCGACACGCCCTCCGCCCATGCCCTCGAACTCAACGCGGTACGGCGCGCCCGCATCGTCAACTGCCTCTTCAACGGCCTGCACGTCACGGGCGAAGGCACGGACACCGCCACCAACCGGGAGGCCGTACAGATCACCGGCGCCATCTCGGCGGTCAGCCTCCCGGCACCGGCGTACGACAACACGCCCTGCCAGGACATCCTGGTCACCGGCTGCACCCTGCGCGCGGGCGCCGACGGCAGCCGCCCGTTCGGCGCGCTCGTCGGCGACCACGGCGGGCTCAGGAACGTGGTCCACCGCGACATCCGGATCATCGGCAACCACATCGAGCGCAGCGCCGCGTACGGCGTTCGCACCACCGACTGGCAGCAGGCCGTCATCGCCGCCAACACGATCGAGTCCGTCGGCGTCACCGGAATCCAGGTCAGCTCTCCGGCCGGCAACGCCCTCAACGACATCACCATCACCGGCAACATCATCCGCAATACCGGAACCGACACCTCCACCGGCGGCGCCATCGTGGTCTCGAGCGGCGGTGACCGGCACAACGGCATCACCATCACCGACAACACGATCCGTACGGTCAAGGGCGAGGCCGGCATCTACGTCGCCCAGAGCGACGGAGTCACCATCTCCGGCAACACCGTGTCCGGGACCGCACGCCCGGGCGCCAACTCCCAGGGCATCCACGTCCGTTATGCCCCCCACGCCGTCATCAGCGGCAACACCGTCACCGACACCCAGGGCGACGGCATCGGCGTCGACACCGAGGCGCCGGGCGTCCTGATCGCCCACAACACCGTCCTGAACCCCGCCGGTCACGGCATCGCGGCGGGTACCGACGACATCTCCCTGCGGGACAACCAGATCACCGGCGCCAACCGGGCCGGGGCGCCGTCCACGTACGGCATCCGTTTCGGCGGCAACGCGGCGAACGCCTCCTGCCAGGGCAACGTCGTCCGCAAGGGGGACGGCCTGGTTCCCGCCGAAGCCGCCGTCGTCGCGCTCCCGGGCTGCGTCGGCACCTGGATCACCGGGAACGACCTGCGCGGCTGGGGCGGCGGCGCCGCCGCGCTCCTCGACAAGGCCACCGGCACCCTGGCCTCGGCCAACGCCATGTGACACCCCGCCGGGCGGCACAGGAGGCGCGGCCCGGCGGCCCGGATTTCCTCATCTGTCCGGCTAGCTGACCATCGAGGCCGGTCGGCCGCGTCGCCGGACGGTCCGCCGAAGGATTCGAAGTCGATCAGGGCGCGGTGCCCGAGATCGGTCACGATGATCCGGACCAGCTCGCCGTCGTCGTCGACCCGGGCGTCGACGGCGACGTGGTCGGGGTTCGAGGTGCCGGGCGTCGGCGAACGGGCATGGCAGCCCAGGCAATCGCGGTGCGCCTGGCCTCGTCGAAGAGACCGTGACGGATGTCCCGAACGGGTTTTACTTAGTCACAGGGCGAGAAGGGCCGCGAGTGGACTCGGGGGTGGGCCGTGCAGGTCAGGGTGGACTGCGAGGACATTGCTGAGGCGGATCGCTGACCGCCGATTTCGACGATTGGCTGGTGCAGGACCGAGGCCTGGGGACGGACCTGACCGTGCGGCGGGTGCGTCCCGCGCCCGTCCCCGGGTCCATGTCAGGCGAAGCGGTCGACTGGCTGACCCTGGGCGTTTCTTCCGGCTTCTCGATTGCCACGCTGGTACAGAGCTACCGCTACTTCCGGGCGTCGTTGCCGCCGCGATTGCGAGCCGGAACGCGGTTGGTGGTCGAGCATGGCGGGGTACGTCTGGTCATCGTGAAAGGGACCGCGGAGGACGCCGCGCGCTTCATGCAGGCTCTTGCCGTATTGGACGACGCACCGCCTTCGGATACGACGCCGACCCCTGCGGATCCACCGCCGCAATCAAGGGCGGTCCCGACAGGTTCCTGGGGACGGCGACGGTGGCAGCGGGGGCGGATGCGGTCTACCTCGACGACCGGTCGGGCCGGATACGGGCCCTGGACGCAGCTACCGGCTCGAAACGCTGGTCGGTCCGTGCCCACGAGGAGCAGTACACGCTCGGAATCACCGTCGCGGACGGCAGGGTCTTCTCCGGCCGAGGGGCCGGGAACGTCACGGCACTGCACGCCGCGGACGGCTCGGTCCTGTGGACGCGTTCGGACCTGGGATCGATGGACACGCCCCTTACGGTGGCCGGCCGAACCCTGTACTTCGCCGGACGCACCAGGGTGTACGCACTGGATACGGCCACCGGAGAGACCCGCTGGAGCCGCCGGGCAGGCACCGTCCTCGCCGGCAGCATCGCGGTCGGTGACGCCGTGTACTGCGGGACGATGAAGGGGCAGGTCCTCGCCTTCGACCTGAACACCGGCGTCCCGCGCTGGGCGTATTCGACTGCGAAACAGGTCTTCTCCACGTTGGCAGCAGCCGGGGGCATGGTCTTCGCGGTCAGTTTCCGCAGGGAACTCGACGAGGGCGCTCTGCACGCGATCAACGCCACGACCGGCGCGCCCGTCTGGGCACACCGCACACAAGGAGCGGTACACCAGCATCCGGCACCGACGTTCGGCACCGTGAGCGTCCGAACCCACGGGGGGTGGTTCTACACGTTCGACGCAGTGCGGGGTACGCAGCGCCGCTTCGCCCTGGCCCTCCCCGGCCAGCTCGCCGCGGAGTACGGGCTGGTGTACTTCCCAGGCCGCGACGGCTACGCCTATGCCGTCCGACGACCGGAGAAGCGTTGCCTGACTACGCCCGAGAGGGCCACCGATGAGCACGCGGTCCAACGGCCCTGGGCCGGCGCTCGCTGGGGCAGCGGTCCGCCGAGACACGAGATCGATCCGGCCCTCGTGCTGGCGGACCGCGAGACGGCTGGGCCGGGAACGCCGACGCCGGCCGTCGGAGGGACGGCCGGCGTCGGGTCGGGTGGGTCAGATCAGGGATGACTCCTCGGATTGCCAGGCGGCGGGGAGTTGGGGCCACTCCCGGGGGAGGTCACGGCCTTCGTGGAGGAGTTCCAGGAAGTCGGTGACGGTGCCGGGGTAGACCGACAGCTCGGGGAAGTGGCGGTAGGCGACGACCACTGACCAGCCGCTCTCGCCCACCGGGGGGTCGAGCAGGCAGATGTCGCCGTTCCCGTTGTGGAGCGCCCAGGGGATCATCCGGGCCAGCTCGGGGTCCGGGGGCGTGCGGCCCCACGGGTCCTGCCAGCCGAGGAAGGCGGGGCCGAAGGTCTCGATGAAGTCCGCCAGCCCGTTCTCGGTTCCCGGGTGGGGGATGCCGAGGTGCCCGAAGACCGTGGCGTCTCCGTAGCCGTCGACGAACTCCTTGTAGTCCGTGGGCAGGGTGACGCCCACGGACCCCTCGATCGCCCGCCAGGACTCCGGGGGCGCCGGCCGGAACCGCCGCCGGGGACCGAAGATCACCGCCAGCCTGTCGTTCACGGGCGGCACGGGTGCGCCGGGTGCTCCGGGGCGCCTGTCCGTCATTCCCAGTCCTTCCTGCTGCACCTGGGTCCCTTGGCCTTGGCGGCGTTCAGCACGTAGCACTCCACGTCCAGGCCGCTCGTTGAACTCACTCTGATGTGGACGTATGCGGGCACGCCCGATCGACGGAGCAGGTCGTTGTAGACGGGCTCCACCTCGTACGTGACCGTCTGGCCGCCTTGGGCGATCAGAGCGACCACCTTCCCTTCGATGCCCTTCATGACCGTCGAATTCGCGTGCTGGTGGAGAGGCATGAGGTTTCGCAGGTCCGTTCCCGATCCGCCCATCTCCCGGGCGATCAGGTGCCCTCGTGCACGGAGCCAGGACTTCGCGCTGGGCAGTTCGTCGAACCCGCTCGGCGGAGGCAGCCACCCGGCACCGGTCTCGGCATCCTTGCGGGCCTTGGGATGGGGATTGACCGTGGTGGTGCCCTCGGCGGTGTCCTCGGGGCCGTGGAAGACAGCCACCGCACCGGTGGCGCGGCAGCCGTCCTTCCCCGGCTTGAAGCGCTCCCGCGGGAAGTACTGGATGTTGCCCATGTAGTTGCTGCCGGCGCTCGCGTCACAGGCCCCGTCGTACTCGTCGGACGAGTCGCCGCGGCTGGGGTCGCGGCTCTCGACGAGGTACGAGTCCAGCAGGTCCGGCTCGTACTCGATCTCGTAGTCCCACGGGTCGCCCCCGAACGCGCCGCTCCCGTCGACGCCGACGTAGCGGGCCTGGACGGCCTGCTGCATCGTCTGGGCCTGCGAGACCCCGGGGTTCCACGTGGCCTTCGGCACGTGCTTGGGCGCCGGCGCCGGCCGGGGACCCCGGTTGGGGTTCTGCGGCTGCTGAGGCCGTGGCTGGGTGCTGGAGCCGGGGCTCCGGCCGGTGTACGTGGTGCCGCCAGAACGGGTGCCGCCGCTCTTCACGCCGCCGTTGGGGCGGCCTGCCGAGTGCGGGCGCCCGGCGGTCTGGGCGCGGGGGCCCGCGGTGCCCGCCCGCCCAGACGGGCCCTTGCCCGCGTTACCGCCGGGCCGGTTGCCGCCCACCCGCGTGGGCGGCTTGGCGCCCGGCCGGCTCGCCGGCCGCATGCGCATGCGCTTCTCGTCGACCATGGAGCGGTTGCTCAGCGGTGACGGACGCCCCGACGGGCGCGACGACCGCGCCGCCGAACGGTAGTTCTTCTCGGAGATCTGCGAGCGGTTGCTCAGCGGCGACGGCCGTCCGGAGGCACCGGAGCTGACCGTCCTGGTCGTCGTGCTGGACCGGCTGCTGCCCATGAACCGGCCGCCACCACCGCCACCACCGGCATAGCCGGCGTACGCGCCCACGGCGGGTCCGCCTCCGCCTCCGCCCATTTCGGCCCGGTGGCCGGTGGGGTCGGTGGCGTTGAGCGGGCCGCCGACGGCGTACCCGTAGCGGTTGGCCTCCAGAGCCGACCCGGAGGGGTCGAGCTGCCAGGTGTCGCGGCTGCCGAAGCCGCCGGTGCCCGGCTGGTACCAGCGGGCCGCCATGTTGACGTCGCCGGTGCCGGAGTCCGTCCAGCCGGACTGATAGCCGACGTCCGGGTTGGTGCCCGCCGCCGCCGTGGTCTTGCCGAACGGGTCGTAGGCCCGGGAGCCGGCGACCGCGGTGCCGTCGGGCGACAGCGCCGCGACCAGGTCGGTGTGCTGGTCGGTGACGGCCAGGCGGGCGCTGCCAGCCTGTCCGGCGGCCGCGGTGGCCACGATGGTGCCGCCCGGGGTCCGCGTGTATCCGGTCGAGGCGTCCGTGACCAGGTCGTTGGAGCCGCCGTCGTAGGTGAAGGCGGTGCCGTTGTGCGTCATGACGCGGTCGAGGCTGTCGTAGCCGAAGGTGCTGCCGCCGTTGGTGACGGTGCGTTCGAAGGCGTCGGACGTGATCTGGCGGACGGGCTTGGTTCCCGTGGTGTCGGTGACGCTCGTGACGGTGCCGCGGGCGCTGTAGGCGTACGCCTCGCTGCCCAGGCTCACCAGGCGGTTGCGGTCGTCGTACACGCCGGTCCGGGTGCCGCTGCGGGTGAGGTTGCCCGCGTCGTCCCACTCGTAGGGGACGGCGGTGGTGCCGTCGTTCCAGCCGGTCATGCGTCCGGCCAGGTCGTAGCTGTACGTGTTGTCGGCCGCTCCGGCCGTGCCGGTCGTGGTCTTGCGCACCATCCGGTCGGCCGGGTCGTACGCGTACGTACGGCCCTGGACCTCGCCGCCCGCGGTACGGGTGGCGGAGTCGCCGGTGAGCCGGCCGAGGCCGTCGTAACTGTAGGCGCGCTGCGCCTTGACCTCGAACTGGCTGCCGCTGCCGCGGGCGTAACGTTCCCGCTGGGGTCGGCCGGCCGCGTCGTAGTCGGTCCACACCTGGGTGCCGGTGAGGGGGTCGGCGATGGTGCCGACCCGGCCCGCGGCGTCGTAGGTGAAGCCGGTGGTGCCGTTGGCGTCCTTCCGGGAGGTCATCAGACCGTCCGCGTCGTATGCGTACTCGGAGCGCCCGGACGGTCCGTCCGCGAGCAGCAGCTGCCCGCGGTCGTTGTAGGAGTAGGTGTTCTCCGAGAGGACCCCGGCGCCGCCCGCCTTCGTCAGACGGCCGGCGAGGTCGTAGCCCAGGGAGCGGGGCCGGGTGGCGGCGGCCGCGCCCGAGCCGGTCTCGTCGGTCAGGCGGCCCAGTCCGTCATACGTGCGGCGCCGCACGACGTTGCCGGGCAGCAGTTCCGTGACCGCCTGGCCGGCGGCGTCGTAGGCGATCGTCCAGGTGCGGTCCTTCTCGTCCGGTTCCTGTGCGGTGGCGGGTTCGACCGTCGACTCGGGCAGCCCCCAGGTGTTGAAGGTGTAGGAGGTGGTCTTGCCGCGGCCGTCGGTCAGCCGGGTGCGGTTGCCCTCGGCGTCGTAGCCGAAGGTCGTGGTGATCGACTTGGTCGCGCTGACCGGGAGGACCTGGCGGGTCATCCGGCCGAGTGCGTCGTAGTCGAACGTGGTGCGGGCTCCGGTGCCGTCGACGGAGGCCGTGAGGTTGCCGTCGGCGTCGTACTCCGAGGTCACGGTGCGCAGCGCGGTGCTGCCGGTGCCGAAGTCGGTGACCGCGGTCGCCAGGCCGCCGACCTCGTATGCGGTCGTGGTCCGGCGGCCGGTGGGGTCCTTCGTCTCCACGGCCCGGCCGAGGCCGTCGTAGGCGAACGTGGTGACCGCGTCCGCCGGGTCGGTGACGCCGACGAGATCGCCGGCGGTGTTGAACTGGAAGCGGGTCGTCCGCCCGGACGGGGTCGCGGACCGGGTCATGTTGCCCGCGTCGTCCCAGGTGAACCGGCTGATCAGGTTCTGGAGCAGGGGCCTGCGCTCGACCGTGGTGTGGGTGAGCATGCGGCCGAGCTCGTCGTAGGTCGCTTCACTGCGGGCGCCCGTCTCGTCGGTCGCCGACAGCTGGAGGCCGGTCGGGGTCCACGTGAAGGCGGAGATTCCGCCGCCGCCGAGCGACTGCGAGGAGCCGTCGAGGGCGGCTGCGCCCGGCGCGGTCAGCCCTCCCGTGCTCCCGCCCGCGGCCGGATCGGTCACCGTGGTGAGTCGGCCCAGCTGGTCGTAGGTGTAGGCGGTGGTCCGGCCCAGCGGGTCGGTCTCCGACGTGGTGCGCCCGAGGCTGTCGTACGCGGCGCGCGCGACCGCCGTGACCGGGCTGCCGCCCGGCGGGGTGTAGGCGGGCAGGGTGACGGCCACGGGGCGGCCGAGGACGTCCGTTTCGGTGCGGGTGACGTTGCCGCGCGGGTCGCGCTCCTCGGTCACCTCGCCGAACGTGTTGCGGCCGAAGACGACGGTGGGGGTGACGGGCGCGGCGGGCCGGCCCTTCTCCTCCGCCTGGACCTGCGGCGAGGTCTGCTCGACCAGGCGCCCCAGCGCGTCGTACCTGTGGGTGGTGGTGTGGCCGCCCGGGGTCACCGACGTCAGCACTTGGCCGTGCTGGTCGAAGGTCTGGTGGGCGGTGCGGGTCGTGGTCCCGTCGGAAGTGGTGGCCTTGACCGGGTTGCCGGCGAGGTCGTAATCGGTGGTGTCGGTCAAGGTCCGGGTGGCGTCGATGGTCTGGGTCCGCCGGGTCACCCGGTCGTCGGCGTCGTAGGTGAACGCCGCGGTGCGGGTCAGGCCACCGGGGTCGAAGACGCTGGCCGTGGTGCGGCCGGTGGCGTCGACGGTGTGCACGGTGGGCGTGCCGCCCGGGTCGGTCCGGCGGATCAGGTTGCCGGCGCCGTCGTAGGTGTTCGCCTCCAGGAGGACGTCGCGACGGCTGCCGTCGGACTGGGTGACGGCCTTGGCCGTCGCCGTCGCCTCACGGTCGTCGTCGTAGTACGTGTAGGCGGTCGTCGCGCCCATGGCGTCGGTGGCCGAGGCCAGCCGGCCTGCCGGATCGTACGCCTGCGAGGACAGGACGAGGTCGCGGGTCCCGCCCGACGGGTGGCCCGTCCAGTCCTTGAGGACGGTCTCGGCGAGCTGTCCGCGGGGCGTGTACGCGTACGTCAGCGTGGTGCCGGCCGGATCGGTGACCCGGTTGACGCGGCCCAGCGCGTCGTGCCCGTACGACGTCGCGTTCCCCGCCGCGTCGGTGACGCGGTCGTTGAAGCCCCGGGCGTCGTAGCGGTACGTCGTCGTCCGGGTGGGGTCGCCGCCGGTGGTGTCCTCGGTGGACTCCGTCAGCAGGTACCCGTCCGCGTCGAAGGTGCGGACGATCCGCGCGGTGTGCGTGACGCCCGTCAGCTCGTTCTTCACCCCCGGAGCGGTCTCGGAGACCACCTTGGACTGCTGGTCGTACACGTACGTGGTGGTCGCGCCTTGAGGATGGCGCGCGGACACCTGCGTCTCGGTGAGCTTCCGGCCGATCCCGTCGTACGTGTACGTGGTGACCAGGCCGGACGGGGACGTGGCGCGCGCCAGGTCGCCGTTGGCGAGGTATCCGTACGAGACGGTGGCGCCGGCCGGGGACTTCTGGGTGGCGACGAGTCCGGCCGGGACGGTGCCGCCGCCGACCGCGGGCTCGGTGCCCGCCGTGTAGGTGGTGGTGGAGGTACGGCCGTCGGCCAGCGTGGTCGACTCGGGCAGGCCGAGTGCGGTGTAGCCGGTGACGGTCTTGTAGCGGTCGTCGGAGGCGCCGGCCGAGCGGGCGTCGCGGACCGTGGTCTGCTTGCCGTTGCGCGGGTCCAGCGGATCCGCGGGGTTGTGGTGGTACTCGGCGAACGAGGTCCAGCAGGAGTTCGCGTCCCGGCACGTGGTGGTCGAGACGGTGTTGCCGCGCTCGTCCTGGCCGGTGATCGTCGCGTGACCGTTGGGGTCGGTCACGGTGTGCAGGAAGCCGCCCGCGTCGTACGCGTACGTCGTCAGACCGCCGGAGGCGTCCGTCGTAGCGGTACGGCGCTGGCCGCGGACCGCGTCGAAGGTGCTGGAGGTCGTTGCGCCCGCCGGGTCGGTGACCGTGACCGTCGCCGTCAGCGAGGAGATGGCCGACGAGGTCCGGGCCGCGTACTGGGTGGCCACCTGGCCGTCGCTGAGGGCGCTGCGGAACACCGCGACTTCGTCGAGCGCGCCGGTGAAGTGGCTGACGTTGGCCGGGGCCGCCGGCCAGAACTTGGCAAAGCCGGCGCCCATGAACGTGCGGCTGTTGGACTGGTGGCTGACCGGTGCGGCCGACTTGGCCGCGACCTGGGTGCCGTCGAGGTAGAGCGTCTGGGTGCCGCCCTTGACGGTGATGGCGGCGTGGTGCCACTGGTTGTCCGTCACCGTGCCCGGCGAGGCGTTCGAGGCGTTCACACCCGGCGAGTAGTACTCGCCGTGCAGCTTGCCGTCGCTGCCCACGTACAGGACCGGGGTCCAGCTGCCCGAGGCGTCGGCCGCGCCCGCGACAGGCGCGGACTGGTCGCTGAGCATGACGCCCGGCTTGTCAGTGCGGAACCACAGGCTGGCGGAGACGTCGGCGCCGGCCGCACCCACCGCCGGGACCTCGGCGTACCCGTCGCCGTTGAACTGGACGGCCGAGCCGTCGCCGGCGCCGAACGCGCCGGTGGCCCCGAGGGCCGCCTTCGTGTAGGTGCCGGTGCCGTCGAAGGCCGCCACTCGGCTCTTCACCGTGCTGCCGGCGGTCTCGTCCAGGCGCCAGTACCCAGCCGGTCCCGCCGCTGTCACCACGCCGCGGTACTGGTCGGACGTGCCGCTCAGCGCCTTGCTGCGGGTCTTGAAGCGGTCGGCGACGGTCTGGGCGTCGAGCTCCTTGCGGTAGAACGCGGCCTCGTCGAGCTGGCCCTTGAAGTACCGCACGCCCTGCGTCTGGCCGTCCCAGTCGGGGCCGGAGTAACCGCCGCCGAGGAACACGTACTGCAGGGTCTCGGGCGCCACGGCGCCCGTCCGCGAGCCCACCTGGGCGCCGTCAAGGTACAGCTTCTGCCCGGCCGGGCCGCCGGTGATGACGACGTGGTGCCAGGCGTTGTCGTTGACCTTGGCCGGGCTGCCCATCACGGGCCAGCCGCGCGTGCCGTCCCAGAGATGGCCGCGGAGCCGGCCATCGGAGTCGATGAGGAGGCTCGGGTTGTACATGCCCGGGTTGCCGCCCTCGACGGGGCCGGCCTGCATGCCGAGCAGCGCGCCCCCGGCCTTGTCGGTGCGGAACCACATCTCGGCGGACAGCGAGGTGGCGCCCGCCAGCGACTCGCCCGGCACGGTGACCACGCCCTGGGAGCCGTCGAGCGTCACCGCGCCGTCGTCGCCGTCGAGGAAGGCACCGACGGAGCCGAGCGTCACGCCGTCCCGGTACGAGCCGTTGCCGCCCGCGGACACCTCGTCTGCGGCGGACGCGCCGCTGGTGTCGCCCAGCCGCCAGTAGTTGACGGGAGCCGAGGCGCGCACCGCGTCGGCGTACGCCTGCGAGCCCGCCGCGTACCTCGGCGCCGACACCTTCCAGGTGCCGCCGCTCTGCTCGGTCACTTCGGAGACCCGCCCGCTGTCACCGTCGTACACGGCCGTGCCGCCGCTGCGCCCGGAGGGCAGGGTGGTTCCGGACAGCTTCGACGAGCCGGTGCGGGCCGCGTGGTGGGCCTTGACCGTCCCGGCGTCCAGGGCGCGGTGGTAGATGGCCACCTCGTCCATGGAGCCCTTGAACCAGCGGTTGCTCCACGTGCCTGCGCCGTCCCAGCCGGCGTCGGAGAAGCCGGCGCCGAGGTAGGCGAAGGTCTTGATGGAGTGGTCGACGGGGCCGGTCTGGGTGCCGACCGCGGTGCCGTCGAGGTAGAGGGTCTGGCTGGTGCCGGTGCTGGTGAGCACGGCGTGGTGCCAGGTGTTGTCGGTGACCGTCGCGGTGGACGTCATCGGGACGGCCCAGCCGGTGGAGGTCTCCAGCCGGCCGCGGAGCTTGCCCGCCGAGTCGACGGCGAGGACCGGGTTGTAGTGGGTCGGGTGGGTGCCGCCCAACGGGTCGTCCTGGAAGCCGACCAGCACGCCGCTGGGCTTGTCGGTCTTGAACCACAGCTCGACGGAAAGGACCGTGGAGGAGGCGAGTGCGGCCTCCGGCAGTTCCACCGACGAGCTGGTTCCGTTGAAGTCCACGGCCCGGTTCCCGGTGCCGGCCAGGGCGCCGGCCGCGCCGAGTACGAGGTCGCGGTAGCGGGCGGCGTTCATGCCGGTCCGCGAGACAGCCTCGCTGGCCGCGTCCGAGCCCTCCGTCTCGTTGAGCCGCCAGTAGCCGATCGGGCCGGCGTCCTGGACGAGGCTGCGGTAGTGCGATCCAGCCGTGTACGCGTAGGTCGTGCAGGCCGTGGTGGACGCGGGCGGGCAGACCTTGGCCAGCCGGTCGCTGTCGTACGTGTACGACCAGACGAGGGGCTGTGCGCCGGGGCCGGCGGCGTCCGTGGACACCGAGGAGACGTGTCCGCCGCTCCAGGTGAAGGCCAGCGACCGGCCGGAGAGGACGTCGGCCGCTCGGGTGAGCCGGCCGTTCGCATAGGTGAGCTGCTGCTCGCGGCCGTGCCCGTCCTTGATCTTCGTCAGGAGGCCGGAGGCGTCGAAGGTGTACAGGGCGGCACTCGCGTCGCGCAGCGTCCAGCCCCCGCCGGTGACGGAGGTGAGCAGGCCCATCGAGCCGGACGGGGCGCTGAAGGTGCCGTCCGCGTTGCGGCCGAACCGGACCTGGTTGCCGTCGGCCAGGGTCAGGACGACGCTGCCGTCGGGCTCGCCGACGGCGCGCATGTCCCAGCGGGTGGCCCAGCCGGCCCCGAAGGCGCCCGTGGTGCGCGGGTCCTGCGAGTTGTAGGTGCGGGCGACGGCCAGCTCGGGTCCGGCGGTGGGCACGGCCGCGTCGGTGGCTGCGGTGACGTAGTTGCCGGACCGCTCGCCGAAGGCGCGGCCGCTGTCGGCGCCGCCCAACTGCGAGGTGATGACCGGCTGCGGGACCTGTGTGCTCAGCAGCGCGGGCGCGGTTCGGGCCGACTGGTCCTTGCCGTCGTTGGCGTACGCGTACCAGGCGTAGGTCTTGGCCCAGGCCAGCCAGCCCGCCGGGACGGTCCAGCTCGGCGAGGCCGCGTGGCTGTTGCCGCGGCAGTTCTTGCGGGTGTCCTGACCCTCGACCTCGCACACCTCGAACTGGTACGTCAGCGCGCTCGGGTACTTGTCCCGGTCAGTGGCCGAGGCCCACAGCGTCGGGGTGAGGGTGTCGACGACCGTGCCGCTCGGCGGGGCGGTGTCGGTGAGGTAGGGCGGCGCGTTGACCGCGTCGAACTTCACGCCCGCGCCCGGGACGCCGTCGGCGGCGAAGCTGGAGACGCCGTACTCGTCCATGGTCCACACCAGCGTGTACGTCGCGGGGGCCAGCGGTGCGATCTTGGCGTCGAGGGTGACGGTGCCGCCCGGCGGGACGTCGTACGGCATCGGGGTCCACCGGATCTTGCTCCAGTAGTCGGGGACCATGTTGCCGTTGGCGTCGTACAGGTCGTAGCGGAGCTTGAAGTTGCTCGTCTTGCCCCAGGTCTGCTGGCCCTGGTTGGTGACCGTGATCCGGAACGTGCCTTCGGTGGTGGCCGTCATCGGCTGGACGAACCCGCCCAGGCTGTAGGCGGCCCCGTACCTGGACCATGTCACGTCGAGCGACGGCTTGCCGCCCGGGTAATTGTCGGAACCGAACTTCTTCCAGCTGTACGAGTCGTTCGTGGCGGCCTTCACGGCCAGGCCGTAGTTCGGCTTGCGGCTGTGGGTCCAGTCGTCGACGAGCTGGCGGCCGGACGCACCGAGCGGGATCGACTCCCAGGCCGGCCCGCAGGACCAGTTGGCCGCGCCCTCGGGGCGCCAGGCGTGGGCGAAGGACTTCGAGCCGAGGGCGCCGCCGGTGGCAGGGCCGGGGTAGACGGCGGTGCTGCCCTCGGACCAGTTGGACGTGATCTCGTGGACGGTCACCGGGCGCGCCGTGCACGAGTAGGACCAGGTGTTGTACAGCGACAGGTTCGCGTTGATCACGTACGCGTTCTTGAGGGTGGTGTCCAGCCCGTTGAACTTCAGGAAGGACGCCGCCTTGTGGCCGCCCGCGTCGTACGTGCCGACCTTGAGGTTGGTGTCGGTGGAGAAGTTCTGGTTGTAGGGCGACTCGACGTAGGTGCCGGAGGCCGCCTCCAGGCCGGTGGCCGAGGGATCGACCTTCACCGGGTAGACGCGGGCCGGGTCGGCGAGCCACTGCTCGTCGAGGCTGACGACGAGGATCTGACGGCCGCGCTCGCGCTCCAGCCGGTAGGTGACGCCGGAGGAGATGACGCCTTCGTCGGAGTTCTTCGCGCGGGCGGAGTCCTCCATCCAGCCGGGCGGCATGGAGGCCTGCTGCTTGCCGGTCCGGTCGGTGAAGGCGATGCCTCCGTGGCCGTCGGCCTTGGCGGTCAGGCCGGTGAGGGACAGCGGGAAGCGCCATTCGGTGGGCGCGGTGCGGTCCTTGAGGACCAGCGTCTCCTTGACGGAGTCGCTGCCGGCGATCAGTTCGACGTCGGTGGCGCGGCGGACGTCGGGGTAGGTGATGACGCTGCCTTCGACGCGGCCACGGGAGGGGGCAGCGCCGTCGATGGCGTAGCCGATCGAGGCAGTGTCACCGACGCCGAGGTGGACGAGGGCGGGCGCGTCGGCGTACGCGGCGAAGCGGACCTTGTCCTCGGTGGAGCGGGCTTCCCAGGAGGTGCCGGCGGGCTCGGCCGCGGGCTTGGCCAGACGGGTGTCGATCTGCTCCCACTTCCCGTCCCGGCCGCGGAAATTCACGGGCTCGTTGTAGAAGCGGGTGGTGTACGTGCCGTCCGTGTTGCGGAAGGTCCGTTCGCGCGCGGTGCGCTTCTCCGGCAGCTCGGTGCTGGCCTTGGTGTCGAAGCCCTTGTGGTGCAGCCTCTTCGGTGCGGCCGTCTTGGTGAAAGGCACGCGGGCGGGCTTGGGCGGCGGGGCGAGCCGCTGTGGCGGCGTACCGCCGTCGGCCGGCAGTTCGCCGGGGGCGGTCAGGGCGCGGCCGCGGCCTCCGGGGGTGTCGGCGTCGGTGGCGCCGGCCGGGGCCCGGTGGCCCCGGCCGGCGGCCGAGCCCCAGCCTTGGCCGGGTCTTTCACCGGGGCCGGACTTGGCGGCGGTCCAGCTGCTCACGGCCAGTGCAGCCTGCTCCGTTCCGGTCAGAACGGCCAACAGGAATGCGATGAGCAATATGAGTGGTCGCGCAGTGCGCACGGGTTCTCCCACTTAGACGATCAGAGTGGGTCAGTGGTATCCAGGCGCACGGCAAACACACAACTTCCGGCCGGATCACCTCCGTCGACGGGTCACCGCATAGGCCGCCAAGAGGGACAGATTCCCCCCGATTTCGCAGGTCAGGTGGGGTCTGTGTGACTGATGTCTCTTGCTCGGCAGGGTCCCGCGCGGCGGGTGCTGTACCAGCCTTCGATGGAGTCGAAGACCGCGGTTCCGGCGGCTGCGCGGGTGTGCCAGGTGTGTGATCTCGGCCTCCCCTTGCGCCTCCCAGGACGTGCTGGTGTTTGCAGGCGCTTGCCCGTTCCACACCTCAGCCGTCAGAGCCGCATCGCGGGTATGGCCGGCACCGGCGAAGTCGAGCCGCTTATGGGCGGGGGTGCTTCCGGTCGGAGATGTACGCGGTGCCGGATGCGCCGTCCACCAGCCATGCGCGGACCGATGGCGAATCGATGTCGCCCTCGACGGGGACGTCGAACGACGAGCCGCCGTCGTCCGCGGTGAAGGTGCCCGAGCAGGACGTCGACGTTCCCGCATTGGCCGCGGTGTTGTCGTAGGTCCGGCAGTCGGCTTCGGTCACGGTGCCGGGCTCGCCCCACAGCGCCGCCCGCAGCTCGCCGGTGAAGCTCGTCAGTACGACGTAGGCCAGAAGCAGCCCGACCAGACAGGCCAGCGCCAGCCACGGAGCGGGTCCGACCTGCTCCGGCCTGCTCCGTTGCCCGTCCGGAACGTTCCCACCCTCGCTCATCCGCACCCTTGGATCGCCGCGCCGACGGACCTTCATGGTGGCCGATCCGGGGTGCCTTCGGAAGTCCCGCCACATCGACTCCGCCAGCCGCAGGGGAGCAGCCCCGCGCCGGCTCGAACCCCGTGAGCCGGAGCCGCTGTGCCGCCATGCGACCGGAATCAGCCCTACCGTTTCGAGGTGTCCGCGCGCGTTCCGCGGCGTCGCGGGCGCAGCTGCGGAGCGTGGCGTGGGGAGTGGCGGCGCAGCGGGCGGCCCGTCGGGGAGCGGTGTTCGGCCACGGGTACCCGGATGGCCGGACAACGACGTTCTTCCGCGTCGGAGTTGGGCACGCGCTTGGTGCCCAGTGATCGCCTCCTGAGGAGAGCCCGGATGACCAAGGTCCTCGTCCTGCACAGCGTCAGCATCGTGAGGTCGGCCCTCGCCGCTCTGCTGAGGTCCGAAGGCGGCTTCGACGTCACCTGCGCCGGCTGGCGGACCGGCGCACGGCGGGGCGAGTCCTTACGACCGGACGTGACCGTCGTCGACCTCGACTGTCCGGGCGCGTCGGCCGCCCTCGCGGACGGCACCGCCACCGGCACCCCCACCGGCTCCGCCGGTCCGCTGCCCGAGCCGCCGCCCCCGCTGCTGGTGCTGGCCACGCCGGGGGCGCCCGGCTCCCTGCGGCGGGGTGTCCGGGCCGAGGCCCGCGGCTACGTGGACAAGGAGGGGTCGCCCGGCCGGCTGGTCCGGGCGGTGCGCAAGGTCGCCGCCGGGGAGCGGTTCGTCGACGCCTCCCTGGCGTCGGCCCTCCTCGAGGCCGACGACGTGCCGCTGAGCCCGCGCGAACTGAGCGTGCTGGCCCGGGCCGCCGAGGGGGACTCCGTCGCGGAGATCGCGCACGCCCTGCACCTCGCCAGCGGCACGGTGCGCAACTACATGGCCGCCGTGACGCGCAAGACCGGCGCCCGCAACCGGATAGACGCGATCCGGATCTCCCGGCAGGCCGGCTGGGTCTGACGCGTCCGGGCCCTGGGCACCGGTCCGTTCACCCCTGTGCGTCCCACCCTCCCACGAGGTCGCGGTACAGGGGCGAGCGGGCCGGGAGGTCGGCGTGCGTGCCGTGGACCGCGCGGGTGCCGTCGAGGACGAGGACCCGGTCGGCCCGCGCGGCGGAGGAGATGCGGTGTGCCACCACGACGAGGGTTCCCGGGCGTCGGGCGAGCGCCCGTTCCGCGCGCTCCTCGGCCTGCGCATCGAGGTGGCAGGAGGCCTCGTCGAGCAGCAGGAGCGGCGCGGGGGAGAGGTACGCGGCCGCGAGGGCCAGCTGCTGGCGCTCGCCCTGGGACAGCCGGGACGGGTCGACCGGCGCGTCCGGGCCTCCCAGCCGGCCCACCAGGCCGTCCACGCCGAGGGCGCACAGGGCGCGTTCCAGCCGCTCGTCGGGCACCGGCTCCGGGGACAGGTGGCCGAGGTTCTCCCGGACGGAGCCGGTGAAGACGTAGGCCTGCTGCGGCAGCAGAATCCGACGCGGGTCCGGGCCCCGGCCGGGGCGGCGGCCGGCCGGGGCACCCGCCAGCAGTACGGTGCCCCGGTCGGGCGGCAGAATCCCGGCCAGGAGCGCGGCGAGGGTGGACTTGCCGATGCCGCTCGGCCCCACGACGGCGAGGTGCTCCCCCTCGCGCAGGGTCAGGTCCAGGCCGTCTACCACAGGCTGCGCGTGGGGGCCGTATGCGAAGCGCACCCGGCGCAGCTCGGCCGCGGGAACCGGGACGCCGGCCACCGGTCCCGGACGGAGCTCCCGCACCCCCGCGGTCCCGGGAGACGGATGAGGCGGGTCCGCACGGGGGGTGGGCTCCGGCCCCCAGGCCGGCCGGGGCGGGCAGAAGCGGTCCAGCACCACCAGGAGCCGGGTCCCCGCGGCGCCGAGCGCGCCCATGAGGGCGTCGAGCGCCGGCAGCAGCGACTGGACCAGGTAGGTGAGGGCGGCGGCCAGCACGCCCGCGCTCAGCCCGCGCCCGAGCAGCCAGGGCGCCGCCAGCAGCAGCACGACGACGGGCAGCCGGCCGGCCACCCCGAGGGCCACCGTGCGCACGGCGGCCCAGCGGGCGAGCAGCCGGGTCAGCCGTTCCTGGTCGGCGATCAGCGATTCCAGGCGGCTCCCCGCCTGGGCCCCGCCTCCACAGGCGATCACGTCCCGCAGGCCCGCCGCGAGCTCGCCGGCCCGCGCGGCCAGGGCCTCGTCGGTGTCCAGTGCCCGCCGCTGCACCCGCGCCATGGGGCGCAGGGTGACCAGGAAGCCGGCCGTCCCCACGAGCAGCGGCGGCAGGACGAACAGCAGCAGCACCGGCGCGAGCGCGGCCATCCCGGCCAGCGCGCCCGCCGCGGTGAAGACGAAGGAACGGGCGACGAGGACCAGCCCGGCGAAGGAGTCGCGGGCCGTCTCGGTCTGCTGGGTGAGGCGGGAGACGGCCCCCGAACGGGCGGCCCGCGCCGGATCGGCGGCGGCGCCCTCCAGCGCTTGGCGCACGGCCCGGCGGACCAGACCGTCCCGCAGCGGTTCGACGAGGTCGGCGAGCCCCGCGAACACCCCCCGCAGGGCGCGCCCGCCCAGGAGGGCGCCGGCCCCGGCGACGGCGAGCCAGCCCAGGCCCGTTCCGGGCCGGGCGGCCAGGAAGCCGTCGTCGAGGGCGCGGGCCACCGCGTAGCCGCCGAGGAAGGTGTGGGCGGAATCCAGCAGGGACCACAGGGCGAGGGTGCCCAGCGTCCGGGCCCGCCTGCGCAGGAAGCGCCGCCCCTCGGCTCCGACCCGCCCCCAGGCACCGTGCCCGTCCACCGCACCGGCGGCGCCGTACCCCTTCACCCCGGCGCCTCCCGCGCCACCTGCCCGGTCTCCCTTCACCGCACCGTCTCCTGCGCCGCGGGCCCGCCGCCCGGCGCCTCGGCCCGCTCGGCGGCGGGTGCCCCGCCGCCCCCGAACACCGCGCGGTAGGCGGGGTCCCGCCACAGCCCGGCGTGCGTCCCGGTCGCCCGCACCCTGCCGTCCTCGAGCCATACGACGAGGTCGGCGCGGGCGGCCGCGGAGGCGCGGTGGGTGACGACGAGGCGCGTTCCTGCGCGCACCCCGTGGACCAGGGCCCGCTCCACCTCGCGGGCGGTGACGGTGTCCAGGCTGGAGGTGGCGTCGTCCAGCACGAGCAGACGGCCCGCGTGGCAGAACGCCCGTGCCAGCCCCAGCCGTTGCAGCTCCCCGCCGGACATCGGGGCGTCGGCGAGCGGCGTCCGGTAGCCGTCCGGCAGGCGGCGTACGAAGGGGTCGGCACCGGCTGCCCGGGCGGCGGCCCGCACGGCGTCCGGGCCGGGCTCCGGCGGAGCGCCGAACGCGATGGCCGCGCCGACGCTGTCCCCGAACAGCGCCGGCCGCTCGAAGGCGTGGCCCACCTCCCGGCGCAGCGCTCCCTCGGTGAGTTCCTCGAGCGGGGTGCCGTCCAGCAGCACTTGGCCCGCGTCACAGGTCGTCAGGCGTCCGGCGACGGCGGCCAGCAGGGTCTTGCCAGAGCCCGAGCGGCCCACCACCGCGGTGGTGGAGCCGCCCGGTATCCGCAGGTCGACGTCGTGCAAGACGGTCCTGCCCGCCCGCTCGACGCGGACCCCGCGCAGTTCCAGGGTCCCGGGGCCGGCGGGGGCCCGGTGCCGGTCGCCCTGCGGGAGCTCCGGCAGGTCGAGGAGGGCCGCCGTGCGGTGGGCCGCGGCCCGGCCGCGCACCACCGCGGCCAGCCGGCCCGTGACGGCGCCGACGCCGGCGGCGAGGCCCGCGTAGCGGACGGCGGCGAGCAGGCCGCCGACGCCCAGCGCCCCGGCGGCGAGCCGGAGGCCGCCCACCGCGAGGACCACGTACAGCAGGAGGGGCATCAGCGTGCCGGTACGGGCGGTGGCCGCGCCGTAGATCCGCCACATCTTCCGTCCCTCGCGGCCCAATTCGGGCAGGTGTACGAGGATCCGGGCGGCCTCCCGGTCCGCGGTGCCGGCCGCGGCGATGGTGCGGGCGCCGGCCAGGGCCTCGGCGAGGCGTCCGGCCATGGCGAGCTGCACCTCCTGGTACCGGCCGACGCTGGCCCCCGACGCGCGCGCGAACGTCCGCAGCAGCAGGGCCAGCAGGGGGAGTCCGACCAGGAAGGCCACGCCGGTCCAGACGTCGACGAGGAACAGGGCCGCCAGTCCGCCGATCGGCGGCAGCAGGGCCGTCGCGGCCGTCGCCGCGGCCGCCGGAACGGTTCCGGCGGCCGCGGCGTGCGCCGTGAACCGCGCCGACACCTCCCCGGGGTGGCGCTCCGCGTGGTGCGGCGCGGTGCCCAGCAGGGCCGTGAGTCCGCGCCGGCGCAGCCAGGCGGCGGAGCGGGCGTCGACGCTGCCGGTGAGCCGCGTGGTCGAGGCGTCGAGCAGTACTTCCGCCAGGGTCAACGCCGCGTACAGCAGGGCCCACCGGGTGCCGGCCGGGTCGCGGCGCAGGAGCAGGTCGAGGCAGTGGCCGAGGACGGCGGGTTCGGCGAGGGCGGCGCAGGCGGCGGCCAGCGAGCAGCCGAACACGGCGGCGGTCCGGCCGGCGCTGTGCCGCGCGGCCGCCCTCAGCGCCCGGTCGGCACTGCGGGCGGCCGCCGCCCCACCGGGGTCGTCGGTCGGGGTCATGGGCGGCGGTTCCTCCGGGACGGGGTGCGGGCCCGGGCGGCATGCCGCCCGGGCCCGGAAGGGACCCGATCAGTTACAGGTGGTGATGCTCAGGCTGCTGTCGCCGCACAGGAGCAGGCTGGCGCGGCTGCCTCCGCCGGTGAGGTGCGCGGCCTCAGTGGTCTCTTCCTTGGGGGTCTCCATCGACTGCAGGTCGAGAAGGGTCATGACTGATTCCTCTCTTTCGCTGGGGTGTTCCGATGGGTTACGGCCCCCCGGTGGGGGACCGGCTCTGGGGCCGCCGCGGAGCGCGGCGGCGGGAGGAACGGCAGGTGCGCCCGCCCGCCGGTCGCGGCGCTGCCGAGGTCGAGCAGCACGCCGGCGGTGCCGGTGCAGAGGTCCATGGACAGGCGCATCATCTGCTCTCCAGGGAAGGCGAGTCGTCCCTGGTAGGGCACTGCGTGGCGGGCCAGGGCCCCGATCTGCCGGGCGATGTCGCCGGCCCCGGTGCCGGGGCCGGGCGTGGTGGTCCTGGACAGGTGGAGGATCATGCCGGCGGCTCCGCGGAAGAGGCCGGGCTGGGCGTAGAAGGTCGCCTGGGCGGCCCGGACGATCGCGGTCCGCGCCTCCTCGAAGCGGTCGTCCGCCGCGTGCTCCAGCCAGTCGTCGAGCACCATCCCGATGCCGACGCTGCCGGCGCCGAGATAGGGCATGGTCCGCCGGCCCTCGTCCACTTGGAGAGTGCCGAAGGCGCTCGTCACGCAGCGGTCCAGATCCCGGTGCAGGAAGTGGCCGGCGCGCCGGAGCAGTTCGGGGTCGCCCGTGCGCTCGTAGAGGCGCAGGTGGAGCAGGGCGATGCCGCTGTGGCCGTAGAGCAGCCCCGCCCGCTTCAGCCCGGCGGCGGCCTCGGACGCCAGGTCGGCGCAGCGCAGGGCGGCGCTGTGCAGGGCGCTCTCCCCGGTGGCCGTGCCGAGGGCGTCCAGGGCGAGCCCGATGCCGGCGAGGCCGCTGTGCAGGTCTGGGCCGGCGGACTGCCACGGCTGGTCGAGGAGGCGCTCCGCGAGGGCGGTCGCGCGGTCGCGGTGGCCGAGCCGGTCGTGGGTCCACGCCAGTCCGGCAAGGCCGTCGTAGAAGCCCAGCGGAGTGCCGGAGGCCGGGTCCTTCGTCCGGTCCAGCAGCCATTCCTCACCTTCGGGCCAGGCCCCGGCGCCCGTTTCGGCGAGCGCGTACAGGACGCCGGCGGCTCCGTGGCCGAAGGCGACTCCGCCGCCGGCGGTGGAGAACTGCGCGGGGTCCCCCGGCAGGAGCCGGTCCTCGCGGTCGGGGGTGGCCGCGGCGTGCAGGGCCGCGGTCATGGAGGCGCGGGCGCCCGGCCAGTCACCCGGGTCGGCCGGCAGGTAGGGCCGCTCCGCGGCGGGTGACGCCCCACCGGGAACGGCCGCGGGTCCGGCTCCGGATCGGCCTGCAACGGGTCCGGCTCCGGTGCGGGTCCCCCCTTCGGCCCCGGAGCCGGACCCGCCTGCCCCCGCGGCCCCGGCGTCGGCGAGGATCTCCCGTACGGCCTCGTCGAGGAAGGACCGGGCCACGGGAAACTGCTCCGCCGCGACGTCCGCGAGGTGCGCCGCCTTCGCCCGGTCCATCACGAGCAGGCTCGTCAGCGGCAGGAACAGGGCGAGGCGGAGACAGGCCAGGGCGTAGCGGTCGACGGCGAAACCACGCCGGTCGGGCGGTGCCACGTACGCCGGGTTGGCGACCGTCTGGCGCAGGCCCTCGTCGACGTGCGCGGCGGCCTCGAAGTCGAGGAGGGCGACGGACGGTTCGCCCGTGTCCGGGTCCTCCGCGACCATGATGTTGAAGAGGTGGAGGTCGTTGAAGACGATGCCGCGGGAGTGGACGGCCTCGACGGCCTCGGTCACCCGCGCATGGATCTTCAGGGCCCAGTCGGTGTACGCGGCGAGCTCGGCGGGGGCGGGATCGGCCTCGATCAGGGGATGACGGCGGGCGAAGTACGTGTTGAGCGGACGGCCGTCGAGGTACTGGAGCGCGAGGAAGTGGTGGTCGCCGACGGTGAACGCGCCGCGCACGGAGGGGACGCAGTCCAGCCCGTCGAGCTGCTCCAGGGCCCGGCGCTCCCGGTGCAGCCGCGTCACGGCGTCCGCCCCGTCGGCGGCGAGCCCGGCGAACGGGCGGCCCTCCTTGAGGACGACCGGCTCGCCCGTACGCGTGTCACGGCCCGCGTAGACCCCGCCGCCGTTGGAGAAGTGCAGGGCCCGCTCGACGGTGTACGGGACGCCCTCCAGGGTGACGGCCGAGCGGCGCTCCAGGTGGGGCCGCAGGAAGTCGGGGAGTTCGACCCAGGCGGGCGGCTGGAACACCGGCACCCGTGCGTCCGGCACCAGGCGGCCGTCAGGCGCCTCGACCGCCGGGACCAGCTCGCCGGCGTCGTCGTAGCAGTGCCGCAGGGTGAAGCTGCCGTAGCGCAGGTGGACCGGACCGTCGTTCCAGCGCAGGTCGCTGAGGATGTACGGGCCGGGTTCGCCGGCCAGCAGGGCGTCGAGGTCTTCGGCGATGCGCCGGCAGGCGTCCGGGTCGGCGGGGTAGACGGTGAGGAACTTCCCGCTCGCCGCGCGGTCCGCGTACTTGGCGTTGCGCAGGTGGAGCAGGTACCGGCTGGGCACGAACTTGAAGGCGATGCCCCGCTCCACGCAGTAGGCGTGGACCTTGCCGAGGACCGCGTCCGCGTTGTCCAGACCGGCCGAGACGTGGATCTTCCAGCCCTGGGAGGGCAGGCTCAGGCCGACGGGGCGCAGGGCGAGCCAGTCGCCGCTGCGGTGCGAGGTCCACCCCTCGGGTACGGGGGCCAGGGCGGCCGGGAAGCTCTCGCCGACCCGCCGGTACGGCGCGTCGTAGAACCAGCGGTCGGCGTCGCAGAACGCCGCGTGCCCCTTGTTCACTCCTGCTCCCTCGGTCGGTGACGCGGTCCAAGGTGTCACGCCGCAAAGACCCGACGACAGTCGTGTTTGTCACCAGCTCGACGTGCACAACGCACGAGGGGCGCGGGCTCGGAACCGGCGGCCCGCCACCGCCACGGCGAGCGGCCTCCGCCTCCGGCCCCTCCCGCTCCCACCGGCCACGCGCCCACCGCATCGATCCGGTCACCCTGGCGGGCCCTCCGGTGCACCGGACCCCGCCGCCACCAGCGCGGGTACGCCCGGGAGGCGCACCCCCGGCCGAGCCGGCCGCGACCGCACCCGGCAGGAGCTGTGCGGACTCCGGGCTCATCCGGAACCCGCGCCACCTGTCCGTAATTCGACCGTCGATGTGCGCCTCACCTTCGTACCTGTCAGGCTCGACGTAAGTCCGCGGCCACATGCAAGATGTGGCACGACTTCCACCTTCGAATCGAAAGCGAGTGTTGTCATGCGCCCCCGCTTAGCCGCAGTCTCCGCCGCCGCCCTCCTCTGCCTCGCCGGCGCCACGGGCGCGGCCGAAGCGGCGCCCGCGAGCCTGTACGCCCCGTCCGCCGTGGTCCTCACTGTCACCGAGGGGGACGACGCGGGCACGGGCACCGTCCTGCGGGCGACCGTCCTCAGCTGCGCCTACACGGCCGAGGGCACGCACCCCGACCCCCGAGCGGCGTGCGACGCCCTCAACGCCACCGACGGCGAGCTCAACCGCCTCGTGTCCACCCCGGCTTCGGACCGGGCCTGCCCGCTGTACTACGACCCCGTCACCGTCACGGCCGACGGCGTCTGGCGCGGCAGCCGCCTCGCGTGGAAGCACACGTTCTCCAACGGCTGCGCGATGTCCGCGGCCCTGAACGGCAACCCGCTCTACGCGTTCTGACGCACGACCGCTCCCGGCACGGCGGCCCCGCGCCGGCCTCCCCGGCGGCTGGTCTGTTCGCGCAGGGAGTCCTTGGTCCTGCGGGCCCGCGCCTGCTCTGCGTACGGCAGGCCCCGGCGTGAGACGCGCGCCGAGGCCTGCCGTACGGGCGTGTCCACGGCCGCGCGTACGACAGCTGCCGCGTCGACACCTGCCCAGGTCCCCGAGTGCGCTGCCCGTCGCCGCGGCGCCCGACGCACCGGTGGACCCTCGCCTCTGCGGACGGGGCATCCGAAGGGGGTACGTGGGGGGCCCGGCCGGGATGGTGTCCGACCGGCCGGGCCCGCGTGCGACCTGCCACGGTGACGACGCTGCCTGTGGTGGCGACAGCCTGGCCTGACGGGTGTGTCAGACCTCGCAGTCGACGGGAGGACGGCCCGATGAGACCTGGCAGGCCTCGGACCCGCTTCCGCCGTCGACGGAGCCGGCGTTGGCGCTCCGGGCTCGTCCTGTCCGCACAGGCCACCACATTCCCCGGCCGAGCAGTGCCGCGGCCGCCGGGACCAGCAGGAGCGACACGACGAAGGCGGACAGGAGGATGCCCAGGGCCATGGCGAAGCCCAGCTGCCGGGTGGAGGGGTCCGCGTTCACCGCGAGGCTGCCGAAGGAGGCTGCGAGGACGACCCCGGCCGTGGCGATGGCCGGCGCTGTGTGCCGGACCGCGCGGGCCACAGCGGCGCGGACCGACCCCTCTTGCGCCATCTCCTCACGCAGGCGGTCGCTGATCAGGATGTTGTAGTCGGTACCCAGGGCCACCACGAAGAGGAACAGCACCAGCGGCAGGACGAAGGTCACGCCCGCCTCGCCGCCGATGTGCTGGAACACCAGCGCGGAGGCGCCGAACGTCGCCGCGAAGCACAGCCCGACCGCGAGCATCAGCATCACCGGCGCTGCCAGGCTGCGCAACAGCACCACGAGGATCAGGGCGATCAGCGCCGCCGCCACTGGAAACACCGTCCGCAGGTCCCGGTCGACCGCCGTCGCCACATCGGCGAACACGGCCGCCGTGCCGCCCACGTGCACGGTGAGTCCGGCGGGCGTCGCCTCCCGGACGGCTTGGCGCACCGGGCCCGCCACGAGATCCCGGGCGCGCTGCGACTGGGTGTCCATCGTCAAGTAGGCGTCCAGCCTGGCGGCAGTGCGGTCGGCGTCGTACACGGGGGCGGCCACCTTGCCCACGCCGGTCACCTCCGACAGTGCCCGGTGCACGACGCCCAGCTGTGCAGGATCCAGGGCCCGGCCGTCGTCGGCGGTGACGTACACCGTCGTCGGGTCGGACATTCCCGCCGGCAGGGCGCTGGCGATCTCCCGCGCCGTCGCGGCGGCCGCCGTGTCGCGGGGGGTGCCGCCGGCCCCGAAGTCCATGCGGACGCCCGCCACACCCGCCGTCAGGGCGCCGAGGAGGGCCACCGACGCAACGAGCACCAGCACCGGGCGGCGTGCCACCAACTCTCCTGTACGCCCCGCTGCTCCGGTCCGCCCAGCCGTCTCCGACAGGGTCCGCGACGGCCAGAACATCTTCCGGCCGGTCACCGCCAGCAGCGCCGGCATCAGGGTCAGACTCGCCACCAGCATCACCAGAACCGACACCGCCACCGACGGCCCGAGCACCCGGAACTGCCCGAACGTCGCCATACCGAGCGTCGCGAAGGCCGCCACGATCGTCAGCGCCGCCGAGGTCACCGCGGTGCCCACCCGCCCGGCCACGTCCGCCGCCACCGCGCGGTGGTCTTCCTCCGGGCGCCGCCGCAACTCCTCCCGGAAGCGGAACAGCAGGAAGAGGAAGTAGTCGACACCGATGCCGATCAGCACGGTGCCGATCATGCTCGGGGTGCCCGGGTCGAGGTCGAAACCGGTCAGGAGGGCCGCACCCACGACCGCGCCGACGGCGGCACCCCCCACCACGGACACCGCGAACAACGGGACGAACGCGGCCAGGACACTGCGGAACACCAACACGTTCACCAGAACGATCAGCCCGACCACCAGCAGCCCGACCACTGTCTGCGTCGTCTCCTCCGCTTCGGCGCGGTCCACCACGTCCGCCAGGCCCCCGGTGAACCCCGTGCGCAGCCCGGCCTCGCCGAACTCCTGCTGGGCGCGGTCGGTGAAGACCCGGTACAGGGAGTGCATGCCGGGGTCTGTGGAGTTGCCCCGCAGCCGGGCGCCGAGCAGAGCGAACGACCCGTCCGGAGCGGTCGTCACAAGTGCCACGCGGGGGACCTGGGAGTAGTCCTCGGAGAGTCCCCGTATCTGCTGGTCCGTCCACGGCATCTCCATGCGCGTGGCGCTCAGTTCGCGCGCCACGCCCTCCACGCGCCGCTTGTCCGCGTCCTCCAGCGGCCTGCCGTCGCGCCTTGCCACCAGCACCGTCACCGCGTCGGCGTCGGGCTCCGCGCCGAACTCCTCACGCGCGACCCGCAGCGCCCCGGCGGCCTCGTACTCCGGGGGAAGGAAACCGGCGCTGTCGGTGTGCGTCACGCGGAAGACGAGAGCCTGGCCCACGAGCGCCACGAAGACGCCGAGCACCGCCCACACGATGATGACCCGCCATGGTCTGCGGGTCGAAAAGCCGGTCAGGGCACGGATCACGGGAGTCCTCCGGGAAAGGGGTACGGGTAAAGGGGGGCACGAGAGCGTGGACGTCCGGGGCAGCGCCCCGCGCCGGGTCGCTCCGGCACGTTCCCAGCACATCAGCCACGCGGGGCACGCACCTCGGCGCCGGGAACGAGAACCCCCCTGGGAGCCCGGGCCCACGGCCTCCCGCCGCTGGGAGCCTGCTCCCAGCCACGCCTCCCTCTCGCTCCCGACGCCACGGCCCCGCCACACCGGCACCATGGGACACTCGACCGACGAACCGCAGGTCATCGATGCGCCAACGGCAGCGTCAGAGGAAGCACGGAAACACACGAGGAGGCGGAGATGGGACGGCGCGCGGACGAAACGCGCCCCGGCCGGGAACGGGGCTGGGCGGGCACGTCCGGCGCCGGCCTGCCGGACGACACCATCGGGACGCTCCCCGGCGGGGCGGGGGACCGGCGCGGAAGGACGGGGCTGTGGAGCCGGCACGACGGACTCGTCGCCGCCGGCGCCGCGGCCGTCGACCTGGTGGGCTTCACCGTCACCAGCCAGATGGACCGCGGACACGTGCCGCTGACCGGATGCCTGCTCGTGGTCACGGCCTCCTTGTTCCTGCTGGCGCGCCGCCGCGCGCCCTTGTGCGTCCTCGCGTGCGTCCTCGCGGCGAACGTGGCGCTGACCTGGTCCAGTTCGGTGGGGCACCACTACGGGGCCGCAACCGTCGTCGCCCTCTACACCGCTGTACGTCACCACCGTGCCGCGCTCGGCGCCGCGGCCGTCGCCGGCTGCGTCGCCGTGCTCCACTTCATCCACCCGGGACTGCCCGCGCCCTCCCTGATGGACTTTGTCCCCAACGCGGCGTCAGCGCTGCTAGTGGCCGGCGCCGCGGCCGTGGTCGGGCGCTGGCAGCGCAACACCGAGGCCCAGCGTCGGCTGCTCGCCGAGCAGGCCGTCTCCGACGAACGACGCCGCATCGCGAGGGAACTCCACGACATCGTCGCCCATCACCTGACCACGATGCAGTTGCTCGCCGGTGGCGCCCGGGCCAACCTCGACCGCTCCCCGGAGGCGGCCCGCGAGGCACTCGTCACCCTTGAGGGATCCGGTCGCACCGCCCTGCGCGAGATGCGCCACCTGCTCGACGTCCTGCGCGCCGGCGACGAGAACGACGAGGGAGAGACCACTGCGCCGCAACCCGGCATCGGCGACCTCGACCGAATCGTCGGGGACAGCCGCCGCGCGGGCCTCCCCACCACCCTCACCACCGACGGCGACCCGCGTTCGGTTCCGCCCGGCATGGCCCTCACCGTCTTTCGCATCGTTCAGGAAGCCCTCACCAACGCCCGCAGGCACGCGGGCGGCGGCGCGCACGTCGACGTGCGGCTCACCTTCACCGTCGACGAGGTGCGGGTCACCGTCACCGACGACGGCCCGCGTCCCGGCCGTCCCCTCGCACGCGGCTCGGGCTACGGGCTCATGGGCATGCGGGAACGCGTCGCCCTCCATGGCGGCACCCTGCGGGCCGGACCGGAGGGCGGGGGGTTCGCCGTCCGGGCCCAACTCCCCCTGCCCGCCGATCGCCAGGGGGCATACGCGTGAGCGCGGCCGTGAGGGTCCTCATCGCGGACGACCAGCCGCTCGTCCGCCGTGGCCTGGCCCTGATGCTCGCCCCCGAACCCGGCTTCCAGGTCGTGGCCGAGGCCGCGGACGGTGCCGAGGCGGTCCGCCTCGCCCACGAGCACCGGCCCGACGTGGTCGTGATGGACATCCGCATGCCGGTACTGGACGGCATCGCCGCCACCGAGCGGCTCACCGCCGAACTGCCCGACTGCCGGGTCCTGGCCCTGAGCACCTTCGACATGGACGAACACGTCGTGGGCGCCCTGAGGGCCGGGGCCTGTGGCTTCCTGCCCAAGGACATCTCGCCCGAAGACCTCGTCGCCGCCCTGCGTGTGGTCCGCGACGGCGAGGCGATCCTCGCCCCGAGGCTCCTGACCCGGCTCATCTCCCGGCACGTCACGGCCCCGGACCTCCGGATGGCCCCTTCGCCGACCGCCGGCGCCGAGGGACTCACACCCCGTGAGCGAGAGGTGTGGCGACTGATCGCCGCCGGCTCGGACAACACACAGATAGCCGACCGGCTCGGGGTGAGCGCCTCCACCGTCAAGAACCACATCACCGGCCTCTTCGCCAAGCTGCGGGTCCGTGACCGGGCCCAGGCGGTCATCGCCGCGTACGAGACGGGCCTGGTCACGGCGCGACGGGACACGTAGAACCCGCAGTCGTCACGCCACCCGATTTCCAACGTTTTCAGCATTCGACCTTGGGGGGCTTCGTGAGGAAGAGGGCAATCGGCGCGGTGATCGCTGCCGGCATCGGTGTGAATCTGCTGACGGCTTGCGCTTCCGATGGCGAGGATGCCCTGCGGTACCGGAGTGACTACAGCAGCCACCAACCGCTGGCCGTGGTCGGCTACCCGTCTACAGGGTCGCTGCAAGTGACTCAAGAGGTCGTCTGGGCCATCGCTGACGGGGACGCTGCCGCACTGGAGGCGCTTGCTTCCGAAGACGCCGACAAGAGCGATGCCGAAAAGACCACCTCCCACTGGATCAGGTTTTTCGGTAAGGGGGCCCAAGGCAAGGTCACGGCCGACTTCTACGACGAGGGCTCAGAGCGTCAGGTCGTGGTGCTGTACTTCCATGACACGTCCCAGATCAAAGAAATTCAGGTACAGGCGACCAACGACAGCGGAGCAGCACACGGCTGGCGCGTGGGCCTGGCAGAGCCTGATGCAACGGAAGCCGAAGCCGCACCGGTGTGGGCGCCGAAAGAGTCCGGCGGCCTGAACTCCCAAAGTCGGTAACCAGCCGACTCGGGCAACCGAATCTCTGGGGCGCCATCCGCACCATTGCTGGGCGGCTGGCGCCCTTTTTCGGTTACCCGGGAGCGCATCACCATCACCGACCACGGCCAGCCCGCGGCCGTGCTCATCAACCCCCAAGAGCTCGCCGACCTCGAGGACGCGCTCGCGCTGGCGCTCTATCGGGAGCGGCAGTCCGCTGGCGGGGCCGAGACCGTCCCGCACGAGGACGTCCGTGCCCGGCTCGGCCTTGAGCGCGGGTGACCTACGCGATCGTCTGGCACGAGACCGCCATCAACGCGGCCGCCCACTTCCTCAAGGAGGACCCAGACGGCCTGCGACAGCAGATGGACGCGGTCGACCTCCTCGCCGACCAGCCCCGGCCCGACGGCACCATCCCGCACGGCTCCCCGGACCTGCGCCGGATGCACGTCGGCCGCTACCGGGTCCTGTACGACATCACCGAGGCCACTGTCACCATCGTGGTCATCCACGTCGGCCGCCTCGGCTGACGGACTCCGAAGCGTCCGATCGGCCCCGCATGCACCTCGCCGAGCAGATCACCGGCACCTTCACCCGCCTCCAGCTCCTGATCCTGGGCCGCTACGACGGCCACGGTGTCCTGCGCGCGGTGGGCCGCATGGTCCCGCTGCGCCCGGACGCCGCCCAGCAGGTCGGCGGGCTGCTGGCCGCGGCCGGCCCGTCGCATCCGTGGACGGGGGTCACGTTCGCCTCGGCGTGGGGCAGCCGCGACGTTCTGGACGTGTGTCTCGTCCGGCCCGAGCTGGTGGCCGAGATCAGCGCGCGGTCGACCACGGCGGCGTCTTCCGCCACCCCCTCCACTTGGGTTCTGTCCGGCCGATCTTGGGCTGTGGGAGGATGCCGTCCATGACTTGCATCCGAAGGGGCCGTGCCTCGTAGAACACCAGCTTCGATTCGGCCGCGGGACCGCGGCTGGGGTAGACCGTGGGTGCGGTATCGCGATGTCCCAGGTCTGTCTGGAGCGGCGAATGCCGCTGTCCGTGTGCTCGAACGGGAGCGATTGTCTCCGGGCATCGTGGCGGTGGCGCTGCGCGTGTGGTCCGTGCGCGTCCACGGCACGAGGCGCCGGTGGAGGCAATGGGAGGCGGAGTTCACCTGCCCCTGCTGCGGCGAGGGTTGGGCCCGGGACAAGCTGCAAGACGCTCTGTTCATGCTTCCGCCAAGGGCCGCCGGCGAACTTCGGGTGCAGGTCGAGCGCCTGGACGCGGTGCTCCTCGGGCGAACGCATCACGAGCCGACGGAAGACCCGGGGCTGGCGTGGTGGCATCGCAGATGCTGACCTTACCCATGTCCCCCACTGGTTCGTTGGCTCTTGCGTGACCGGTCGGGGACGGGCAACGACCGCTGCGGGCGGTGGCGCGATCACCGGACAGGTGATCAACGGCATCCTGCACCGGGTGCGGACCGGGGTGCGTGGCGTGTCCTGCCTGAACGCTACGGGCCATGGAAGACCGTCTACGAGCGCGACCGGCGCTGGTCGGCCGACGGAACCTGGGAACGGCTGCTCCAGCAGGTGTAGCCCCAAGTCGATGCCGCCGGTGGGATCGATTGGGACGTCTCGGTTGGTTCCACCTCGATCCGTGCCCACCAGCATGCGGCCAGCGTGCGGAAAGCTCCGCCGCCCGCCGTCAAATGGGGCGGCCGCGATGGCACACCAGAGCGGAAGACGCGGTCCCGAATCGTGCGCCACGGCACCGGCGGGCCGGCCCCTTCCGCCGGGAACGGTCACCGGTTGTGCCAGGGGGTCGCACCGTGGCCCCGGAGAGGTTGATCTTGCGATATGGGGATGGCCCGATGGGTGGCTTCACGACGCGGCTCCTGGGCCACGTGACGGCGCGCGGTGCACTGGGCGAACTCGCCCGCTCGGCGGCGGCTGATCCGCACTGGCCCCAGGGCCCCGACCGGCTGGAGACCTTCACCGGCCAGCTGGAGGACCTCGGGGCCACCCCGGCGACGTTGCAGAACCTCACCGACGCCTGGGGCCGCTACGCCTCCCACCGGGCGACCCCGTAGCGCACAGCAGGTCCCTGAGCGCAGACCGCACGGCCGACCGGCCACCAGAGGAAGGTTCCACCGCTGCGCGGCTCACAGGCGTAGAGGCGTTGCCTCTACGCTGGCCCGGTGGGGGATTTGATAGCGATGTGGCTGGTCACCGTCGTCGGCGTTGCCGGGTGTGTGGCGGGGGTGGTGTGGACCCGGTTTGAGCTCGGCTTCAAGCGGCGGGCGATCCCCATCGACGCGGAGGTCGTCGGAGTGCGGGAGCACGAGGACGGGGACGGCGACGTGCACTTCTACCCGATCGTCCGGTTCACGCCGCCGGGCGGTGCCACGGTCCAGGGGGAGTCGCATGCCCGCATCAACGCGTACACGCCCCCGGACACGATCAGCGTGTTCTACGACCCCCGCGATCCGGAGAACTTCAGCGAGGACCCCCGGACCGGCGTGTTCGGCAGCCTCGTCCTGCTGGTCTTCTGCCTCCCGGCGGCCGCGGGCGGCCTGTGGTGGCACCTCCACTGACACCGCGGGAGCGCCGGCCGACCCGACGGTGGCCCGATTCACCGCAGAAGCGCGCGCCTGTGCTTGCCTCCCGGTTCCACGGTAGGGGGAGCCCCTGGCGTAGGAGGGGCTGATGAGCGCGCAGCCCGGGTACAGGCCCGCACCTGCCGTGGCATACGCACCCGCACCCGGCGCGCCAGCTGAACTCCGCGCCCAGCTACGGGCGGATCGGCGTGCACAGCGGTGGGTGCCGGCGTTCGAGGAGCAGTGGGCGGCAGCGCTGGAGGAGTTGCGCCGGTCGTTCTCCCTGACCGCCCTCTACGAAGTGGTACAGGTCTGGCAGGCCCCCCTATCTTCCGCCCTGCGGTCGACGCGTTCGTGGCGTAGGGCTGCGACGAGTCCGGTTTCGTGGACGTGGCCGAACTACGGGGCAGGCGCAGGTGAGCCTGCCCCTGTACGCGGTCCGCTTTTCGACACGGGCCGCGAAGGTCCTTGCCGCACTTCCCGAGCACGCCGTCGAGGCGGTGTGGGACCTGCTCGATGCCGCGGCGGCCGACCCGGGGGGCTTTGGCCAGTGGGACACCGTCTACCTCGACGGCGAGGACGTCCGCATCGCGTCGTCAGGCCGGCTGTCCGTTCGACCTTTCGGCCGCGACCTGCCTCTACCCGTGGCAGGAGCCCGCTGCTGGGCTGTGGCGCACGAGCGCTGGGCGCTACGCCTGCAACGAGTCGGCCGAGCCCACCGAGTGGGAGAGCATGACGCCGCAGGACGCCTGCGAACTGCTCTACTGGTCGGCAAGAACCCGGACGAGAACACCTTCGACGAGTCCGGCCTGCCGGGTGACCTCGCGCTCGTTCTTCAGCTCGGACGGCTGGTCCACTACGCCGAGACGGCGTGGGCCTCCCAGAGCCCAGCCGACCAGCAGGCCTCCAGGGACGTGGCGGCGGCCGAGGTTGAGGGGCTGCGACGGGTCATGGACTTCATCAAGACGGAGACCATGCCGGACTTACGCAGGCGGCGGAGCGTTGCCGCTCGGCGTGTGCAGCGCTTCTACAGCACGCAGACGGAGGCCGCGCGGTCCATGGGGCTGGACAGAGCACGTGGACGTCCTTGATCACGGTGAGGTCGAGGATGTCCTTGTGGAGCCACAGGGGTGCGGTGAGGTAGGTGGTGTGGCCCTTGCGGGTGGCGGTGGTGAGTGCGGCGCGGATGTGGGGGTCGTCGGTGTCGTGGATGTGGTCGGTGATCTGCGGGGGCACGGCGAGGGTGTGTACGGTCAGCGCCGGGTTGTGCTTCAGGTTCCGCAGGCGCCGGTAGTTCGCGGAGTAGGCGGTCACCCCTCGGCGGGCGGGGGTGTAGATGGTGCGGGCTTCGCACCACAGGACCGAGCTCCAGTACCCGTCCAGGCCTTCGATGGTGTCGCCCTCGGGGGCGCCGTGGTCGGTGCCGGTCGTCTCGTAGTGGGTGGTGAGCTGGTCGAGGTAGGCGGCGTGGGCGGGGGTGTCGGCCGCGGCGGCGCGCAGCTCGGCGAGGAGCTGGTCCCGCTCGGCGGTGGTTCGGGCGAAGCGGGGGTCCTCGGTGGGGGCCTGGACGGTCAGGACGGTGACGGGGCCGTTCGCGACGGTCCACCGCGTGCTGGTGAAGGGCTCGGCCGCGAGGTCGCGGAGGGCCTTGCCCTGGGTGGGGGTGGCGGGGCGGTAGGTGCCGTGGTGGACGTGGCGGACGGTCAGCTGCTGGGCGCCGTGACGGCTGGCGAGGGTGTCGGGGCGGACGTACCAGCCGCTGGTGTCCGGCGCGATCGTCGTGCCGACGCGGGCCAGCGGGAGGCCGCC
>NZ_JBIVZG010000031.1:65625-74566 GCF_044759445.1 Streptomyces sp. NPDC101118 | reverse complement strand
CACGACCTCGACCCCGTGAAGGGTCTGGTCCAGGACGGACTTCACCGCCGTCGGCAGACGCTCTGCGTCGTTGTAGACGATGACGACCACGGAGACGTCAGGCACTGGCACCTCAATCCACTTGTGTTCTCATTGCGCCCGTCAAAACTACCGTGTGTTCCACTCGACGGAGGCAAGCGACCGGTCGGTGTGGGCCCGGCGTGCATACTTCTTAACGGAGAGGTGAGCGTCGGGTTCCGCTGGCGGCGACCACCCGGTTCGAACCCGCAGCAGGAAGTGTTCATGACCAAGCTGTCCGTAGTCGTTCCCTGTTACAACGAAGAAGCGGTCATCGACAGCTTCGACTCCGAGATCCGCCGGGTGCTCGACGAGCTGCCCGTGGAGTACGAGGTCTGTTACGTCGACGACGGTTCCCGGGACGGCACCCTCGGCAAGCTCCGCGCCATCGCCGCCCGGCACGGCGACCAGACCCGGTACGTCTCCTTCAGCCGCAACTTCGGCAAGGAGGCCGGCATGCTCGCCGGCCTGCGCGAGGCCACCGGCGACGCCGTGGTGATCATGGACGCCGACCTCCAGCACCCGCCGGAGCTCATCGGCAAGATGCTCGACCTCTACGGCCTGGGTCACGACCAGATCATCGCCCGCCGCAACCGCGAGGGCGACAAGAAGGTCCGCAGCGCCCTGAGCCGCCTCTACTACCGGGCGGTCAACAGCTGGGTCGACGTCGAGCTCACCGACGGCGTCGGCGACTTCCGCCTCCTCTCCCGCCAGGCCGTCGACGCGCTCCTCGCGCTGCCCGAGTACAACCGCTTCTCCAAGGGCCTGTTCTCCTGGATCGGCTTCGACACGATCACGTTCGACTACCAGAACGCGCAGCGCGAGGCCGGCGAGACCAAGTGGAAGTTCGCGTCCCTGCTGAACTACGCCATGGACGGTCTGATCTCCTTCAACAACCGTCCGCTCCGCCTCGCCATCTGGACCGGCGGCGCGCTCACCGCCCTCGGCGCCCTCTACACCCTGTGGATCGTGATCGCGGCCCTGGCCGGCGGCATCGAGACCCCCGGTTACGTCACCCTCGTCGCGATCATCGTCGGCCTCGGCGGCGTGCAGATGACGATGCTCGGCCTGATCGGCGAGTACATCGGCCGCATCTACTACGAGACCAAGCGCCGCCCCCACTTCCTGGTCAAGGAGTCGCACGGCGCCGACACCCGCACGGGTGAGCCGGTGCCGGTCTCCGTGGACCGGGACGGCCGATGAAGGACCAGCTCGGCCAGATCCTCCGGTTCGGCCTGGTCGGCGGGGTCAACACCGGCACCTTCTACGGCATCTACCTGCTGCTCCACCCGTGGATGCCGTACTTCGCCGCGTACACCGGTGCCTTCCTGCTCAGCATGGTCGGCTCGTTCTTCATGAACACGTACTTCACCTACCGCACCAAGCCGACCTGGAAGAAGTTCCTGCTCTTCCCGCTGACGCAGGTCACCAACTACGTCGTCCAGTCCGCCGGGCTCTTCGCGCTCGTCGCCTGGGCCGGCATGGACTCCAAGATCGCGCCGCTCGCGGCAGCCGTGATCGCGATCCCCTTCACCTACCTGATCGCCCAGCGCATCCTCGTCAGCCGCAAGGCCCCCGAGGCGGCCGGCGGCGAGGCGGAGGCCACCGCCCCCGCCGTCACGTCCGCCCCGAAGGGCTGACCGGGCCCGGCGTGCGGCCCGCCCCCGGCCCGGGGACCGCCGCGCGCCGCGCCCGCCGTTCCCGGTGCCGCTCGGCCTCCTCGCCCAGCGCGAGCGCCGCCCGCCGGAAGCGCACCGCCGACGAGGGCCGGTCCGGCCCCAGCAGGTGCTCCCGCAGCTCGGCGCGGGCCGCCCGCAGCGTGTCCTTCGCCGGGTCCCGTACGGACTCCAGCAGCGCCGCCACCCCCGCCGCGTCCGGGCCCAGCACCCAGGCCGCCCGCGCCGTCGGGAACGCCGCCCGGAAGTCCGCCTCGCCCAGGTGGCCGGTGTTCACCACCGCGTACGGCTTCCCGCTCGCCAGGAAGTCCGACACGACGCTGGACACGTCGCCGACCAGCAGGTCCGCCGCGTTGAAGCACGCGTACAGGCCCGGCCGCGGGCCCGTCAGCACCTGGTGCGCGCCCTCGGGATGCGCCGCCCAGTACGCCGCCTCCCAGGCCGCCGTCGCCTCCTCGACCGCCAGCGCGCGGTCGGCCACCGGGGCTCCCTGGAGCCGCATCCGCTCCGCCCCGTCCGCGTCCGGCGGGAGCCCCGCCGCCGTCAGCGCGTCCAGCACCGCCGTACGCCGGGCCAGCTCCGCCCCCGCCCCCGGCGCGGGCGGCCGCGCGCCGCCGTACGCCGCCCCGGCCGCCCGTACGAGCGCCCTGATCCGGGCGTCGGCGGCAGCGGCACGCGGGTCCACCGAGCCCGTCATCGGATGCGGCCGGTACAGCAGCCGCACGCCCGGGTCCGCCAGCAGCTCCCCGACCAGGCGCTCCCCGGCCAGGACCAGGGAGGTGCCGCCGGGGTCCCCGGTCCAGCCCTCCCAGGTCGGCGCGTACAGGACGGTGAGCCGGCCGCCGGCGGGCGGTCCCCCGTACGGGTGGACCGGCTCCAGCTGCGGACGGCCGATCTCCACCACGTCCCGGTCGTCCACGCCCACCTCGGCCCGCGCGTACCGCTCGCGGGCGGCCGGACCGGCCACCCACACCTGGTCGTACGCCTTCGCGTAGGGGTTGCAGCTGGACGGCTTGTCGCTCTCCCCGTGGTTGACGAAGGCGTGCTTGACGGTGGGGATGCGCAGCACCTGGGAGGTCTTGCCGGAGTTCGCCGGATGGATCAGCACCCGCAGCGTCGAGTGCTCCAGCCGCATCAGGTGCTCGACCTTCGGCAGGCACACCACCGGCAGGTCCGTGGGCGCCAGCAGCCGCAGCATGAACCGCTCCCGCAGCACCACCACCGGGCGGCCGCCGAGCGCCGCGAGCGGACCCAGCCACATGTCCGCCTGGTAGGCGGAGGCCGTCCCGCCCGAGAAGTACATCCCCACCGTCGGCCGGTACTCGGCCAGCCAGCGGTCGAACCAGGCCAGCACCTCCGCCTCGGCCGCCGGCCGCCGCGACGGCAGCAGGTGCAGCGACAGCTCCAGCAGCGCGGTCGCCGCCAGCCCCAGCGACACGGCGATCCCGGCCGCCGCGAAGTGCGGCACCCCCGTGCCGGCCGCGACCAGCAGCCCGGCCGTGGACGGCAGTCCGCACCAGAGCATCCGCGGCCCCGGGCGGCGCAGCAGCAGGGCCGGGGGAGCGGGCGGCAGCCGCAGCCCGGCGGTGTCGACGTTCCGGGTCAGCACGGGCAGGTTCCGGGACCGCCGGACCAGCACCGCCACCCCCCGGCTCGCGAAGTGCAGCGCGTAGGACAGCAGCAGCCCGAACACCAGCGGCAGCGCGGCCGCGCTCCCGTGCCCACGCCCCGCCGCCAGCAGCCCCGCGACCAGCAGGAAGTCCCGCAGCACCTGCCGCACCGGCACGTCGGCCCGGAGCCGCGCGAGCACCTCGGCCACGTCCCCCTGCCAGCGGTGCAGCGCGAGCTCGGCGGCCAGCCCGGACACCGTGGCCAGCGCCAGCAGCCCGGAGTCCGGGGCCAGCGCGCCCACCACCTGGAGCCCGAAGGACACGGCGAGCAGGGCCGGGACGGCCGCCCGGACGAGCGGGCGGCGGGGGCGCAGCGGGTTCACGGCCGGGGCTCCAAGCGGTCGGGTGACGCGGAGGGGGCTCGCTGGTCAACGGCGGGCCGACGGGCCGGGCAATGGGCCGCCCCCCGATTCACGCGAACGGGACGCCCTCCCGAGCGCCTGTCCGCAGGTACCGGTGCGCACCTGCCCGCCGGGCCGGGCGGCGCCCCGCGGCGGGCCCGTCCCACGCAGCGGGACGCGGGCGCGGACCCGCCGGAGCACCCCGTAAATTTGGGGGAGGAGCATCCGGAACCGGGCGAACGCATAGGGGTCAGGGACGTGTCAGGGGCAAGTCAGGGTGGACGGCGGAGCGTGGTCGACGCCCGCAGGATCGTGGTCAAGGTCGGCTCCTCCTCCCTGACCACCGCCGCCGGAGGCCTCGACGCCGACCGGGTGGACGCCCTCGTCGACGTACTGGCCAAGGCCCGCAGCGGCGGCGAGAAGGAGATCGTCCTGGTCTCCAGCGGCGCCATCGCCGCCGGCCTCTCCCCGCTCGGCCTGCGCCGCCGCCCCAAGGACCTGGCCCGCCAGCAGGCGGCTGCCAGCGTCGGCCAGGGCCTGCTGGTCGCCCGGTACACCGCCTCCTTCGCGCGCTACGGCGTACGCGTCGGCCAGGTGCTGCTCACCAGCGACGACACCAGCCGCCGCGCCCACTACCGCAACGCCTACCGGACGCTGGACCAGCTGCTGGCCATGGGCGCCCTGCCGGTGGTCAACGAGAACGACACCGTCGCCACCGACGAGATCCGCTTCGGCGACAACGACCGGCTGGCCGCCCTCGTGGCCCACCTCGTCCGCGCCGACCTGCTGGTGCTGCTCTCGGACGTCGACGGCCTGTACGACGGCGACCCCTCGCAGCCCGGCACCTCCCGCATCGACGAGGTGCACGGTCCGGAGGACATCGCCCACGTCTCCATCGGCAGCGCGGGCAAGGCCGGCGTCGGCACCGGCGGCATGGTCACCAAGGTCGAGGCGGCCCGGATCGCGGCCGCCGCCGGCATCCCGGTGGTCCTCACCTCCGCGAGCCAGGCCGCCGACGCGCTCGCCGGCCGGGTCACCGGCACCTACTTCCACGCGACCGGCCGCCGCTCGGCCGACCGGCTCCTCTGGCTCCAGCACGCCTCCACGCCCCAGGGCCACCTCACACTGGACGCGGGCGCCGTCGAGGCCGTCACCGAGCGCGGCAGCTCACTGCTGCCGGCCGGCATCGCCGCCGTCGAGGGCGAGTTCGTCGCGGGCGACCCGGTCGAACTGCGCGACACCGACGGGCGGGCCGTGGCGCGCGGGCTCGTCAACTTCGACGCCAAGGAGCTCCCCCGCCTGCTGGGCCGCTCCACGAAGGAGCTGGCCAGGGAGCTCGGTCCCGAGTACGAGCGCGAGGTCGTCCACCGCGACGACCTGGTCCTCCTGCACCGGTGATGGGCTCGATCCGGTAAAACCGTCGCACGGGGGGCCGCGGACTGGTCAACTTTGTTGGCGGGGGACGCACGGGGGACAGCCGCAGACCGACGCAGAACCAGGAGGCCGCCGGTGAGACGAGCGCGCGCCGAGCGAGCGCTGACGAGCGTCGAGACGGGCGAGGGAGCCGGGCCCGCCGAGGTCTCCCGGCTCTGGCACGTCACGCTGAGCGTCTCGGGGGCACCCGCGCCCCTGGCGGAGGTCCGCCGGGGCCTGGAGCAGCTGGCGCACGACCACCCCTTCCTGCTGACCAGCCGGTACGCGGCCGACCACGCGGAGATCCGGTACTGGGAGGAGGCCCGGGACCTCCACGACGCGGCCGCCGTCGCCCTGCGGCTGTGGGGCGAGCACCGCTCCTCCGCGAAGCTGCCGCCCTGGGAGATCGTGGGCCTGGAGGTCATCGACCGCGCCACGTACCACCAGCGCGTGGCGGAGGGCTACGGCCCGCCGCCGGCGTCTCCCGTGGGCGTTCACCCGTACTAGCCGCCATCCCCCGTACGGGTGCCCGGCGGCGGCACCCGTACGGATCCGGCCGCCACCCCCCGAGACCCCGTCTCGGGGGGTGAAATCGCCGCCCGCACCCCCGCACCAGGGGATTACCCTGCACCCATGACCTCGCTCAGCCCCGTCCTCGAGACCGCCACCCGCGCCCGTACCGCCGCCGCCGAGATCGCCCCACTCCCGCGGTCCGCCAAGGACACCGCGCTGCAGGCGATCGCCGACGCCCTGGAGGCCCGTACGGCGGAGATCGTCGAGGCCAACGCCGTCGACATCGCCAAGGCCCGCGAGGCCGGCACCAGCGAGACCGTCATCGACCGCCTCACCCTGACCCCCGAGCGCGTCCGGGCCATCGCCGCGGACGTCCGCGACGTCGCGGCCCTGCCCGACCCGGTCGGCGAGGTCGTCCGCGGCTCCACGCTCCCCAACGGCATCGACCTGCGCCAGATCCGCGTGCCCCTCGGCGTGGTCGGCATCATCTACGAGGCCCGCCCCAACGTCACCGTCGACGCCGCCGCCCTCTGCCTGAAGTCCGGCAACGCCGTGCTGCTGCGCGGCTCCTCCTCCGCCTACGCCTCCAACACGGCCCTCGTCGCCATCCTGCGCGACGCCGTCGAGGCCACCGGCATCCCCGCCGACGCCATCCAGCTCGTGCCCGGCGAGTCCCGGGACTCCGTCCGCGAGCTGATGCGCGCCCGCGGTCTCGTCGACGTCCTCATCCCGCGCGGCGGCGCCTCCCTCATCAAGACGGTCGTCGAGGAGTCCACCGTGCCGGTCATCGAGACGGGCACCGGCAACTGCCACGTCTACGTCGACGCACAGGCGGACATCGACATGGCCGTGGACATCCTGGTCAACTCCAAGGCCCAGCGCCCCTCCGTCTGCAACGCCGCCGAGACCCTCCTCGTGCACCGCGACATCGCCGCCGCCTTCCTGCCGCGCGCCCTCGACGCGCTCGCCGACGCCGGCGTGACCGTGCACGGCGACCCCGCGGTCCTCGGCTACGCGGGTGACAGCAAGGTCACCGCCGTCGCCGCCACCGACGAGGACTGGGCGGCCGAGTACCTCTCGTACGACATCGCCGCCGCCGTCGTGGACTCCCTGGACGCGGCCGTCGGCCACATCCGCCGCTGGACCTCCGGCCACACCGAGGCCATCGTCACCACCTCGCAGGCCGCGGCGCGCCGCTTCACCCAGCTGGTCGACTCCACCACCGTCGCCGTGAACGCCTCCACCCGCTTCACCGACGGTGGCCAGTTCGGCTTCGGCGCCGAGATCGGCATCTCCACGCAGAAGCTGCACGCCCGCGGCCCGATGGGCCTGCCGGAGCTGACCTCCACCAAGTACATCGTCACCGGCGACGGTCACGTGCGGTAACCACCGGACCACCTCCGAGTGGCCGATTTTCGGCCGACTCCCTGCCCAAAAGAGCCCCCCAGGTCTAGTCTGGTCCCGTGCCGGACGACGTGGGGGGCCTTCCGTTCCCGGACGACGGGGAGCCCGACGACGACCGCGGAGGCGCGGACCAGGACTTCGCCTCCGTGGTGTTCGACGAGGACTTCGTCCGGAGCGCCGAGATCCATGAACCGACCGCCGCCGAGCGGCTGCTCGCCGCCGCCCAGGCACGCGCCCAGGCCGAGGAGGCCAGGGCCATCGCGGCAGCCAGGGCCGCGGACGACGACGGCTGCGAGAGCTACGACGGCTACCTCGACCGGTTCGGCTACGGCTACAGCCCCGACGGCGAGCCCTACGGCTTCGGCCCCGAGTACGCGTACGGCTACGGCTACGGCGGCCCGTACGGCACCTACGGCGGCGCCTTGCGCCCGTACCGCGGCCGCGCCCGCTGGCACCGCCCGGTCGCCTGGATGCTCGCGGTCGTGATGGGCGTCGGCATGGTGGCCCTGGCCTTCACCGCCGTCTACAAGGCGGCCGCCTCGGACCGGGAGCAGGTGCCCCCGCCCGCCTCCACGGGGGCCGACACCGGCGGAGCGCCCGCGAGCTTCCGCAGCGGCGGGCTCCAGCCGGAAAGTCCCGGCCACGCGGGCGTTTACCTTCCCCGGTAGCGACCAACCCTGAAAGTACGACCCCTCAGCACGAGCGGTGCGCACGAGCACCCCGAGGGGGCTTCTCTATTGCGGGGACAGCGGGGAGAAGCGATGGCCGTGCCAGGAGATCCACCTGACGGCGCCCCCGACGGCATCGGCGGGGACGACGAGTACCGCTCCGTGGTGTTCGACGAGGACTTCGTACGGGCCGCCAGGCTCCAGGAGTTCTCCGCCCAGGAGCGGATGGGCGAGCACGCCCGCGCGGTGCGCACGCGCTCCGCGTGGGGCGGCGGCGCCGGTCCGAGCACGCGCAGGCCCCGCCAGGGGCTCGTCCTGCTGATGCTGGTGGCCTTCGCCTTCAGCGCGGCCGTCTACATGGGCCTGCGCCACCCGTACGTACCCCCGCCCTCGGCCTACACCGACCCGCTGACCAGCACCGTGGTGCCCCTCGCGCCCCGGGGGGCCGTCCCGGGCGGGCGGCCCGCCGAGCTGTACGCGGCGAGTCCGGCCGACGGCTACCGGGTCGGGGCGGCCGGGATCACCCTGCCGGCCGTGCGGCGCACGCAGCACTTCACCGACACCCAGGTCGTCACGGCCCTCACCACGGTGAAGGACTACCTGGTCCAGTCGGGCCTCGACCCGGACGTGCTCTCCGGCGCCGCCGCCCGGCCGGTGCGGGTGCTGCTCGACCCCGACCAGCAGCAGCAGTTCGACGACAGCCTCGCCAGGCCGGCGCCCGACGGCCGGCACGCGGCCACCGGCTGGCTGGTCCGCTTCGACCCCGCGACGGCCACCGTCGCCGACTCCCGGGTCCGGGTGAGCGGCACGATGGCCTACGCCGAGGCGGGACCGGACGTCCTGGAGGTCGTCACCGACCACACCTTCGTCTACGCCGTCCGCCGGGCCGGCGCCGGGCCGGCCGACGCCTCCCTGTTCACCGTCCGCCGCGAGCTGCGGCTGCGCTTCGACCGTGAGGACCTGGAGGGCCGCCGCGCCGAGCTGCTGGACGCCTACGTCACGGCCGGCCCCCAGGACTGCGCCGCGGACCCTTCGGCCGCCTTCAAGCCGCTGCTGGCGGGCCAGCGGCCGGCCGGCACCGGACCGGCCGCCACCGACCCGTACGACACGGCGCACCCGCACCGGACGGCAGGGCTGTGCGGCGTACTGGCCACCGCACCGCCCGCCGCGTCCCCGACGACCGGGTCCTAGGACCCCGT
>NZ_JBIVZG010000031.1:0-65527 GCF_044759445.1 Streptomyces sp. NPDC101118 | reverse complement strand
CTCCCCGTCCCGCCGACGCCCAGGACTCCATCCCCGTCCCGCCGACGCCCAGGACTCCATCCCCGTCCCGCCGACGCCCAGGACTCCATCCCCGTCCCGCCGACGCCCAGGACTCCATCCCCGTCCAGCCGACGCCCAGGACCCCGTCCCCGTCCCGCCGACGCCTAGGACTCCGTCCCCTTCCCGCCCCGCTCACCGTCCGGAGTGCCGCCGGTGCCCTCGGGGGCGCCGTCCCGGCCCTCGGACGGCCGGCCCGCGAACTTGTCCCGGAGCCTGCCGCCCACGTCGCCCACGCCGCCGGCGAGGTCGCCGACCAGCTTCATCAGCGGGTCCTTGCTGGTCCGCACCGACTCCGCGTAGTGCGAGGCCGACTGGCGGAACGAGTCCGACACCGAGGTGTCCTTGTCGTCCTCGCGCTTCGGGTAGTGCCCGTCCATGATCCGCTGGTGGTCGCGGCTCTCCGCCCACTTCTTCAGCTCGGCGGCCCGCACGGTCGTGAAGGGGTGCGTGCGCGGCAGCATGTTGAGGATCTTCAGCACCGAGTCGCGCAGGTCGCCGCCCGCCTCGTACTCCTCGGCCTGCGCCAGGAAGGCGTCCACGTTCATCTCGTGCAGGTGGTGGCCGCCCGCCAGCTTCATCAGGCCCCGCATCGAGGCCTGGAGGTCCTGCCCTACCAGCAGCCCGGCCCGGTCGGCCGACAGCTCCGACTTGCGGAACCACTCGCGGAGCCCGGTCACCAGCGCCATCACGGTGATGTTGCCCAGCGGGATCCACGCCACCCGCATCGCCAGGTTCGTCAGGAACAGCAGGATCGTGCGGTACACCGCGTGCCCCGACAGGGCGTGGCCCACCTCGTGCCCGACGACCGCCCGCATCTCCTCCTCGTCGAGCAGCTCCACCAGGGAGGTGGACACGACGATGATCGGCTCGTCCAGGCCGATGCACATGGCGTTCGGGTTCGGGTCCTGCTGCACGTACATCTGGGGGACCTTCTCCAGGTCCAGGATGTAACAGGCGTCCAGCAGCATCCGGTGCAGGTGCGGGAACTGCGTCTCGCCCACCCGCACCGTGTCGGACAGGAACAGCAGCCGCAGGCTCCGCTCCGGCAGCAGCCCGCTCAGCGCCTTGAAGACGGTGTCGAACCCGCTCAGCTTCCGCAGCGCCACCAGCGCGGAACGGTCGGCCGGATGCTCGTACGCCCGTGACGAGATGCCCGGGAAACGCCTCCGGTCACGCGCCGGAAGCTTCTCGAACCCGGTGTCGCTCATCGCTCTTCCCCCTCGGTCGGACCTGCCACTGCCCCCTCAACGCATGAGTCGGCGTGAGCGTGCCCGGGGCGCCCGCTTACGATGTGGGCGACGTCTCAGCCCACACGATAGGTACCTGCCTGATGAGCCTCCTGAGCACCGCCCACGACCTGGTCGTCCTCGCCTCCGAGGGCGGCGAGCAGCACGGCGGCAACCACGACAGCCTCAACCCGTACCTGACCGGCGGCGGCGCCCTCTTCATCCTGCTGCTGATGCTGTGGGTCACCACCCGCCTGAACCGCGACCGCTGAGCCGCGGACACCGGGTCGCGCCCCCCGGGGCCGACACCACCGGGTCGGGCCGCTCCACCGGGCCAGTAGGCTCTGCACGCATGGGAGAGCAGGAAATGCCTACCGGTCCGGTCAAGCGCCGGCTCGGAGTGATGGGCGGGACGTTCGATCCGGTCCACCACGGACACCTCGTGGCCGCCAGTGAGGTGGCCGCGCTGTTCCACCTCGACGAGGTGGTCTTCGTGCCGACCGGCGAGCCGTGGCAGAAGTCGCAGCGGGCGGTCTCGCCCGCCGAGGACCGCTACCTGATGACGGTCATCGCCACGGCCTCGAACCCGCAGTTCTCGGTCAGCCGCATCGACATCGACCGCGGCGGTCCGACGTACACCATCGACACCCTGCGGGACCTGCGCGCCCTCAACACGGACGCGGACCTGTTCTTCATCACCGGCGCCGACGCGCTCGCGCAGATCCTCACCTGGCGCGACGCCGAGGAGCTCTTCTCGCTGGCCCATTTCATCGGCGTCACGCGCCCCGGCCACATACTGACCGACGACGGTCTGCCCGAGGGGAAGGTCTCGCTGGTGGAAGTGCCCGCCCTCGCGATCTCCTCCACGGACTGCCGTCAGCGGGTGGCCGCCGGCGACCCCGTCTGGTACCTGGTGCCGGACGGCGTGGTGCGCTACATCGACAAGCGTGAGCTGTACCGGGGCGCCTGAGGTTCCGGAGAGAGAGGGGCACCGGTGAACGACCGCCAGGACCCGTACGGCCGGTACGACAGGTACGACGGACACTCCGAGGACTCAGCACCGGAACAGCAGCTCATCGGCTACGACGCCTATGGGCAGCCGGTGTACGGACCGGTGTCCCCCGCGCCCGGGCAGCAGTACGAGGCGTACGGGTACGGCTACGACGCGTACGGCCGCCCCACGGCGCCCCCGCAGCAGCCTGCCCAGGGCTACGACGCGTACGGCGGCCAGACCGGCCAGTATCCCGCGCAGGGGTACGCGTACGACACGGGCACCGGCCAGTACCCGGTGGCCGACCCGGCCTCCACCGGCCAGTACCCCGCGTACGACACGGGCCAGTACCCGGCCTACGGCCAGGGCGGGCAGACCGGCCGGGCCCCGGCGGCGGAGGAGGCCGCGGCCACCGGGCAGTTCCCGGCGGTCGGCACCGGGCAGTTCCCGGCGGTCGACACCACCGCCCAGTGGATCCCGCAGCAGGCACCAGCGCCCGAGGCGGCCCCCGAGCCCCCGGAGGGTTTTCCGGAGGCGCCCCAGGTGCCCGGGCAGCGCCGGGAGGCCCCCGACTACCGCACCGAGCAGTTCGCCTTCCTGGAGGAGCCCGACGAGGACTCCGAGGACGTCATCGACTGGCTCAAGTTCACCGAGAGCCGCACCGAGCGCCGCGAGGAGGCCAAACGCCGCGGCCGCAACCGCGTGGTCGTCCTCATCGTCGCCCTGGCCCTCTTCGTCGCCGGCGGCCTCGGCTACCTCTGGTACGCCGGCAAGCTCCCGTTCCTCGGCGACGCGCCCGGCACCAACGGGGCCGCGGTCGCCGGCCCCCAGAAGCGCGACATGATCGTCGTGCACCTGCACGACCTCAAGGGCGGCACCTCCACCGCCCTCCTCGTGGACAACGTCACCACCAAGCGCGGCGCCACCGTCCTGCTGCCCAACGCCACCGCCGTCACCTCCGACGACGGCACCGGCACCACCCTCGGCAAGTCCGTGGACGAGGACGGCCTCGGCGGCACCCGCGAGTCCCTGGACACCCTCCTCGGCACCCGCATCGAAGGCACCTGGCGGCTGGACACCCCGTACCTGGAGCTGCTGGTCGACAACCTCGGCGGCATCGAGGTCGACACCGACACCGCCGTGCCGGCCGACGCCAAGGCCAAGACCCCGGCCGTCGGCAAGGGCCAGAAGCAGAGCCTCAGCGGCGCCATGGCGGTCGCCTACGCCACGTACCGGGCGCCCGGCGAGCCGGAGACCCGGCAGCTGGAGCGGTTCGGCACGGTGCTCTACGGCACCCTGCGGAAGATCCCCGGCGACGAGCAGTCCGCGACGGTCGCCGTCGAGACCCTCGCCCAGATCATGGACCCGTCCCTCACCGAGAAGGACCTGGGCTCCTCGCTCGCCAAGATCGGCGAGCACGCGAAGGTCGGGGACTACACGACGAAGGTCGTGCCGGTGAAGGACGACGGCAGCCTGACCGACGCCGCGGTGAACTCCGTGGTCAAGGAGCTGCTCGGCGGCGCGTTCAAGGCCCCGGCGGCCAACGCCGCCCCGCGGGTGGGCCTGAAGGACGCCTCCGGGAACGCCAAGACCGCCACGGACGCCCGCGCGGCCCTGGTCAACGGCGGCTACACCTTCGTCGACGGCGGCAAGGCCGACGCCACGCGGGAGACCACCCAGGTCACGTACGCCGACGACGCCCAGAAGGCCAAGGCCCTGGAGGTCGCCAAGACCCTCGGGCTCAAGGAGACGGCCGTGAAGAAGGCCCCGGCGGCGGTCAACGCGGACGTCGTGGTCCTGCTGGGAACGGACTTCAAGAAGCCCTGAGCAGGCGCAGGAGGCAGGCGGCGCCCGGGCCCCGAGGGGGGTCCGGGCACGTCCTGAGCAGCCGGGACGACCGGCCGGGCGGTTGTTCGCGAGCGGTGTCGGCGGTACATGAGACCCTTGAAGTGATTTGCCACCCGACCCGAAAGCATGGCCAGTGACCGCCACGGACCGCTCCATCGAGCTCATCAACGTCGCCGCCCAGGCGGCTGCGGACAAGCTCGCGCACGACATCATCGCCTACGACGTCAGCGACGTGCTGTCGATCACCGATGCCTTCCTGCTCGCCTCCGCGCCGAGCGACCGCCAGGTCAAGTCCATCGTCGACGAGATCGAGGAGAAGCTCCTGAAGGAGCTCGGCGCCAAGCCGGTCCGCCGTGAGGGCGACCGCGACGCGCGCTGGATCCTGCTCGACTACGTCGACATCGTCGTGCACGTGCAGCACAGCGAGGAGCGGGTCTTCTACGCGCTGGAGCGCCTGTGGAAGGACTGCCCCGAGATCGAACTGCCCGAGGACGCCAAGCAGACCAAGGGCAAGGCCGAGGAGCACGCCAAGCTGCGCGAGGCGCAGGGCGACGACGACCTGGACGGTGATCTGTTCTGAGCACTCCCAAGACCGGCCGCAAGATCGTCCTGTGGCGGCACGGCCAGACCTCGTGGAACCTGGAGCGCCGCTTTCAGGGCTCCACGGACATCGAGCTGACCGAGACCGGCGTGGCCCAGGCCCGCCGGGCCGCCCGGCTGCTCGCCTCGCTGAAGCCGGACGCCATCGTGGCCTCCGACCTCAAGCGGGCGGCGGCCACGGCCGCCGAGCTCGCCGCGGTCACCGGCCTGACCGTGTCCCACGACGCGGACCTGCGGGAGACGTACGCCGGTGAGTGGCAGGGCCTGACGCACGACGAGATCCTCGCGAAGTACGGCGAGCAGTACGCGGCGTGGAAGCGCGGCGAGCCCGTCCGGCGCGGCGGCGGCGAACTGGAGACCGAGGTCGCCGACCGCGCGGCCCCGGTGGTGCTCCGGCACGCCGCCCAGCTGGGCGAGAGCGGCACGCTGGTCGTGGTCAGCCACGGCGGGACGATCCGCACGACCATCGGCCGGCTGCTCGGCTGGGAGTCGTACTACTGGGAGAGCCTCGGCGGGCTCTCCAACTGCTGCTGGTCGGTCCTGGGCGAGGGCGCGCGCGGCTGGCGCCTGCTGGAGCACAACGCGGGCACGCTGCCCGAGCCCGTGCTCGGCGACGACGACTGACCCGACGGCCACGGCCCCCGGGGGCGCCTCGCGAGGAGCTCCCGGCGGCCACCGGCCGGCCACCGGCCGGCGCCGCGGAAGGCCTGGTGGGGGCCTCGTGGGGGCCGTTCGGGCCCGGATTTCGTTTCTGGGAGATCGCAGGCTAGAGTTCTTCTTGTCCGCAGCGGAGAGCACCGGAAACGGAGCGAGGAAGCGGCGGGACACGGCAAGGGGCTATAGCTCAGTTGGTAGAGCGCTTGCATGGCATGCAAGAGGTCAGGAGTTCAATTCTCCTTAGCTCCACAATCAGGATCCCGTCCCCAACAGGGGGCGGGATCCTTGCTTTTGTACCCCGGAACCCCGCGACGGGGACCGGGCCTCCGGACCGACCGGACATTCGGGGCTGACCAGCCGTGTGACGGCATGGCAGAATCGGACGGCCGGAGGGGGAGACGACGGCCCGAACGGGAGGGAGTCGCTGACGGATGGGTGCACACCGGCGGCGGTGCGACTGGTGCGACAACGGAACGCCGATCGTCCGGGACATGGACCCGGTCAATCCCGACTACCAGTACTGGTGCGAGGAATGCGCACGGGCGCTGATCATAAAAGGCGACCCGATCGAGACCTATCGCGAGCTGGAGGGGGAGCCGATCTACGGCCGCCTGCTCGACGAGCACTGCACCCTCAAGCGCTTCTACTCGTTCGCCAGAGCGTGACCGGCGCGGCGAACGGGGGACGCGTGGCGGGCAGTCCGGCGTCGATGACCGCATCCCGACGGCCCCCATCGCGGAACATCCACCCCCAAAAGGGGCATCTCGCGGCCCTGCTGGAGAGCGATTTTTGGACTGGGGCCAGGACCGTGTAATGTTTGGGACGTCGCCAAGGGGAACGGCAAGGGAAACCGGCCGGGAGCCAAGGCGGCGAAGCAGGGCAAGGGGCTATAGCTCAGTTGGTAGAGCGCTTGCATGGCATGCAAGAGGTCAGGAGTTCAATTCTCCTTAGCTCCACAGTGAAGAAGCGGGCCACCCGGATCGGGTGGCCCGCTTCTCGTTCTGTGGTCAACCGTGCGGCCGTCGTAACGGCTGCGGTACCCTGATGCCATGCGTGCCGTACGCCTTCTGCTTACCGAGCCGCGCTGAACAGCCCCGACCGGTGGGGCCGTCCCGGATGGACGGCGGCCAGGTCGGCCTCGGCGCGGCGTCCCCTCCTGTGCGAGGGGTTTTTTCGTTTGGTGGCGCGGAACCCACGGCAGAGACGATCGATGGAGCTTCAAGGATCATGAGCGAGACGAATTCCCCGGCCCCCGAGGCGGCCGAGGCGCACCGTTACACGGCCGCCCTGGCTGCCGACATCGAGGCACGCTGGCAGGACGCCTGGGACGCCCAGGGGACCTACGAGGCCCCGAACCCCACCGGCGACCTCGCGGGGGACCCGGCGGTCGTCGCGCGGCCCAAGAAGTTCATCATGGACATGTTCCCGTACCCCTCGGGCGCCGGCCTGCACGTCGGCCACCCCCTGGGCTACATCGCCACCGACGTGTTCGCCCGCCACCAGCGCATGACCGGGCACAACGTCCTGCACACGCTGGGCTTCGACGCCTTCGGCCTGCCCGCCGAGCAGTACGCGGTGCAGACCGGCACGCACCCTCGCGTGTCCACCGAGGCGAACATCGAGAACATGAAGAAGCAGCTGCGCCGGCTGGGCCTGGGCCACGACAAGCGCCGCTCCTTCGCCACGATCGACCCGGACTACTACAAGTGGACGCAGTGGATCTTCCTGCAGATCTACAACTCCTGGTACGACGCGGACGCGGGGAAGGCCCGCCCGATCGACGAGCTGGTCGCCGAGTTCGAGGCCGGCACGCGTGAGGTTCCCGGGGGCCGGGCCTGGTCCGAGCTGACCGCCGCCGAGCGCTCCGACGTCCTGGGCGGGTACCGCCTGGCCTACTCCTCCGACGCGCCCGTCAACTGGTGCCCCGGGCTGGGCACCGTACTGGCCAACGAGGAGGTCACCGCCGACGGCCGGTCCGAGCGCGGCAACTTCCCGGTCTTCAAGGCCCGCCTGAGCCAGTGGAACATGCGCATCACCGCCTACGCGGACCGGCTGCTGGACGACCTGGACGAGCTGGACTGGCCCGAGGCCATCAAGCTGCAGCAGCGCAACTGGATCGGCCGTTCCGAGGGCGCCCGTGTCGACTTCGCGCTGGGCGACCAGGCCGTGACGGTCTTCACCACCCGCCCCGACACCCTGTTCGGCGCCACGTACATGGTGCTGGCGCCCGAGCACCCGCTGGTCGAGGCGTTCGTCCCGGCCGCCTGGCCCGAGGGCACCAAGGAGAAGTGGACCGGCGGGCACGCCACCCCGGCCGAGGCCGTCGCCGCCTACCGCGCCTTCTCCGCCGCCAAGTCCGACGTCGAGCGGCAGGCCGACGCCAAGGAGAAGACCGGCGTCTTCACCGGCGAGTTCGCCGTCAACCCGGTCAGCGGCGAGCAGGTCCCGGTCTTCATCGCCGACTACGTCCTGATGGGCTACGGCACGGGCGCGATCATGGCCGTCCCCGCCCACGACTCCCGCGACTTCGAGTTCGCCCGCGCGTTCGACCTGCCGATGCGCTGCGTCGTGCAGCCCTCGGACGACCGCGGCACCGACCCCGCCACCTGGGACGACGCCTTCGTCTCGTACGACGCGAAGCTGGTCAACTCCGCCGGCGCCGGGATCTCCCTGGACGGCCTGGGCGTGGTGGAGGCCAAGGCCGTCATCACCGAGTGGCTGACCGAGCGCGGCATCGGCGAGGGCACCGTCAACTTCCGCCTGCGCGACTGGCTGTTCAGCCGCCAGCGCTACTGGGGCGAGCCCTTCCCGATCGTCTACGACGAGGACGGCGTCGCGCACGCCCTGCCCGAGTCGATGCTGCCGCTGGAGCTGCCGGAGGTCGACGACTACTCGCCGCGCACCTTCGAGCCCGACGACGCCGCCTCCAAGCCGGAGACGCCGCTGTCGCGCGCCGAGGAGTGGGTCCACGTCGAGCTGGACCTGGGCGACGGCCCGAAGTCCTACCGGCGCGAGACCAACACCATGCCGAACTGGGCCGGCTCCTGCTGGTACGAGCTGCGCTACCTGGACCCGAACAACTCCTCGGCCCTGGTGGACCCGGAGATCGAGCAGTACTGGATGGGCCCGCGCGAGGGCGCGCCGCACGGCGGCGTCGACCTGTACGTCGGCGGTGCCGAGCACGCGGTGCTGCACCTGCTGTACGCCCGCTTCTGGTCCAAGGTGCTGTTCGACCTGGGGCACGTGTCCTCGGCCGAGCCGTTCCACAAGCTCTTCAACCAGGGCATGATCCAGGCGTACGCCTACACGGACGCGCGCGGCGTGTACGTGCCGGCCGCCGAGGTCGAGGAGCGCGACGGCGGGTACTTCCACGAGGGCCGCCCGGTCAAGCGCGAGCACGGCAAGATGGGCAAGTCCCTGAAGAACGCCGTCACCCCGGACGAGATCTGCACCGAGTACGGCGCCGACACGCTGCGCCTGTACGAGATGGCGATGGGCCCGCTGGACGTCTCCCGGCCGTGGGACACCCGCGCCGTCGTCGGCCAGTACCGCCTGCTGCAGCGCCTGTGGCGCAACATCGTCGACGAGGAGACGGGCGCCGTCACGGTCGTCGACGGCGAGCCGGACGAGGCCACGCTGCGCGCCCTGCACAAGGCGATCGACGGGGCCGGCGGCGACATGGCCGGGCTGCGCTTCAACACCGCCATCGCCAAGATCACCGAGCTGAACAACTTCCTGACGAAGGCGGGCCGGCCGCTGGAGCGGTCGGTCGCCGAGCGGCTGGTCCTGCTGATCGCGCCGCTGGCCCCGCACATCGCCGAGGAGCTGTGGCACCGGCTGGGCCACGCGGAGTCGGTCGTCCACCAGGACTTCCCGGTGGCCGACCCGGCGTACGTCGTGGACGAGACCGTGACCTGCGTCGTGCAGATCAAGGGCAAGGTCAAGGCGCGCCTGGAGGTGTCGCCGTCGATCTCCGACGACGACCTGGAGAAGCTGGCGCTGGCCGACGACGCGGTCGTGGCGGCCCTGGGCGGCGCGGAGATCCGCAAGGTGATCGTGCGTGCGCCGAAGCTGGTGAACATCGTCGTCTGAGGCGGACGGCGCCGTGTGCGTGGTGCCGGTGGCCTTCCCGGGGAGGTCTCCGGGGTGACGCCGACCGTCTCAGGGTGATCCCGTACGGGCAGGTTGGGGGTTCGATTGGAACCCTCGGCCTGCCCGTTCCGTTTACCGTGGAGTTGACGGCAGTACCGGCGGTGCCGGCGGTGCCGCGCCCGGTACCGGCAGCACGGCAGGGGAAGGGACTCTCTGATGGAGGCCGCGTTGATCATCTTCGTTCTGTTGGTGTTCCTCGCCTTCGTGGGCCTGGGGGCGTACGCCACGGTCAAGGCGGTCGGTGCGGCCAAGCGGGGCGTGGACCGTACGCTGACGCAGGCCCGCCGCACCGTCGAGGACACCACCCTCCGGGCCAAGAGCCTGGGCGGCGGCGGTGTCGTGGGCGCCCTGGCCCAGCTGCGGCTGGACCTGCGCACGTCGATGCGGGCCACTCAGACGGCGCTGCACGAGGGGGTCAGGCAGGACGGCTCGCTGTCGGAGTCGATCGCGCTCTTCGAGCGGCTCAGTGCCCACGGGTACGAGCTGGACGGCGAGCTGCGGCGGCTGGAGCAGGAGCCGGACAAGGCGAAGATCGCCGAGCGGCTGCCGGACCTGCGGGAGCGCACGCGGAAGATCACCCAGTCCGCCGACTCCCTGCGCTGGGCCGCCCGTGACCGTGCGCGCCGGTTCGCCGACGACGACCTGACGAGCCTGACCGGCGAGATCGCCATGGAATCCGACGCCCTCCGCGACTGGTCGCGGGCGCCGTCCGCGTCGCCGTGGGGCGACGATCCGGCCGGTGCCGGGGGTGTGGGGTATCCGGGTGCGGCGGGGACGGGCGCGGGTGCGGCCGGTTCGGGTGCGGGTGCTGGTGCTGGTGCTGGTTCGGGTGCTGGTGTCGGTGCGGGTGGTGGGTCGGAGGGGGCTTCGGCTGCGGCACCGGCTGCGGCTCCGAAGCCGCTGGACGCTCCGCCTGCGGCGACGCCGTACCCCTGGCAGAAGCAGGCCCGGCCGGAGACCACGGCCTGAGCCAGAGCGCTGTGGGGGCGGCGGAGTGGACAGGGGGGCCTGGCAGACCACCCCTTAGGGGGTGCGGGTGCCGTCGGCTGGGGCATGCGGGTGCCGTCGGCGAGTGCGACGGCGGCCGCGAGGGTCGCCACGGTGCGGTCCCGTACGGGCCCCGGCTGCCGGGAGGGCACGCGGCCCGGTAACCTCCCGCTCATGTCCCGCCATGTCGCGATCGTCACGGATTCCACGGCCTACCTGCCCCCACCGGCGATGCGGCGCCACCACATCACCGCCGTGCCCCTGACGGTGGTCCTCGGCGACCAGGCCCTGGAGGAGGGCACGGAGATCTCCGCCCGCTCCCTCGCCCTGGCCCTCCAGAAGCGCCGTCCGGTGACGACCTCCCGGCCGAGCCCTGAGGAGTTCGTCCGGACCTACCAGGAGGCCGCCGACGCCGGGGCCACGGCCATCGTCTCGCTCCACCTCTCCTCCGAGTTCTCCGGCACGTACGACGCCGCCGTGCTCGCCGCCAAGACCGCGCCCGTGCCCGTCCGGGTCGTCGACACCGGCATGGTCGCGATGGCGCTCGGCTTCTGCGCCCTGGCGGCCGCCGAGGCAGCCGAGGCGGGCGGGTCCGTCGACGACGCCGTGGCCGCCGCCGAGAAGCGTGCCGCGGGTATGTCGGCCTTCTTCTACGTCGACACCCTCGACTACCTCCGCCGCGGCGGCCGCATCGGCGCCGCGCAGGCCCTGCTCGGCTCCGCGCTCGCGGTCAAGCCGCTGCTGCAGCTCGACGGCGGCCGCATCGAGATGCTGGAGAAGGTCCGCACCGCGTCCAAGGCCATCGCCCGCCTGGAAGAGCTGGCCGTGGAGCGCGCCGGCAGCGGCAGCGTGGACATCGCGGTGCACCACCTCGCCGCACCGGAGCGGGCCGAGAAGCTCGCCGCGCACCTGCGCGAACGCGTTCCCGCCCTCGGCGAGCTGCACGTCAGCGAGGTCGGGGCGGTCATCGGGGCGCACACCGGCCCGGGGCTGCTCGCGGCGGTGATCGCGCCCCGCTGAGGGGGCGCGGTGTCGGCTGCCGGCGTCTCACTCTTGTGGGTGGCGGAGTTGTCCACAAGTGCGGGGATATCCACGGAAGTGCGGGTGTCCGGCCCGCAACTTTCTTTTCTGGCTAACGTCTTGTGGCATGACTCTTCGAACGTCCGTAGCCACCACCGTCTCCCGTTCCACCAGCGGCCCCGGGCGCGCCCGGGGCTCCGACAGCCGCTCCCGGCGGCGCCGGGCCGCTGCCGCCTTGGATGCCGAGGCCGCCCGGCGCCGCGCCGAGGCGCTGTTCGGTGTGCAGGTCGCGCCGGGGGGTGAGGCGGGTCCGTTGCCAGGGGCCTTACCGCCGCCCGAGCCGGGGCAGCCGGAGCCGGAGCGGCCCGATCCGGTACGGCCCGATCCGGTACGGCCCGGGGCGGTACGGCCCGGGGCGGGGCAGCCGGAGCCGGAGCCGAGGGCGGGGGTGGTTGAGCCCGTGCCGGCCGGGTCGGTGGTGGGCGGGGCGCGGCCGCTGCCGTTGTACGAGCGGATGCGGGAGCGACTGCCGGTGTGGGTGCAGTTGCGGTGCGGGCTGGAGCCGAGGGCGCTCGCCGCCGTCGCCGTGGTGCTGGTCGGGGCCGTGGGGTTCGCCGCCACGCAGTTGTGGTCCGGGCGGCCCGATGCCGTGGCGGCCCCCGAGATCACCGCGGTCGCCCCGTCCGCGCCCCGGCCGGAGCCCTCCCGGGTCGTGGTCGACGTGTCGGGGAAGGTCCGGGTGCCGGGGGTGCGGCGACTGCCCGCCGGGGCACGGGTCGAGGACGCCCTGGCCGCCGCCGGGGGAGTGCGGCCCGGCGCGGACACCTCCGGGCTCAACCGGGCGCGGGTGCTGGTGGACGGCGAGCAGGTGCTGGTCGGGGTGACCGGGCCACCGCCGGCCCCGGGTGCTGTCGCGGTGACCGGAGCGGCCGGGCCCGCCGCCCCGGTCAGCCTCAACACCGCCACCGTGGAGCAGCTCGACGGCCTGCCGGGTGTCGGACCCGTGCTGGCCCAGCACATCGTCGACTTCCGTACCGCGCGGGGCGGCTTCCGCTCGGTGGAGGACCTCCGCCAGGTGAACGGCATCGGGGAGCGCCGCTTCGCCGACCTGCGGGCCCTGGTGCGGCCGTGAGCGGCGCGGTGGTTCTGCCGGACGCGGAGCTGCGGGGCGGGGCCGGGGAGCCGGAGCGGGAGGGCCCGTCGGACCTCCGGCTGGTCGGGCCCGCCCTGGGGGCCTGGGGCGCGGCGGCCCTCGCGCTCGGGATGCCGGGCGGGTGGACGGCGGTCGGGGTGGCGGCCGCTCTGGTGCTGGGCGGTGTGCTGCTGGCCCGGGGCGCCGGGGGAGGAGCGGTGTGGCGGCTCGGGGCGACCGCGGTGGCCGGGGTGCTGCTGTGCGGGGCCGCCGGGGGCGCGGTCGCGGGGCTGCGGGCCGCCGAGGCGCGGGCGGGTCCGGTGCCGGAGCTGGCCCGCGGACACGTCCGGGTGGTGGCGGAGCTGACGGTCACCTCCGATCCCCGGCGGACCAGGACCGGGCCGCCCTCCGTGCTGCTGGACGCGGAGCTGACCCGGGTGACCGGACCCGACGGCAAGGTGACCCGGGCCGGCACGCCGGTGCTGGTCGTGGCCCGGCACGAGGGCTGGACGCGGTTGCTGCCCTCGACCCGGGTGCGGGCCGTGGTGCGGCTGGCGCCCGCGCGGGAGGCCGGGGAGCGGGCCGTGGCGGTGGCGCGGGCGGGGAGGGGGGCCGCTCCCGAGGTGACCGGGGGGCCGAGCCGGCTCCAGCGTGCGGCCGGTGCGCTGCGGGCCGGGCTGCGCGAGGCCACCGACGGACTGGCGCCGGACGCGCGGGCGCTGCTGCCCGGACTGGTCGTCGGGGACACCTCCCGGGTGCCGCCGGACCTGCACGAGGCGTTCCGGGCCACCGACCTGGTCCACCTGCTCGCCGTGTCCGGCTCCAACCTCACGGTGGTGCTGTTCCTGCTCATCGGGCCGCCGGGCCGGGCGTTGCGGGCCGAGCGGGGCGGGCTGGCGCCCCGGCTGGGACTGTCCCTCCGCGGGACCGCGCTCTGCGGTGCGGGGCTGACCCTCGCCTTCGTCGTGGTGTGCCGGCCCGACCCGAGCGTGCTGCGGGCCGCGGCCTGCGGTGCGGTGACACTGCTCGCGATCGGTACCGGGCGCCGCAGGTCGCTGGTCCCGGCGCTGGCCGCCGCGGTGCTGCTGCTGGTCCTCTGGGACCCGTGGCTGGCGCGCAGTCCGGGGTTCCTGCTGTCCGTGCTGGCCACCGGGGCACTGCTGGTGCTGGCTCCGCGGTGGAGCGCCGCGCTGCGGCGGCGAGGGGTGCCGGGCAGGCTCGCCGAGGTGCTGGCGGCGGCTGCGGCGGCCCAGGCCGTGTGCGCCCCGGTGGTGGCGATGCTGGCCGCCCGGGTGAGCCTGGTGGCGGTGCCGTGCAACCTGCTGGCCGAGCTCGCGGCGGGGCCGGCGACCGTGCTGGGCTTCGCGGCGCTGGCGGCGGCTCCCGTGGCCATGCCGGTCGCGGAGGCGCTGGCCTGGTGCGCCGGGGTGCCCGCCGGGTGGATCGCCGGGGTGGCCCGGACGGGTGCGGCGCTGCCGGGGGCCGAGGCCGGCTGGCCGGGCGGGGTGGGCGGCGGGCTGCTGCTGGCCCTGGTGACCTCGGCGGCGGTGTTGGTGGCGGGCCGGGCGCGGTGGCGGTGGTGGGCCGGGGTGCCGGTCGCGCTGGTCCTCGTACTGGCGGTGCTGCGGCCGGTGCCGGTGACGCGGGTGCTCACCGGGTGGCCGCCACCGGACTGGCGGTACGTGCAGTGCCCGGTGGGGCAGGGCGATGCCGGGGTCCTCGCGGTCGGCCCGGGTACGGCCGTGGTGGTGGACGCCGGGCCGGAGCCGGGGCCGGTGGACCGCTGTCTGCGCGAGCTGTCCGTCACCCGGGTCCCGCTGGTGCTGCTGACGCACTTCCACGCCGACCACGTGGGCGGCCTGGCCGGGGTGCTGCGGGGGCGGGCCGTGGGCGTCGTGCGGACCACGGCGTACGAGGAGCCGCGGGAGCAGGCCGCGTTCGTGCGGCGGACCGCCGCCGCGGCCGGGGTTCCGGTGGCCCGGGTGTGGGCGGGGGAGCGTGCGGGCGTGGGGGCGGTGCGGTGGGAGGTGCTGTGGCCGCCCGAGGGCGAGCCGCCTTCGGGGAGCCCCAACGACGCGAGCGTGGTGCTGCTGGTGCGCGCCGGCGGGGTCAGCCTGCTGCTCCCGGGCGATCTCGAACCGGCCGCCCAGAGCGCGCTGCTGACCGCCCGTCCGGAGCTGGGGCCGGTGGACGTGCTCAAGGTCGCCCACCACGGCTCGGCGCACCAGGACCCCGCCCTGCTGGAGCGGCTGCGCCCGCGCCTGGCACTGGTCCCGGTGGGGGAGAACCGCTACGGCCACCCCGCCCCCGGCACGATGGCGGCCCTGCGGAGGTCCGGGGCGGCCGTCCTGCGGACGGACGAGGACGGGGCGGTGGCGGTGCTCGGGACGGGGCCGCGGCTCCGGGCCGTGGTCTCCGGGAACCGATGGGGTGTCAGGAGGCGTCCGCTACGGATGCGTGACAGCGGGTCGGGGAACAGCAGCCGGTCACCGCGCCCTTACAAGGGGCGTCGGGTGCGGGCGAGGCCATACCGGGCGGCATCATTCTGTTTGCCCCACACCCGACAGCATGATCGAATGCCTCTTCGCCAGAAGGGCGTCAATCCATACAGCACGGGGGTGCTCCACACATGTTCGGTCGCCGACGGGGGCTTGAGACGGCCGGAAGTTCCAGTTCGACCCAGCTCGCGACGCTGGAGGTCCCGCCGTCCGCGGGGCTGCTCAGCGTCCGGGTGCTCGACCCGGGCCAACAGCCGGTCCGGCAGGCCGTATTCGAGGTCACCGACCCGATAGGCCGCCGCGTCGTGACCGGCGAGAGCGATCCGTACGGCGGCTTCCTCGCCACCGTGCCGGAGGGCGAGTACCGGATCGCCGTCACCGCGGAGGGCTACGCGCCGTACCACGGGTCGACGCTGCTGGTGGCGGGCGGTCAGCCGGGGCCCGGCGACATCGTGCTGGAGCCGGTGGACCCGCCGCTCCTCCCGGAGCCCGGGCACTGGGAACTCGACCCCGGCCACTCGGCGGTCTGCTTCACGGCGGGGCACATCGGACTGGCCCGGATCCGGGGCCGGTTCAACACGTTCGCGGGGGCGGTGCGCATCGCCGACCGCATGGAGAACTCCTCCATGCATGTGATCATCGACGCGGCGGGCATCGACACCGGGGTCCGCATGCGGGACGACCACCTTCGCTCGGCGGACTTCCTCGACGCGGCGCGCTACCCGACCATCGAGTTCTACAGCGAGCGGTTCATCCACCGGGGCGGCAGCCGCTGGGCGGTGGCGGGGGCGCTGACCCTGCACGGCGTGAGCCGTTCGGTGACCCTCGACACGGAGTACCTCGGCGTGGGCACGGGCATGGAGGGCGAGACCAGGGCCGCCTGCCGGGCGACGACCGAACTCCACCGCGAGGACTTCACGCTGACCTGGCAGTCGATGCTGGCCCGCGGGATAGCTGCGGTCGGCTCCAGCGTCGCCGTGGACCTCGACGTCCAGATCGTCCGCAAGAACTGACCCCGGCCGGGGCGGGGCCGGCGCCGGCCCCGCCCACGGATCAGGGGGCCTCCAGCCAGCCTTCGTACTCGGCGGCGAGCTCGTCAAGGGCCGCCGGGTCGAGGCGGGCGCCGGGGTCCTCGACGACGACCAGCCACTGGGCGTCCTCGGCGTCGTCCTCACCGGCCAGGGCGTCGCGGACCAGCTGGGGTTCCTCACCGATGCCGAAGCGGTCGGCGACTTCCTCGGCCACCTCCTCCGCCGCGTCGCGGTCGGGGAGCACCAGTACATGTCGAGCGTTCACCGGACCATTCTCGGGCACGCCGTCCGGGCGTCCGGAGGGGAGTCCCGCCGGGCGGGGACCGGGTGTCAGTGGGGCGTGGGATGCTGGACGGCAATGGCCACCAGGAAGAACTCCACCGACGATCCCCTCGCCCCGCTCACCCTCGCGGTGGGGCAGGAGGACCTGCTGCTCGACCGTGCCGTGCGGGAGGTGGTGGCGGCCGCCCGGGCGGCCGACCCCGACACCGACGTGCGGGACCTCGCCCCGGACCAGCTCCAGCCGGGCACCCTGGCCGAGCTGACCAGTCCGTCGCTGTTCTCCGAGCGCAAGGTCGTGGTCGTGCGCAACGCGCAGGACCTGTCCGCCGACTCGGTGAAGGACGTCAAGGCGTACCTCGGCATGCCGGCGGAGGAGATCATCCTCGTGCTGCTGCACGCGGGAGGCGCCAAGGGCAAGGCCCTGCTGGACGCCGCCCGCAAGGCCGGCGCCCGCGAGGTGCAGTGCCCCAAGATGACGAAGCCGGCGGACCGGCTGGCCTTCGTACGGGGAGAGTTCCGGGGCCTGGGCCGCTCGGCCACGCCGGGGGCGACGGAGGCCCTGGTCGACGCCATCGGCAGCGACCTGCGGGAGCTGGCCAGTGCGGTCACCCAGCTGTGCGCGGACGTCGAGGGCACCATCGACGAGGCCGTGGTCGGCCGCTACTACACGGGCCGGGCCGAGGCCTCCAGCTTCACGGTGGCCGACCGGGCCGTGGAGGGGCGCGCGGCGGAGGCCCTGGAGGCCCTGCGCTGGTCGCTGTCCACGGGCGTGGCCCCGGTACTGATCACCAGCGCGCTGGCCCAGGGCGTACGGTCCATCGGCAAGCTCGCCTCCGCCCCGCGCGGCGCCCGCCCGGCCGACCTGGCCCGGGACCTGGGCATGCCGCCGTGGAAGATCGACCGGGTCCGGCAGCAGATGCGGGGCTGGTCGGCGGACGGCGTGGCGACCGCGCTGCGCGCGATCGCCGAGGCCGACGCCGGCGTGAAGGGCGGCGGCGACGACCCGGAGTACGCCCTGGAGAGGGCGGTGGTGGCGGTCGCCCGCGCCGCCCGCCCCGGCCGTTCCTGACCCCGGGGGCCTGCCGCGGCCGGCCCTTACGGCGTGGCGGCCGGCCGCCTCCGTGACGGGCCTGCCTTCTCCAGCCCCGTCGCGAGCCAGCGCCGCAGCCGCAGGCCCAGCGGCCGTTCGACGAAGCGGTGCACCGCCCAGGACGCGGCCAGCAGCACGGCGATCAGCCCGGCGAGCAGCGCCAGGGGCGGCACCGTGCCGTGCAGCCGCTGGATGGCGAACCAGCCCAGCCGCTCGTGCAGCAGGTACAGCGGGTAGGTGAGCGCGCCGGCGGGCACCAGCCACGCCCGGTTGAAGAAGTTCAGCCGGCCCAGCGCGGCCGCGAGCAGCACGCCGTAGAAGGCCGTCACCAGGACCAGCGAGGCGGTCCAGGACACCTGGACCCGGCTCCACGCCTCGGCTCCCCGCACGAGGGTGAGCAGCTGGTGCTGGGCCAGCAGCCAGGACCCGCCGAGCATCAGCCAGAGCAGCGGCGACGTGCCGAAGCGGTACATCAGGAAGATCAGGACGCCGCCGATGAAGAAGGGGGCGTACTGCGGCTGGAACATCACCACGAGCAGCGGGATCCCGGAGACCGGGGCGAGGACCGAGCCCAGCATCCAGATCCCGCAGAAGGCCATCACCCGCCGGTACGTGAGCCCCCAGAGCAGCAGCCCGCCGAAGAGCACGTAGAAGCGCATCTCGGCCCAGAGCGACCAGTACGACGGGTCGACGTGCGGGACCTTGAGCGGCTCGTGGAGCATCGTGAGGTTGGTCAGCACCCGCGAGGCGGTCATCCCGGTGTCCCCGGACAGCCGCATCGCCACGGCGGTCGCGAGCACGCAGAACCAGAACGCCGGGAAGAGCCGCACCACCCGTGACACCGCGAAGTCCCGCACGTTCCGCCCCCAGCAGGACATGCAGATCACGAAGCCGCTGATGAGGAAGAACAGCTCGACCCCGAGCCAGCCGTACTGGGCGACGCGGTGCAGCAGCGGGAAGACGTCCTCGGTGCTCGCGCCCCACACCCCCGCCACGCCGTAGCGGTCGTAGCCGGCCAGGTGGTACAGGACCACGGCCAGGGCGGCGACGAGCCGCAGCCCGTCGAGCACGTAGAGCCGGGACGGCCGTCGCGCCGGAATGATCGTCGCCCTGCCCGGCGGCGCCCCGGCCCTGCCGGCCGCCGGTTTGAGACCGGGAACGGTCGATGTCGTCATGTGTGCGGGATCCCCCCCGTTTGATTACTTGACGGTAGTGATCCTATTCAGCCCGTTTGCGCAGGTGGGCAGGCCCGCCGGGGGAGGGAGGGTACGAGTACGGCCGGCCGCACGGTGTGCCACCCCCGCGCGCGGACCCCGGACCGGCGTGCTGTTCGATGGCCTCTCGCGCCCCGCCCGTGGGGCGCATGTGACGGCTACCGGGACGTGGTGGTTCCGGCCCCCTACGCGCGGGTCGAAGGGGTCTCTGCCGCCGGTTCCGTCGTCGTGTTCTACGGGTCTGCCACGGGCATCTCGTCCAGCCGCCGTGCCGTCATCAGCCAGGCCTCGCCGGGTGTGCCTGGCGATCCCGAGTTCTGGGATCAATTCGGCTACTCCGTGTCGGCCGCCGATCTCGACGGCGATGGGTTCTCGGACCTGTTGGTCGGGACGCCGTCCGAGGACTGGGGCGGCCACGGTGACGCCGGGGTGGTCACCGTACTGTGGGGCAGCCGTCAGGGCGTGACCTCCGGCAGCAACCTCAGCACCCCCGGCTACGAGGGCTGGTACTACGGCCACGACGTGGCCGCGACCCGCCTCGGCGGCCACGCGACCGTCCTGGTCGGCGGCAACAACGGACTTCGTTTCGTGGGTCCGTTCGACCGTACGGGGAAAGCCGCTGCGCGGATCAGCATGACGAACTACGTCATGGCCCGCCAGACCGCCCTCGGTGATCTCGACAAGGACGGGAAGGCCGACTCCGTCTACGTGTCGGGCGAGGTCTCCGGCTGGGGCGGCGGCGACATGGCCGTCAACCCCACCAGCTCCACGCGCTCGGGCGGGCTGATCCGCGGTGTGGGCATGATGCCCGCCATCGGGGACGTCAACGGCGACGGCTACAAGGACCTCGTCGTCGGCCACCCCGCCGAACCCGTCCTCGGCGCGGACGCCGCACACGTGGGCGGGCGGGTTTCCATCTGGTACGGATCGGCGGACGGTGTGCTGCCCACCGCGAAGCCGGTCCACGTCGCGCAGGACTCGTCCGGCGTGGCGGGAGTGGGCGAGAAGGGCGACCGCTTCGGCGAAGCGGTCGCGGTGGCCGATCTCGACCAGGACGGCAAGGCCGAGATCATCGTCGGCGCCCCGGGCGAGAGCATCGGCGCCGCCGTCCGGACGGGATCTGTGACGGTCATCCCCGGGACTGCGACCGGTGTCCCCGGCGCGGGCTCGTACGTGATCACGCAGGGCACCGCAGGCATCGCCGGCTCGTCGGAGACGGACGACTGGTTCGGCAGCACAGTCGCCGCCGGAGACATCACCAAGGACGGCCGTCCGGAACTCCTGATCGGCGCCGTGGGAGAGGACGGACGGCAGGGAGCCGTCTGGTCGCTCCCGGGTTCCGCCGCCGGCCCCGGGGCCACCGGAAGCACACAGATCCTGGGCTCCGCCCTGGGCCTGGGCAGCGTGCCCCGCTTCGGCGGCACCGGCGTCGTGGACTCCGCGAACTGACCTGGGCGCCGTGCCCGGGTGAGCACCTCATCGGGGACTGCGGCCGACCGCCGGCGCTCAGGTGCGGTCGCGGTTGCGCAGCAGTTCCCGCGCCGCTGTGACCGCCTCGGCGTTGAGATCTTCCGTCGGGGTGCTCCAGCGTTCATCCCAGTCGTCGAAGTCGTCTGCACAGGAGACCAGATCCTGCAGTTCGTCGGGATAGCCGAGGTCGTACGCAACATCGGCCAGGATCCGGTACGCGCCGACGGCCGGGTCGAGGGAGCCGTCCGTCATCTGCTCGGCGATCCAGTACGCCAGTGCCCACTTCGCGGCGGTCGGGTCCTGTGGAGGCTGGTAGCGCAGCCCCAGCTCGTCGAGCACCTGGTCGAACAGCTCGCGAGCCTCCGGCTCTTCCTGTCGTGTGAGCCCGGCCAGCATGCCGATCGAGGGGCAGTCGACTCCGGCGAGCAGCGCGTCCAAGCCGGCCTGGATCAGGCGGTCGGATCCGACGCTCGAACCGAAGGCGCGCCAGCGACCCAGTGCGGCGAGAACCCGGCGGGCTTCGTCCTCCGTCATGACGTGCGGTCTTCTCCCCTGGTGGTCGGGGTCGGGGTGCGCCGCGGGCCCGGGCATGCCGAAGGCCCCGGGCCGTCCTGGGGAAGGACGGGCGCCGGGGCCTTCGGTTCGAGATGAGTGCGCCGCACCCGCGTGGCGAACGCAGGCCGCGTGCGCTGGACGCGGCGCGGCGAGCACTGAAAACACCCTCATATGCCGGTTGACCTGGGGAAATGGCATCCCGCTGTTTCCCTCGTTGTACCGGTCTCTCTGCGCCCCATGTGTACGGCATGTGTACGGGCACAGAGCGGCGCCGCCGAGCGGGGGCAACCGCTTGACGACGCCTTGGCCGGACCCTTCTAACCAAGGAGTCCAGACCCATGGCTGACGCTACACGTCTGCCCGACGCGGACACCCGCGTCCTTCTCCTCGCCCTCGCGGCCCGCCTGAGCGCCGAGCGGCCGACCGAGCCGATGCGCCGCAGCGTCCTCGACGCGCTCGCCCTCACCTTCGCTGTCCGCCGACACGGCCAGACCCGCCGTGCCGACGTCGCGGAGGCCAACCTGCTGAACCACGCGCCCGACGTCCCCGACGGAGCCAGCCGCGGCCAGTACGCCCGTCTCCTCCGCCTCGCCGCCGGCGGTGAGGGATGACCGCTCCCCGCACCGTCGTGGTGCCGACCCTCGACCACGGCCCGGTCACCCTCACGTGCCCGCGCTGGTGCGTCGAGCCGCACACCACTCCCGAGCACCGGGCCGACATCTCCCACACGGGCCCCGAGCACCGGTTCGCCTTCGGTGGGACCTCTCTGCTGGTGGCGATGCTGTCCGCCGACCCCTTCGGGCCGGCCTGGCGCCGCCCCACGGCGCTGTACGTCGAGCAGCAGGACTTCGCCCGGACCCTCGCCCCGGACGGCCTGCGGCAGCTCGCTGCCGCGTACGCGGTCCAGGCGCATCGCCTACGGACCCTCGCGGATGAGCTGTCCGTCCTGCTTTCCGGCGGTGGCCAGTGACCACGCCAGCGGAGATCGCCAACCGGTGCGCCAAGGTGCGCCGCCTGGCGCAGGGTGGCGCATCCACGCGCCAGATCGCGGCGCAGCTCGGCGTGTCCAAGGACACCGTCCGCCGGGACCTCGCCAGGCCGGACGCTCCACCGCAGACGCCGGCGGAGCGACGGGCGGCCCGGGTGGCGCAGTCGGAAGCGGCGGTGCGCCAGGTTGGCGCCGCAGTTCAGGCGGTAGCCGCCGCTCAACCGGCGTACACGATCGCTGACGACGCGACGGCGCAGCGCTGGTGCGCCGAGCTGCGCGCCGCGGGCGAAGAGCTGCTGGCGCACGCCGCGCGGTTCGCGGACTACTACCCGTCCGCCACCGCCTGATGGTCACCGTTCTGTTCGCCGCTGCGGCGGTTGGCGGGTTCGCGGGGTTAGTCCTCGCGGGCCCGCCCCGCGGCCGCGGCCTCTACGCCGCGCCTGCCCTCGGCACGTGCGCCTTCATCGTCCTGCTCGCCGCGCTCGGCGCGGCTCTCCTCCCGTGAGGACCCTCATGAACTTCCCCACGTACGGGATCGTCTCGCTCGGCGGCGTCACGGTCGGCCTGTCCCTGCTCGCTTGGGAGGTCACCCGCTGGTGGCCGGGCCTGAAGAGCGCCGGCAAGCCCAAGCAGCTGCTGAAGCTGGCACCGTTCCTGATCGTCTGGCTGTACGGCATGCTGCTGGTGCTGTCCGCCGGCGGACTCCTCGGTGCCGGGGCCGACTGGAGCCTGTGGGGCTCCTCGGCCATCGGGGACGCCGCTCTCGCCTACGGTGTCGGCGGCGGCACTCCCACCGTCACCCGCGCTTCGCACCTGGTGTTGTCCGACGGCGGGCACGCGGTCGTCATCATCGCCACCGTGGCCCTGATCGCTTTGTGGACCAAGCGGCGCGGCATCAACTGGATGGTGGTTCGGGCGCTGCTGTCCGGGATCAGCCTCGGCCTGGCCTCGGGTGTCGCCGGGGCCGCGGGTTACGTCCTCTCGCCGGTCGTCTCCACCGCCGGCGACTACGTGGCAGGCCTGCTGTGACTGCGGCCCGCCAGGCGAGGAAGGACGCTCGGGCGGACGCGGGGCGACGCCTCGCTCGTGGGACCGGCCTGCTGGTGGAACTGCCCTCCCGCTGGTTCGACGTCCACACCACGGGCGCGCTCCTGGTGCGCCTGGCCGTGCCGGTGCCGGTCCTCGCCTTCGCCGGCAAGGTGCTGGAGCGTGGCCCCCACCTGATCTACGCCGTGCCGGTCGTGTGGTGCCTGGCCGCTTGGCAGCTGTCCGATTCGTCCGCCACTCCCCCACAGGAAGCGGCCGCCCCTCTCGGCGACGAATTCGCAGGTGAGACGGGCGAGATCGCGAGAGTGGTCCGGTCCCCAGAAGGGGTTATGTGCACCTACCACCCGGTGCGCACGGAGGAGTCCCAGCCCGGCGCTTGACCGGCGTTGCATCGAGTTGCAAAACGGCTCCCGGCGCGGGTTGTACGCGTCGGGAGCCGTTGGCGCTTCACTGCTCAGCCGTCAGACGGGCTGCACGCTCCGCACGCGACGTTCAGGGGCGTGCGGTTCACCGGGTCGACCATGAGGGTCACTCCGAGCCCGTGCGGACAGACCCGTCGGGGCCTCCTTCCGCGGCGTCGCTCAACTCGGGTCGTGGCCCAGCTCGCTACGACGGCACTCAGCCGCGGGTCTACCCAGCTCTCTCCGGGATTGCTCACCGCAACGTCCTTCCTCACGGAATGCAGTCGACTGTAGCGAAGCGGAGTCGGGCACGGCAGCGTTCTAGGCGGCCGGCGGCGCAGTGCAGGCCGATCCGCCCTCGGTGCACTCGCTGTGCATGCAGTCGCCCGCGTGGATCTCTGCGTCGGCCAGCGGCCCCCACAGGTAGGCGTCCGGCTCGTAACCGGCGTCGCGGATCGCGGCCATGGTGAGGTCGAGCGTGTCAGCGTCGCGGCGGAGCGTCTCCGGGCCCTCGGGCCGGTGGTCCACGAACCGGCCGAGCGACGCGCACAGCGAGCGGTACATCGCGGTGTGGAGGATGAGCGCGTGCCAGCCCATGTCAACGGTCTTGGACGGGCGCAGGTGCCGGCCCGTGGTCGTCGCGGCCGCCGCGACGAACTTGATCGCCTCGTCCACGATCCGCACCGCCAGCGGTTCATCAACGCCGTCGTTGTCGCGCATCACGAGGTGGACGACGCGGCGGAAGCCCTCGGCAGAGAGCAGCTGACGGGCGGACGTTTCCGGGATAGTGGGAGTTGCCATCGGTCCTCCAATAGTTGGGCCTGGTGGTGTGGCCCGCTCCGGTCGTGGTCCTGGCAGATGCGCGGCCGGAGCGGGGTGTCGCCCGGCCCTCCCGGTCGGCGTCACGGGAGGACCGGAGATCAGTGGGAGTCGGCCGGGTCCTGGCTGGTCATCGGCCGACACGTCGGGTCGCCCGTCGGGTGGGCGTACACGTCCGGGCGGGCGCCGGACGCCGAGTCCGGCGTCCTCACACGGGCCTCGCCCCGGATCGTGCGCTGGCAGTAGCAGCAGATGCGCACGGCTCTACCGGACCTGCTGCCAGCAGCGCACCGGGTCGTGCCAGATGCCGAACCCGTGCTGGCACGGGGTGCAGTAGACGAGGTGGGAGCCCCACCGCTGTTCGAGTCTGCCCGGCCGGCGGCAGAGCGGGCACGGCACCTTGGTGGCGCGGCAGACGCCCCCGGGATGGGCCAGCGACGGGCGGACGTCCAGGCCGAGGCCCGTCACGTGAAGGTTCGCGGCCTCGGCCTCCATCTGGGCCAGGCTCCGCCACCCGCTCACTGGGCGGCCCTCACGGCCTCGATCGGGGCGTCGAATTCCAGGTGGTCGTCGCCGCGGATGTACGCCACCCGCTTTCCGTCCTCAACCAGGACGGCCTCCAGGACGCCCTCGCGGAGCGAGTGGGTGTCGACGACGCGCTCCTTCAGGAGCGGGTGGTCGACGTGGTTGAAGGTCATCGCGTGGGCGTCCATGCCGCGGTGCTCCCTACCGTCATCAGCGGTTGATGGCAGCAGGTTGGCAGCAGGCGAGAATCGCGGGCATGCGTGATTCTCAGTGATTCTCGGGTGCGCGCCCGAAATTCCCGGTGGTTCTCACGCGGCGTGCAGGTGCGTCCGCGCCCCTGCGATCAACCGGTGTGCGGCCGGGCCGTACACGGCAGCGGACTCCAGGGCCGCCCACACGCGGGTGTACGTGCCGATGCTGTCCGGATCGTTGAGCCACAGCTCGGCATGCCAGTCCTCCGCGATGACCAAGCGGTCGTCGTACATCCAGAACCCGTTCGCCGGCGGGATCGGGACCGGCGCACCGAGCGGGACGATGCCCAGCCGTACGGTATCCAGCCCCACCACCCCTGCAAGGCGGTCGAGTTGGGCCGCAAGGACCACGGGCGGACACACGCCCGCGTGCAGGGCTGCTTCCCACATGACGATGTCGAACCGGCGCCCTGGCTGGTACAGAATCTCCTGGCGCCGCATACGCGCCCGCACCGCGTCTTCAATGTCCCTCACGGACTGGTGCAGGTCGGCGTACCGGGTGAAGACGTGCCGAGCATAGTCGGCGGTCTGGAGCAGTCCCACGACCATGGCGCCTTCCCAGGCACGCAGGTGAGCGGAGCGCTCGTACTCCACCGTGAGGGCATCCTGCACCGGCCGGTGCCCGGCGCGCAGTTGGCGGCGCCACGACCGGGTACGGGACTCCAGCCCTTGCAGGCGGGCCCGCAGCTCCTCGCCGGACTCGGGGTGGCCGGTGGCCGCGGCCCAAGCATCGAGGTCGGCCGGGGTGGCCGTCTGCCGGCCGGTCTCCAGCTTGGACACCTTCGACTGCGGCCAGCCCAGCCGGGCCGCCAAGTCACGACCGGTGGCCTCGCCGCGCAGCTCCCGGAGCCGAGCGCCGAGGGCCACCCGCGACTGCTGGAAATCGGTGCTCACCCTTGGGACGGTACCGGCTCTCGTCACGCTCTATCCGGCGGTCGCATGATGCCAGGCTGCTTCCCTGGCCTGGCAGTACCGCAGTACGTCCACGGGGTTCGTGACCAGCTCAACGCCGATCATGCGGTCCCCGGTGTCGAAATGCAGGAGCGCCACCACCCGCGCGTCGAAGATCCAGAAGTCTTCCATGGGGAGGCCGAGGAGTTCCGCTTCCACTCGGGTCAGCGTGCGGATGTCCTCACCGACTGCCCTGTTCCGGCGGGCGTTGTCCAGGAGGTACCGCTGTCCTTCCGTGGCGGGTTCGTCAAGGATGCGCACGCGCTCGAACCGCTTGCCGAGTGCGACCTGTTCCCGGCGCTCCATGCACCATGGGTCGTTGAGGTCCCACTCGACCGGCTGGCCAGCAGCGAACTGGCGGTAGGTGTCGGTGTCCTCGTCCGAGGCGTACCGTCGGCGCGTCTCAAGGCGCCACGCACAATGCGCGAGGCTGGTGAACATCCCGTCGAACTCTTCGAAGGTGATGAACTGCGGCACGTGCACGGCCTCCTTGGGGCCGAAGTTCGCCAGGAGTTCGCGCGGCACGGTAACGGCCCCCTCGTCGGCGGTCAGGTGGTCGAGCTGGTCCAACTCGGCGGGGTCATCCACGCGGGTGCCCTGCACGACGTAGTCCCCAGTGGCGGGATCTTCGTACAGCGTTGGGCATCCGTTGTTCCCGCTGTTCGTACCGACCTTCAGCAGTCGTCGGGCCATGAGGTCCCCCATCCGTGCGCACGGTCTGTGTCGATCGCACCGTAGCCACATGCCCGCAGGTGCGACAGAGCGCACGCGGGCAACAGCGCGGCGCCCGGCGTCCTCAGGTGAGGAACCGGGCGCCGTGGCCAATGGGGTCAGGCTGCGCGTCGCCTGAGCAGCTCCACCTTGGCCTGGTGCGGGGTGAGGGTTCGCGGGCCGCCGAACCGGGCGCGTGCCTGCGCGCCGACCATCCGCCGATCGCGGGCGGCCGCCCGGAGCCGCTGGTACCGGTACACGGCGACCTCCAGACTCCCGTTGGCGGCAAGCGACCGGACGGTGTCGAGGTCCATGTCCGCGCCCTCCGCCAGGCTGGCCAGCGCGCTCCCGGAGATCTCCGTCATGACGTGTGTCCCTTCTCGAAGGTGATGTGCCGCTCACGGCCAAGCCGGGCGGCCAGGGCGAGGACCTCGTCTCGTCGCTCGCCGAGGATGAGCCGTGCCCGGCGGCGGGCCCGGTGGATGTCGTGGTCCCCATCGGTGCTCCGGACGAGGAGCCGCATGTCGTCCCGACAGCCGTCCGCATCACCCCGGGGATAGGCCAGGGCTCGGAATTCGGTGAACCACACCTCGGCGGCCGCGGCAACCGCGGCAGTCTCATCCCGGCCGGCAGCCTCGTACGTCGTAACGCCGTCCCGGCCGTTCTCGCCGATGGACACCTTGGCCACGTGCAGGCCGAGCGCCCAGGCAACGACCACGTGCGCGGCCTCGTGCTCGGCAGTCCGTGCCAGGACGAGATCCGGGTCCGTGCCGAGCTGCCGACGCTGCCAGTCGACGACATCGTCCGCCGGAACGCGCAGAGGCCTGGCGCTGCCGAGGGCCCGGGAGTTCATCAGGGAAGTCACGAGGTCGTTCCCCAGGGACCGCCACGCGTCCACCGCCCGGCGGTCCCTCTGCTCCAGGCCCGCGTACAACTGCCAGGCCACTTCTTCCGAACTTGCCATCACCGCTCCTCGCCGCTGGATACGACGGGGCGGCGCCCTCGCTCGGCCACGTCACGCCCCGGGACATCTGCCAGGTACGCCGTCGGCCGCGTCCCCGGGCGATCTGCCGGGCAACGCTGCTCAGGCTGAGAGATCGGCGTGCCCCCGGCGGTGCTCCGCGTACGCGAGAACAGCGGACCGGTCCAGCAGCCAGCGGCCGCCGACCCGGCGACCCATCCCGCCAGCCGCCAGCTGCCGTACCCGCCGCTCCCCGAGGCCGAGCAGGACGCTCGCCTGGTATGTGTCGATCTCATGGGGAGAGAGTGGCCCGAGTGCCGCAGCCTGCGTTGCCGCACTGCCGTCCACGGCAACGGGCAGTCCCTCGTACTCCTGCGCAGCCAGCCGGATCGCCCGCCGCGCACCATCCACCTCCGGCCGCATCCAGGCCGGCAACTCGTCCAGGAGCCGCGCAACGTTCGGCGAGCGCAGCACCCGGTCGAAGACGTGGGCGCTGACCCCGTGAATCAGAGCGCCGTGTACGTACTCCGGCGCGGTCACGGGCGCGCTCTGCGCTTGCGGCGGCAGGGCTGGCACACCCGTTGCCCCGCGGGCAGGGAGCCGCGGCCGCTCCACAGCAGTCGGCCGCACATCGCGCACGGCACGGTCGGTTTCCTCGACATGGATCCTCCTTCAAGATCAACCGTTGGGATTTGGGCCTCGGAGAGAAAAAGGAAAGCTGGACGCGGGGCTGGGAAGAAGATCACCCCAAAAAAGACGCGTTGACCTGGGGTGACGATTTTTTTCGGCGTTGATCATTGGGGGACCCCGCGCCCAGTCTTCCGTCTCTCTCCCCGTGGATTGCCCGAGCGATTGCGGGCTGTCTCGTCATGCGCGCGGGAGAGGGTGGAACCGGATGCGCGCCTTCGTCACCAGGACCGGAAGGTGTCCGGGATGCTGGCGGCGCGAACCATGTCAGGCGATGCGGGCAGGGTGCCTGCGAGGACCGGGCACCCGTCGTCGTGCTCGATGCCTGCGTGCAGGGTCTCGCCGACGGTGGCCAAGTACGCGACTTCTCCGGTGCAGTGGCCGCACGTGTAGTTGGTGACCATGCGTGCGATCAGGTGCCTGTCGCCCGCAACGAACGTGCTGTGGGTGATGGTCACAGCGGACTCCTCGTGTCGGCGTGAATCAGGGGGTGGACGTCGAAGCGGGGAGAGGGCTTGCGGCCGCGGCGCACGGTCTCCGGGGAGGGGGCGAGGGCGATCCAGCCGTACTCCTCCAGCTGCAACAGGACGTCGTTCATGACGTCCATCTCGGTCGCCCACTCGCGTCCCTTGAGGGCCTGCCAGGCGTCGCGCGCGGAGAACGGTGCCGTGGGGGACGGGCGGGTTCGGAGCCACGTGACGACGTCGCGGAGCGGCTTGACGGCACCTTCGCGATTCTTGCCCATGAGGTCGAACACCGCTCGGGCGTGAGCGATGAAGTACGGGGCCAGCGCCAGGACGTCGAGGACGCGCTGGTGGCTGATCTCGCGAGCGCCTGGGTCTTCGTAGAGGGTGAGGCACGCGGCGATGCGGATGAGCTGGCCGCGTAGCTTGCCGGCCCAGTCGGCCAGGTCGTGAAGGTCGCCTGCGGGCTTCCTGCGCTTGGCGAACGCGTCGTAGAACGCGGCGAAGGCCTGCCGGGCCGGCGCCGACAACTCCATTGTGAGGATGTCGGGACAGGCCCACACCCGCTGGACGAGGTCGCGGATGCGGCGGTCGTAGTCGTTGGCGATGTGCTGAGGGATGGGCGGCGAGTCGAAGGTGTCCTCTTCGGTGGGAACGGGCTTGGCGTACAGGAAGCGGCCCAGGAGCCCGGACTGGCGAAACTCGGGGTTCTGCTTCTCCAGCCCGGAGATGATCCCGGGCTGCACGATCAGGCCGAGTGCGAGAAACGTGTGGGGCATCCTCGCAGAGGGGCGGCCGGTGCGGTCGATGGTGTACGGCCCGCCTGTGTAGGCCTCCAGCAGCAGATCGGTGTTGGCCTTGCCGTTGCTGCCGTACAGGCCAGCCGCGACCTTGAAGAGCCCGCCCTCGGAGGCGAGAGAGCCGATACGGCCGCCCTGCTCGTACATGCGCTTGGCGAGCGCTTCGAGGGTGATGTCGCGGACCAGGAGCCGGGGCAGCTCCGGGGTGTCGCCGAGCTCCAAGAGCTTCACGCGCGCCGCCTCGGCGTCCGCCTCGGCCTCCTGGCGCTTGTCCGGCACGGCGTTGGCGGCGTTCTGCTCCGCCTTGCTCATGCGGGCCGTGGTGATGCGGATCTCCTGCGCGGTGGCTTCGACCTCGGGTCGGGCGCGCTCGATCAGCTCGTCCTCGACCGCCCGCAGAGGCGCCGCGGCGGTGTTCAGCGCCGGAGTCTTCTTCTCGCTGGAGTCGGCGAGCGCGGCCAAGTACAGGGCGGTGGACTCCTGCCAGTCGGCCTTGACCTGGATGCGGCGGCGGCCCCCGGTCGCCGTCGAGATAGTGGCCAGCGCGGCAAAGGCGACCAGGTCCACCGGAACCTGAAGGGACGCCGCTGCGGCTGTGACGAACTCGCCGAGACCACCCAGGAGCGACGTGGGGAACTCAGGCACCGGCGGGCTGGCCAACGACACTGGCTCGTCCCACTCCGGCACCTCGATGCGCGTCCCAGAAATCCCAGAACTGCTTGCTGCGCTCACTTGGTGGACGTCACCCCGGTTTCTGGGATTTGTGGGACGCGATTGTGGGGGCACCAGTCCGGTGAAGTCGTTCCGGGTGTTGGCGCGGGCGATTGGGGGCCACGGGTGCCGTGGCTGAGCCATGCCAGCGCGTAGCCCGGACGCGATCGTGGCCAGGGCACGGCCCTCGGGGTGGTTGCCTGCGCGGGCCGCGGCGAGGAGGTGGTCACGGGCCTCGTCCTCGGTGAGCGCGCCGGCGCCCACGAGGGTGCCGAGGCTGTATGCCGCGGTGTTGATCGTGTTGTTCTGGTCGCCCTCCGGGGCGCTCGTGATCGAGTCGCATTCGGCCTGCACAGCGCGGCGGGTGTACGCGTCGTGCCGATCGCTTGGGATGACCACGGCCCCGGGAGGCAGGGACGGCGCGGGCGGGCGCGCCTGAAGCGCGTCGAGCAGCCACGCGGGCGCATCCACCGGCGGCCGCTCGGCGTCCTCCAGTGTGTAGACGACCCCGGTGTGGTGGAGGGAGCCCACGCTGATGACGTAGGCATTTCCGGCCCTCACGTCCCCGTCGAAGCGGCCCTTGAGCGCGCCGAGCCCGTTGCCCAGCCTGGCCGTGGCCGGCGCCCAGTAGTAGTCGTGGTGCCCCTTGGCCGTGTGGACCCGCATGGTCGGCGTGTGCTGGTAGCCGAACGCTTCGGCCGTGTCCTCAAGGGCCCGAGACCGGTCGCTGTCGATCACCAGGAGCTGCGCCCCGTCCGGGCGGACGCACCCGCCGACGTAGACGCCGACGTTGCGGACCTCCTGCCCGAAGAGCCGACGGACCTGCTCGTCGGTGCGGACGGTCGCCCGCGTGAACGGCTCCGCCGGGTGCTTGCCTCGGTCGGTGCAGGTCTCGGGGTCGTGCCCGCGGCCGATCCCGGCGCAGCGTGTCAACTCGGGGTGGTCCGCGGGGAACACGGCGAAGTGGCGTTGTGTCAGCCAAAGGGCCCCGGCCAGGGGGGTGCCGGCCGCGGCCGACACCGGAACGTGCATGGTCAACGTGCGGTCTCCGTCTTCTCCGTCGCGACGTCCTCGGCCAGGGCGAGGAGATCGGCGACCCAGCGGCGCGCAGCAACGCGGACGGCGCGCGCGGAAGGCTGGTCTTCGAGGTCGGCCCTGATGGAGCCGAAGGTCAGTACGCGGCGGGCCCGCTCTGCACGCGCCCGGATGAGAGCGGCGTCGGAGTACGGGCAGGCCGGCCAACGGCCGGGAAGCACGTCGGGCGTCCCCGGCGCCTGGTGGGCGCCGGGGGTCCGGCTGGGGGTGCGGCTGCTCACCGGGACGCCGTCGGGCAGTAAGCACGAATGAGGCCCTCGGCCTCGACGCGGCTGACCTGCGCGGGGTCGTAGGCGACACGCGTGTGGTCGCCGTACCGCTTGAAGACCACCAGGATTCCAGCGTCGAGTTCGGCAGTCTCCCAGTAGGCGACGGATCGCTCGGCGCCGGGACGCTTCCCCTCGGTAGTGTCGATCACGGCCTCGGCTGCGGAGTTCGCCGGCCGGGCGACCGCGGCGAGGGCGAAATCGAGGACCGCGTCTGCGTCGCCCGTCTCGCGGATCAGCGAGCCAATGCGGTCGAAGACGACGCACACGGGCGGTTCGGCATCCTGCTTGACGGCCTCGATCTGTCCGAGGACATACACGGCGCGCGGGTTGAGGGCGGGCGACAGCGCGGCGAGCGCTGCGGCGGCCGGGTTCACGGCCCGCTGGTCCGCGTCGCACGGGTCCGGCGTGTCCCTGAGCCTGACGAGCGTACTGGCGGTGGTGGGGACGGTCGTGGCAGTCTTCATCGTGAAGCTCCTTCACGGCCGCGCATACGGGACTGGTACTCCCGCGCGGCCGTTCGGCTGTTCTGGATTGGACGGCGGTGCTTCCTGGCCCCCGGTGGTGTTGGCGCACCTGCTGGGGGCCCTTTTCATGCCGCGATGGTCTGTGCTGTGAGCCAGCGCTCGACATCGCATCGGCGGTAGCGGACCGGCGCGCTGCGTCCGGTGCCGAGCTTGATGTACGCCGGCCCCGTGCCACGCCAGCGCATGTTGGCGAGCGTCTGCTCTTCCAACTGCGTCCAGTCGCTCACCTGGGCCGGGGTGAGGAGGGGGGCCGGGGCTTCCTTGCTGTGCATGGGCATGGCTTCCCTTTCGATATGCAGAGACATCGAAACGATGTGTGCACACATCGAAGAGTAGAGCCGCGGACGCAGAGAGAGCAAGAAGGATTGCGCGCGCATCATTTCGATGCCACGCTGGACCTGTGGCAGACGAGAAGAAGAACCCGCTCGGCCCCATCGGCAGTCACGTGCAGGTCGCCGTCGAGCACCTCCGCGTCGCCCGAGGGCTGACCAAGAGGGAGCTGTCCGAGAAAGTGGGGGAGCTCGGACGGTCGATCCCACCCCTGGGGATCTCACGCATTGAGGCCGGAATGAGGCGTGTTGACGCCGATGATTTGGTGGCGCTCGCACTCGCGCTGAACGTGAGCCCCTTGGTGCTCCTGCTGCCGCAGCCCGAGGTCGGCGACACGTACGTACGGCTTACCAGCAAGCTGGTGACCAGGCTGTCGGCCGCGTGGAGTTGGGTGAAAGGCGAACGTGCCATGTCTCCCGACATGGACGGTCAGCCGGACCAGGAGCAGCAGGAGCAGTACGAGCTGCTGAGCCAGTCCAAGCGGGATCGTTACGTGCGGCGTCGGCCGGCTGGTCGCGCCGCAGAGCTGGTCCTTGCGGACGTGGGCCGGGCGGTTGAGATCTCCCAGTTCACGATGTCGAGCCACCCGGAGGAGTTCGCGAACAGGATGGCGGCCGCGCGAGCCTCCCAAGATCGGCTGAACATCGAGCTTGATCGGATGGAGGCCGAATACGCCGAGCTGGTTCGAGGGCTGGAGCAGCTTCGTGCTGAGCGTCGGGATGCGGGCAGGGAGGAGTCGCATGGCCAGGGTCTGGATTGAGGACCGGGCTAACCACGCGGACTACCGAAAGGCACTGGGAGCATGGAACGAGGCCAAGAAGGCCGGCAGCAAGCGCGCCGCTCCTGGCCGGTGGCGTGTCCGGTGGTACGGCCCTGACGGTAAGCCGAAGGCGCTGACCTTTCCGAAGCTGCCGCAGGCGGAAGCCGAGAAGCGCGCTGTTGAGGAGCGCCTCGACAAGGGCACGTACCGCGACCCGAAGCAGGGCAAGATCCTGTTCTCCGAGGTGGCGGAGGAGTGGCACGGAGCCCTGCGGAAGCCATCGGAACGGACGCGGAACGACTACCGGGAGCTCCTCGACCTCTACGTGGTCCCGAAGTGGGGAGCCTGGCAGGTCTCGGCGATCCGGTGGGAAGACGTCTCCGCCTGGCTGACCGAGTTGGGCGATCAGCCCGGGAGGCGCGGCAAGCCGCTCAGTGCCGCCCGGATCGAGAAGACACACCTCGTCGGCAGCATGGTCATGAAGCGTGCTGTGATGGCCGGCCGGATCCACCTGAACCCCTTCGCCGGTCACGAGCTGACGAAGGCGGACGATGACGACGATCACGTCTACCTCACCCACGAGCAGCTGGCGGACCTGGCAGACGCGGCAGGGGAGCAGCGCACGCTGATCCTGGTGCTGGGTTACTGCGGGATCCGCTGGAGCGAGGCAACCGCGCTCAAGGCGGGCAGGGTGCAGCTCGACGCGCGCCGCCTGCGCATCGTGCAGGCGCACACGCGGGTTAAGGGCGGCATGCGTCTGGGGCCGGTGAAGAACCACGAGAAGCGGTCGGTTCCGCTGCTGCGGTCGCTGGTCGAGGTGGTGCGGCCGCTCACCGTGGGGCGGCCGGCCGACGAGCTGCTGTTTACCGGCGCCGACGGCACCCACCTGAGGTACGGGACGTGGCGGCCCGAGTTCGATGCGGCTGTGAAGGCGGCTGGCTTGGGCGGCCTGGGCATCACGCCGCACAAGCTTCGCCACACGGCGGCGTCGCTGGCCATCGCGTCCGGAGCGGACGTGAAGGTCGTCCAGACGATGCTAGGGCACAAGTCGGCGGCGATGACGCTGGACGTCTACGGGCACCTGTTCCCGGACCGCTTGGACGAGGTCGCTGACGCCCTCGATGCCGGACGCGCGTCCGCACTCGCCACCCGAGGTGCGGGCAAGCCGTCCGAGCCACGTGTACAAAATGCGTACTGCCCGCCCGGTGGGGAACCGGACGGGCAGTAGCAACTGGCCTATGACCAGGTGTTTAGCTGTGAAGCTGGTGCGCCGCACCCGCGTGGCGAACGCAGGCCGCGTGCGGCGCGGGGTTGCCGGTCAGGAGCGGATGAGAGGGCCCGCTTGGTCCCTTCCGGCGATCACATCAGAGTGCTCAGCCCTGGAGGGAGGCAACCTTGGAGGCCAGCGCCGACTTCTTGTTGGCGGCGGCGTTCTTGTGGATGACACCCTTCGAGACAGCCTTGTCCAGCTTCCGCGACGCGGCACGGGCGGCAGCGGTGGCCTTCTCGGCGTCGCCGGCGACGACGGCCTCGTTGGCCTTGCGGATGTAGGTGCGCAGCTCGGACTTGACGGACTTGTTGCGCAGGCGCGCCTTCTCGTTCGTCTTGTTCCGCTTGATCTGGGACTTGATGTTCGCCACGAAAGAGCCTTTTCAGGTTCAGAGTTTCTTCGGAAGCGTCCCGCCGCTGAGAGGGCAGACGAGACACAGCTGTCCACGATATCAGCTGCCGTTCGGGCGGCCCAAACCGAGCGCACTCGCGCGGGCGTGGGACCATGGGTACCTGCGTATCGATCCGACTTCCACCCGAGAATCAGGACACTAGGTGCCCGCGACCCCCAGCAACGTGCCCGAGCCGAGCCGTACCGACCCGGCGCTGATCCGCAATTTCTGCATCATCGCGCACATCGACCACGGCAAGTCGACCCTCGCCGACCGGATGCTCCAGCTGACCGGTGTCGTCGACCAGCGGCAGATGCGCGCCCAGTACCTCGACCGCATGGACATCGAGCGTGAGCGCGGCATCACCATCAAGTCCCAGGCCGTCCGTCTGCCGTGGGCACCGACGACGGGCGAGGGTGCGGGGAAGACGCACATCCTGAACATGATCGACACCCCGGGCCACGTGGACTTCACGTACGAGGTGTCCCGTTCCCTCGCGGCCTGCGAGGGCACGATCCTGCTCGTGGACGCGGCCCAGGGCATCGAGGCCCAGACCCTCGCCAACCTGTACCTGGCGATGGAGAACGACCTCGCGATCGTCCCGGTCCTCAACAAGATCGACCTGCCGGCCGCCCAGCCGGAGAAGTTCGCCGAGGAGCTGGCGAACCTGGTCGGCTGTGACCCGAGCGACGTCCTGCGGGTCTCCGCCAAGACCGGTGTCGGCGTGGACACCCTGCTCGACCGCGTCGTGCAGACCGTCCCGGCGCCCGTCGGCGTGGCCGACGCCCCCGCCCGCGCGATGATCTTCGACTCCGTATACGACTCGTACCGCGGTGTCGTCACGTACGTCCGTGTGGTCGACGGCAAGCTCAACAAGCGCGAGCGCATCCGGATGATGTCCACCGGCGCCACGCACGAGCTGCTGGAGATCGGCACGAACTCGCCCGAGATGCTGGCCGCCGACGGCCTCGGCGTCGGCGAGGTGGGCTACCTGATCACCGGTGTGAAGGACGTCCGCCAGTCCAAGGTCGGTGACACGATCACCCAGATGACGGGCGGCGCCACCGAGGCCCTCGGCGGCTACAAGGACCCGAAGCCCATGGTCTTCTCGGGCCTGTACCCGCTGGACGGCTCGGACTACCCGGACCTCCGCGAGGCCCTCGACAAGCTCCAGCTCAACGACGCCGCCCTGGTGTACGAGCCGGAGACCTCCGCCGCACTCGGCTTCGGCTTCCGCGTCGGCTTCCTCGGCCTGCTCCACCTCGACGTGATCCGCGAGCGCCTGGAGCGCGAGTTCGGCCTCGACCTGATCGCCACCGCGCCGAACGTGGTCTACCGGGTCGTCCTGGAGGACGGCAAGGAGGTCACGGTCACCAACCCGAGCGAGTTCCCCGAGGGCAAGATCTCCGAGGTGTACGAGCCGGTCGTGCGCGCCACGATCCTCGCGCCCACCGAGTTCATCGGCTCGATCATGGAGCTGTGCCAGACCCGCCGCGGCACCCTCCTCGGCATGGACTACCTCTCCGAGGACCGTGTCGAGATCCGCTACACCCTCCCGCTCGCCGAGATCGTCTTCGACTTCTTCGACCAGCTGAAGTCCAAGACCCGCGGCTACGCCTCCCTCGACTACGAGCCCACCGGCGAGCAGGCCTCCAGCCTGGTCAAGGTCGACATCCTGCTGCACGGCGACAAGGTCGACGCCTTCTCCGCGATCACCCACAAGGACGCGGCCTACGCGTACGGCGTGCGCCTGGTCGCCAAGCTGCGCGAGCTCATCCCGCGGCAGGCCTTCGAGGTGCCCGTCCAGGCCGCCATCGGCTCCCGGGTCATCGCCCGCGAGACGATCCGCGCCATCCGCAAGGACGTCCTCGCCAAGTGCTACGGCGGTGACATCTCCCGTAAGCGGAAGCTGCTGGAGAAGCAGAAGGAAGGCAAGAAGCGGATGAAGATGGTCGGCTCCGTGGAGGTCCCGCAGGAGGCCTTCATCGCGGTGCTGTCCAGCGACGAGTCCGGCGCGAAGAAGAAGTAACCACGTTGTCCGAAAACGGGCCCCCGCGCAGACGCGCGGGGGCCCGTTTCGTTATGAACCGGCCGCACGCCAGCTCTTACGCCCCGGCCGGGCGGCCTCTACTCTGATCACTGCTCGATGGTTACTCGCCAGTTACAAAAACCCGCCAGTCCCCACGCTCCCACGCAACTCCGCGTGGACCGGTCCGGAGGATGTCGTGAGCGACACAAAGTCCTTGATCGAGAATCGCCCGCCCACCGTGGCGTCCGTCTTCCTTGAGCGCGTCGCCGCCACGCCCGACGGGGAGGCCTACCGCTATCCCGTCCCGGCGGCCTCGGGCCAGGGGCCGGACGAGTGGAAGTCGCTCAGCTGGGGACAGGCGGCCGACCGGGTCTTCGCCATCGCGGCCGGTCTCATCGCCCTCGGCGTCGAGCCGGTCCAGCGCGTCGCCCTCGCCTCCAACACCCGCGTCGAGTGGATCCTCGCCGACCTCGGCGTGATGTGCGCCGGCGCCGCGACCACCACGATCTACCCGAGCACCAATGGCGAGGAGTCGGCGTTCATCCTCTCGGACTCCGACAGCCGGGTGCTCATCGCCGAGGACGGCGCCCAGCTGGCCAAGGCCCGGGAGCACCGCAAGGACCTGCCCGGCCTCCACCACGTCGTGGTCCTCAACGCCGACGACGCCGTCCCGGCCGAGGGCGACCCCGAGGGCTGGGTGCTCTCCCTCGCCGAGCTGGAGGAGCGCGGCAACGCCCACCTGGCCGAGCACCCCGAGGCCATCAAGGAGCGGATCGCGGCGATCACCGCCGACCAGCTCGCCACCCTGATCTACACCTCCGGCACCACCGGCCGCCCCAAGGGCGTACGGCTGCCGCACGACAACTGGTCGTACATGGCCAAGGCCACCGTCGCCACCGGCCTGATCACCGCCGACGACGTCCAGTACCTGTGGCTGCCGCTGGCCCACGTGTTCGGTAAGGTCCTCACCTCGGGCCAGATCGAGGTCGGCCACGTCACCGCCGTCGACGGCCGCATCGACAAGATCATCGAGAACCTGCCGGTCGTGCAGCCCACCTACATGGCCGCCGTCCCGCGCATCTTCGAGAAGGTCTACAACGGCGTCGCCGCCAAGGCCCGCGCCGCCGGCGGCGCCAAGTACAAGATCTTCCTGTGGGCCGCCGAGGTCGCCCGCGAGTACGCGAAGGTCACCCAGGACAACTTCCGCCGCACCGGCAACGCGACCGCGCCCTTCGGCCTCTCCGCCAAGCACGCCATCGCCGACAAGCTCGTCTACGGCAAGCTCCGCGAAGCCTTCGGCGGCAACCTGCGCGCCTGCGTCTCGGGCTCCGCCGCCCTCGCCCCCGAGATCGGCTACTTCTTCGCCGGCGCCGGCATCCACATCCTGGAGGGCTACGGCCTGACGGAGTCCAGCGCCGCGTCCTTCGTCAACCCCGGCGAGGCCTACCGCACCGGCACGGTCGGCAAGCCCCTCCCCGGCACCGAGGTCCGCATCGCCGACGACGGCGAGATCCTGCTGCGCGGCCCCGGCATCATGGAGGGCTACCACGGGCTGCCCGAGAAGACCGCCGAGGTCCTGGAGGCCGACGGCTGGTTCCACACCGGAGACATCGGCGAGCTCTCGGCCGACGGGTACCTGCGGATCACCGACCGCAAGAAGGACCTGATCAAGACCTCCGGCGGCAAGTACGTCGCCCCGGCCGAGGTCGAGGGCCAGTTCAAGGCGATCTGCCCCTACGTCTCCAACATCGTCGTCCACGGCGCCGACCGGAACTTCTGCACCGCCCTCATCGCCCTCGACGAGGCCGCCATCCTCGGCTGGGCCGCCGAGCACGGCATGGAGGGCAAGCCGTACGCCGAGGTCGTGGCCGCGCCCGAGACGAACCGCCTGGTCGAGACGTACGTCCAGACCCTCAACGAGGGCCTCCAGCGCTGGCAGACGATCAAGAAGTTCCGGCTGCTGCCCCGCGACCTGGACGTGGAGCACGGCGACCTCACGCCCAGCCTCAAGCTGAAGCGGCCGGTCGTCGAGCGCGAGTTCAAGCACCTCATCGACGAGATGTACGAGGGCTCCCGCGAGGCCTGACCCGGACCCGCGCCCCGGCAGCGGGGCGCGACGGGCATCACGTCCGACACCGTCGGGCGGTACGGGACAATGGGCCCATGCCTTCCGTACTGCCCGATGGTGAGCCCGTGCCCGACGACGGGGCGCTGCCTCCGCATGCCCTGGAAGGCGCCGGCGACCGCCCGCTCGGCTTCTACCTGCACGTGCCGTACTGCGCCACGCGCTGCGGCTACTGCGACTTCAACACCTACACCGCCACCGAGCTGCGCGGCACCGGCGGCGTGCTCGCCTCCCGCGAGAACTACGCCGACACCCTGACGGACGAGGTCCGCCTGGCCCGCAAGGTGCTCGGGGACGACCCCCGCGAGGTCCGCACGGTCTTCGTCGGCGGCGGTACGCCCACGCTGCTGCCCGCCGCCGACCTCGTCCGCATGCTCGCGGCGATCCGGGACGAGTTCGGCCTGGCCCCCGACGCCGAGGTCACCACCGAGGCCAACCCCGAGTCCGTCGGCCCCGAGTACCTCGCCGAGCTGCGCGAGGGCGGCTTCAACCGCATCTCCTTCGGCATGCAGAGCGCCCGGCAGCACGTCCTGAAGGTGCTCGACCGCACCCACACCCCCGGCCGCCCCGAGGCCTGCGTGGCCGAGGCGCGCGCCGCCGGGTTCGAGCACGTCAACCTCGACCTCATCTACGGCACCCCCGGCGAGTCCGACGACGACTGGCGGGCCTCCCTGGACGCCGCGCTCGGCGCCGGCCCCGACCACGTCAGCGCGTACGCCCTGATCGTCGAGGAGGGCACCCAGCTGGCCCGCCGGATCCGCCGCGGCGAGGTCCCGATGACCGACGACGACGTGCACGCCGACCGGTACCTCATCGCCGAGGAGGTGCTCTCCGGCGCCGGCTACCACTGGTACGAGGTGTCGAACTGGGCCACCTCCGAGGCCGGCCGGTGCCTGCACAACGAGCTGTACTGGCGCGGCGCCGACTGGTGGGGCGCGGGCCCCGGCGCCCACAGCCACGTCGGGGGCGTCCGCTGGTGGAACGTGAAGCACCCCGGCGCCTACGCCGCCGCCCTCGCCGAGGGCCGCAGCCCCGGTGCCGGGCGCGAGCTGCTGTCCGCCGAGGACCGGCGCGTGGAGCGCGTCCTGCTGGAGCTCCGGCTGGCCGACGGCTGCCCGCTGGACCTGCTGGCCCCGGCCGGGCTCGCCGCCGCCGGCCGGGCACTCGCCGACGGCCTGCTGGAGCCCGGCCCGTACGCCAACGGCCGCGCGGTACTGACCCTGCGCGGCCGCCTCCTCGCGGACGCGGTGGTCCGCGACCTGGTGGACTGAAGGAGCCGCCGGCTCGGCTCGCAGCGACGGCAGCGTTCACCCACCGGGGTGAACCCACGCGGAACCCCCGGGACGCTGCCTAACCTGTCCATAGCCTGGCGCCGTAGCTCACGGCGGCAGAAGTGGAGGCACGGAGATGACCGCTGTGGACGATCGCCGGATGACCGAGTTCTTCGAGAGTCTCCAGGCTCCCGAGGGCATCAAGGTCGAGCTCCTCAGGGGGGAAATCGTGATGATGGCCGGGCCGGACCTGGTCCACAACCTGATCGTGGAAGCGATCCAGGACTCGATTCCCCGCGATCGCTGGCTCCGGCTGCAGACCCAGGACGTCGACCTGCTGAGGGAGTCGAGCGAGCCGCAACCGGATCTCGTCGTCGTGCTCAGGGAGGCCGCGCCCGGGTCCGGACGTCTCATGCCCGTCGAGGTCGTCACGCTCCTCGTCGAGGTGGTGTCCAAGACGAGCAGGCTCCGGGACTACGTGACCAAGCGCTCCCTCTACGCGGCCGGCGGCGTGCCCGCGTACCTGATCGTGGACCCCTTCGAGGCCAAGTGCACGATGCTCACCGAGCCCTTCGGCTCGGGGGAGCAGGCCGGGTACCGGGCGGAGCGGACCAGCAAGTTCGGGGAGCCGGTTCCGCTGGCAGGCCTGGGCCTGGTCCTGGGCACCGAGGAGTTCGGCACCCTGCCGTAGGTCACGCGGGCGCCGTCACGAAGTCGATCAGTTCTTCGACGCGGCCCAGGAGCGACGGCTCCAGGTCCTGGTACGAGCGGACGCGGGACAGGATGTGCTGCCAGGCCGCGCCCGTGTTCTGCGGCCAGCCGAGGGCGCGGCAGACGCCGGTCTTCCAGTCCTGGCCGCGCGGGACCTCCGGCCAGGCGGCGATGCCCAGCGAGGACGGCTTCACCGCCTGCCAGACGTCGACGTACGGGTGGCCCACCACCAGCACGTCCGCGCCGGTCACGGCGGCCGCGATGCGGGACTCCTTCGAGCCGGGGACCAGGTGGTCCACCAGCACGCCCAGGCGGGCGTCCGGGGCGGGGGCGAACTCGGCGACGATGGCCGGGAGGTCGTCGACGCCCTCCAGGTACTCGACCACCACGCCCTCGATCCGCAGGTCGTCGCCCCACACCCGCTCGACCAGCTCCGCGTCGTGGCGCCCCTCCACGTAGATGCGGCCGGCCCGGGCCACCCGCGCCCGGGCCCCCGGGACCGCCACCGAGCCCGAGGCGGTCCGGCCGGGCCCCGCGGCCGCCGGGCGCGCGGAGGGCCGTACGAGGGTCACGACGGCCCCCTCCAGCAGGAAGCCGCGCGGCTCCAGGGGGAACGCGCGGCGCTTGCCGAAGCGGTCCTCCAGCGTCACCGTGCCGCCCTCGCAGGCGACCACGGCACCGCACCACCCGGTGGACACCTCCTCGACCACCAGATCGTGGTCCGCCGGCACCTCGGGCGCGGGCCGGGACTTCTTCCAGGGCGGGGTCAGGTCGGGACCGTACTGTCGCATTCGCACGACAGTAGGAACGGCTTCACCCTCACGCGCGCGACACGCCGAAGCGACGGGCCAGTGTGTCGCGCTGCTCACGGACGAACCGGGCATCCACCACCGAACCGTGTCCCGGCACGTACAGCGCGTCCTCCCCGCCCAGCGACAGCAGCCGGTCCAGCGCCGCCGGCCACTGGCCGGGCACCGCGTCCGACCCCGCCTGGGGCTCCCCGGACTCCTCCACCAGGTCCCCGCAGAACACGACCTCCCGCTCGCCGGGCACCAGCACCGCCAGGTCGTGGCCGCTGTGTCCCGGCCCGACGTTCGCCAGCAGCACCTGCACCCCGCCCAGGTCCAGCGTCCACTCGCCCGAGACGTGGTGCCGCGGCAGCACCAGCAGTTCCGCGGACTCCGCCGCTTCGTCCGCCGCCAGCCCCTGCTGCACCGCCGACTCGCGCAGCTCCTCGCGCTCCGCCGCGAGCAGCCCGTCCAGGCCGACCGCGCCGAACACCTCGGCCCCCGAGAAGGCCGCGGCACCCAGAACGTGATCGAAATGGCCGTGCGTGAATGCGAGGTGCGTCACTCTCCGGCCCGTCAGCAGCTCCGCCTGCGCCCTCAGCTCGGCACCCTCCCGCACGCACGAACCGGGGTCGACCATGAGCACGGAACGGTCCCCCACCACCAGTCCCACCGTGCAGTCCCACACCGGGAGCCGTCGCCGTCCGGTACGCCCGGTCAGCCGTTCCCACCCCGCCTCTTCCCAAGCCACGTCCATACCGCGACGCTACCGTGACGGGCCGCCCTTGCTAGGGGCGTACCCGGCCGCCGTACACTGGCCGGGGGATCTCTGGCACTCACACGCATCGAGTGCCAAGCCAGTGAAACGAACCGGGCATCACAGCTGGAGGTGTGCGCGATGCTCAGCGAACGCAGACTCGAGGTGCTGCGCGCCATCGTCCAGGACTACGTCGGGACGGAGGAGCCGGTCGGCTCCAAGGCACTCACGGAGCGCCACAAGCTCGGCGTCTCGCCGGCCACCGTGCGCAACGACATGGCGGTGCTGGAGGACGAGGGCTACATCGCCCAGCCCCACACCAGTGCCGGCCGCATCCCGACCGACAAGGGCTACCGCCTCTTCGTCGACCGGCTGGCGGGCGTCAAGCCGCTGTCCAGCCCGGAGCGCCGGGCCATCCAGAACTTCCTGGACGGCGCGGTCGACCTCGACGACGTCGTCGGCCGCACGGTCCGGCTGCTCGCGCAGCTGACCCGGCAGGTCGCCGTCGTGCAGTACCCGAGCCTCACCCGCTCCACGGTGCGCCACGTCGAGCTGCTCTCCCTCGCGCCGGCCCGGCTGATGCTCGTCCTGATCACCGACACCGGCCGGGTCGAGCAGCGCATGGTCGACTGCCCGGCGCCGTTCGGCGAGGCCTCGCTGGCCGACCTGCGGGCCCGGCTGAACAGCAGGGTCGTCGGCCGGCGGTTCGCGGACGTGCCGCAGCTGGTGCAGGACCTGGCGGAATCCTTCGAGACCGACGACCGGGGCACCGTCCAGGTCGTGCTCTCCACGCTGCTGGAGACGCTGGTCGAGGAGACCGAGGAGCGGCTGATGATCGGCGGCACCGCCAACCTCACCCGCTTCGGACACGACTTCCCCCTCACGATCAGGCCGGTGCTGGAGGCGCTGGAGGAGCAGGTCGTGCTCCTCAAGCTGCTCGGCGAGGCCAAGGAACCGGGCGTGACGGTACGCATCGGGCACGAGAACGCCCACGAAGGGCTGAACTCCACGTCCGTCGTGTCGGTCGGCTACGGTTCGGGCGGCGAGGCAGTCGCCAAACTCGGCGTGGTCGGACCGACCCGCATGGACTACCCCGGAACGATGGGAGCGGTACGCGCAGTGGCACGTTACGTCGGACAGATCCTGGCGGAGTCGTAAGTGGCCACCGACTACTACGCCGTACTCGGCGTACGCCGCGACGCGTCCCAGGACGAGATCAAGAAGGCCTTCCGCCGCCTGGCGCGCGAACTCCACCCGGACGTCAATCCGGACCCGAAGACGCAGGAGCGCTTCAAGGAGATCAACGCCGCCTACGAGGTGCTGTCGGACCCGCAGAAGAAGCAGGTCTACGACCTCGGCGGCGACCCGCTGTCCGCCTCGGGCGGCGGCGGTGCCGGCGGCTTCGGCGCCGGTGGCTTCGGCAACTTCTCCGACATCATGGACGCCTTCTTCGGTACGGCGTCCCAGCGCGGCCCGCGCTCGCGCACCCGGCGCGGCCAGGACGCGATGATCCGTCTCGAGCTGGAGCTCGACGAGGCGGCCTTCGGCACGACCAAGGACATCCAGGTCGACACCGCCGTGGTCTGCACGACCTGCTCCGGCGAGGGCGCCGCCCCCGGCACCTCCGCCCAGACCTGTGACATGTGCCGCGGCCGCGGTGAGGTCTCCCAGGTCACCCGGTCCTTCCTGGGCCAGGTCATGACCTCGCGCCCCTGCCCGCAGTGCCAGGGCTTCGGCACCGTCGTCCCGACCCCGTGCCCCGAGTGCGCGGGCGACGGCCGGGTCCGCTCCCGCCGCACCCTCACGGTCAAGATCCCGGCCGGTGTGGAGAACGGCACGCGGATCCAGCTCGCGGGCGAGGGCGAGGTCGGCCCCGGCGGCGGCCCCGCCGGCGACCTGTACGTCGAGATCCACGAGCTGCCGCACCCGGTCTTCCAGCGGCGCGGCGACGACCTGCACTGCACGGTCACCATCCCCATGACGGCGGCGGCCCTGGGCACGAAGTGCCCGCTGGAGACGCTGGACGGCATGGAGGAGGTCGACATCCGGCCCGGCACCCAGTCCGGCCAGTCGATCCCGCTGCACGGGCGCGGCGTCACGCACCTGCGCGGCGGCGGCCGCGGTGACCTGATCGTCCACGTCGAGGTGCAGACCCCGGCGAAGCTGGACCCGCAGCAGGAGGACCTGCTGCGCCAGCTGGCGAAGCTGCGCGGCGAGGAACGCCCGACGGGCCAGTTCCAGCCGGGCCAGCAGGGGCTGTTCTCGCGTCTGAAGGACGCTTTCAACGGCCGCTGACGGCAGTGGCCCCCGGCGACGGGGGCCTTGCCGGGGGTCCGGGGGTGGCCCCCGGGCAGACACAGTCAGCCGGGTCGGCAGGGGCTGTTCTCGCGTCTGAAGGACGCCTTCGACGGCCGCTGACCGTTCGCGGAGCGTGCTCCGGCGGCCGCTGGGCGAACGCCCAACGGCCGCCCGGAGAACCGCCGGTGCGCCGGCTCCGGGCGGACTATGCCAGGCGAATGCCCTGATTCGGCACCGTGCGGGGGACGTGGCACGATGCAGGTCATGTCCTCCGCGCTGAGCGATCTCCACCCGCACCCGATCGTGCAGGCCCCCATGGCGGGCGGCGCCTCCGGCCCGCAGCTCGCCGCAGCCGTGTCCGGCGCGGGCGGACTGGGCTTCCTGGCCGGCGGCTACAAGACCGCCGACGGCATGTACCAGGAGATCAAGCGGATGCGCGCGCTCACCCGCGCGCCGTTCGGCGTGAACCTCTTCATGCCCCAGCCCGGCCACGCCGACCCCGCCGAGATAGCGGCCTACCGGGGCCAGCTCGCGGGCGAGGCCGCCTGGTACGACGCGCCGCTGCCCGAGGACGTCGACGACCGCACCGACGACGGGTACGACGCCAAGCTCGCGATCCTGCTCGATGACCCCGTGCCCCTCGTCTCCTTCACCTTCGGCTGCCCCGCCCCCGAGCTGCTGGCCGCCTTCGCCGCCGTGGGCACCCGTACGGTCGTCACCGTGACCTCCGCGGAGGAGGCCCGTACGGTCCAGGCCGCGGGCGCCGACGCCGTCTGCGTCCAGGGCATCGAGGCCGGCGGTCACCAGGGCACCCACCGGGACGACCCCGAGACCGACTGCGCCGGCTTCGGACTGCTGCCGCTGGTCGCCCAGGTACGCGAGGCCGTGGCCCTCCCGATCATCGCCGCCGGCGGGCTGATGCGCGGCGCCCAGATCGCCGCCGTACTGGCCGCCGGGGCGGAGGCCGCCCAGCTCGGCACCGCCTTCCTGGTCTGCCCCGAGTCGGGCGCCAGCCCCCTGCACAAGCGGGCCCTGACCGACCCGCTGTTCTCCCGCACCGAACTCACCCGGGCCTTCTCGGGCCGCCCCGCCCGGGGCCTGGTCAACCGCTTCATGCGCGAGCACGGCCCCTACGCGCCGGCCGCCTACCCGCAGGTCCACCACCTGACCAGCGGGCTGCGCAAGGCAGCGGCCGAGGCCGGCGACCCGCAGGGGATGGCCCTGTGGGCCGGGCAGGGGCACCGGCTGGCCCGGACGCTGCCGGCCGCGGAGCTGGTGGAAGTCCTCGTGGCCGAACTGGCAGAGGCGCAGAGCGCGTTGACAAGGAGTGCGTCATGACAGCCCCCGTATTCGTGGTCGAGAAGGTGCCCGCCGGGCCCGAGTTCGTCCTGGACGGTCCGGAGGGGCGGCACGCGGTCTCCGTCAAGCGGCTGGAGCCGGGCGAGGACGTGGTGCTCACCGACGGCCGCGGCCAGTGGGCCGAGGGCGTCGTGAAGGCCGCCGAGGGCAAGGACCGGCTGGTCGTCACGGACCTGCACGAGGTGCTGACCGAGCCGGACCCGCGGCCGCACGTCACGGTGGTCCAGGCGCTGCCCAAGGGGGACCGCGGGGAGCTGGCCGTCGAGACCATGACCGAGACCGGCGTCGATGCGATCGTGCCGTGGCAGGCCTCCCGCTGCATCACCCAGTGGCGGGCCGAGCGCGGGGCGAAGTCGCTGGCCAAGTGGCGCAACACGGCCCGCGAGGCCGGCAAGCAGTCGCGCCGGGTGCGGTTCCCCGAGGTGGCGGAGGCGATGTCCACCAAGCAGGTCGCGCAGCTGCTGGCCGGCGCCGACCTGGGCGTGGTGCTGCACGAGGACCGGGACCACCCGTCCGAGGCGCTGGCCACGGCCGCCCTGCCGGAGACCGGGTCGATCGTGGTCGTGGTGGGCCCCGAGGGCGGGGTCTCGCCGGAGGAGCTGGCGGTCTTCGCGGAGGCGGGCGCGCGGCCGTACCGGCTCGGGCGCTCGGTGCTGCGCACCTCGACGGCGGGCACGGCCGCGGTGGCCGTCCTGCTGGCCCGCACCGGCCGCTGGTCGTGACACCGGCGTCCGGCCGGGAAACGCGGACGCCCGCGAGGCGGGGGGCCGATACGATGCGCCCGTACCGATCAAGGAGCCGCGAGGAGGCCGCACATGGCTGGCGAGGCACAGCCCGACTGCCTGTTCTGCAAGATCGTCACCGGTGATGTCCCGGCCACGATCGTGCGGGAGACCGAGACCACCGTCGCCTTCCGCGACATCAACCCCCAGGCACCGACGCACGTCCTGGTGATCCCCAAGGCGCACTACCCGGACGCGGCCTCCCTGGCCGCGGCCGAGCCGGCGCTGGCCGCCGACGTGCTGCGCGAGGCCGGGGCGGTGGCCGCGGACGAGAAGGCCGACGGCACCGGCTACCGCGTGGTGTTCAACACCGGCGCGGGCGCCGGCCAGACCGTCTTCCACGCGCACGCCCACGTCCTCGGCGGCCGCGGCCTCGAGTGGCCCCCCGGATAAGCCGTGTCCGTACGGGAATTCGTGGTGCTGGGCACGGCGAGCCAGGTGCCCACCCGCCACCGCAACCACAACGGCTACCTGCTCCGCTGGGACGGCGAGGGCTTCCTCTTCGACCCGGGCGAGGGCACGCAGCGGCAGATGCTGCGGGCCGGCGTGGCCGCGCACGACATCAACCGGATCTGCGTCACGCACTTCCACGGCGACCACTCGCTCGGCCTGGCCGGGGTGATCCAGCGGATCAACCTCGACCAGGTGCCGCACCCGGTCACCGCGCACTACCCGGCCAGCGGCCAGGTCTTCTTCGACCGGCTCCGGTACGCCACGGCGTACCGCGAGACGGTCCGCATCGACGAGGCCCCGGTCGCGGCGGACGGAGTGCTGGCCAAGGGTGACGCGTACACCCTGGAGGCGCGCAGGCTCTCCCACCCCGTGGAGTCCTTCGGCTACCGGATCACCGAGCCCGACGGGCGCCGCATCCGGCCCGAGCTGCTGGCCCGGCACGGGATCAGCGGCCCCGACGTGGGCCGCATCCAGCGGGACGGCGTCCTGGACGGCGTCACGCTCGACCAGGTCAGCGAGCACCGGCCGGGCCAGAGCTTCGCCTTCGTCATGGACACCCGGCTGTGCGAGGGCGTGCATGCGCTCGCCGAGGGCTGCGACATGCTCGTGATCGAGTCCACCTTCCTCGACGAGGACGTGCGGCTGGCCACCGATCACGGCCACCTGACCGCCGGGCAGGCGGCCACGGTCGCGCTGGAGGCGGGGGTGAAGCACCTCGTGCTGACCCACTTCTCCCAGCGGTACACCGACCCCGACGCCTTCGAGCGGCAGGCCCGGGCGGCGGGCTTCCAGGGCGAGCTCACGGTCGCCCAGGACCTCCTGCGCATCCCGCTGCCGAAGCGCCGTTAGCGGGCCCGGGCGGGGGGGGGGCGGGCCCCGCCCCCCCCCCCCCCGCCCCCCCCCCCGCGGCCCCCCCCCCCCCCCCCCGCCGCGGGGGGGGGGGGGGGGCGAGCCCTGCTGTAGTGATCTGAGACACACTGGGTTTGAGCCGACTGCCGGCGGGCAGGGCTGCACACTTTCTCGCGTACGGACCCGGGGAGCACGCCATGGCCAGCAGGAACGGACAGCACCGCCGGGGCGCACTGGACCCGCTCAGAGAGGTCCGCGCCCCGCAGGACCCCGGCTGCGACGTCTTCCTGACCGGCACGGTCTTCCTCGACATCATCTTCACCGGCCTCGACTCGGCCCCCGTGCGCGGTACGGAGTCCTGGGCGCGCGGCATGGGCCAGAGCCCCGGCGGCGTCGCGAACATGGCCACCGCCCTCGCCCGCCTCGGGCTGCGCACCAGCCTGGCCGCGGCCTTCGGCGACGACTTCTACGGCGAGTACTGCTGGGACGCGCTGGCGCAGGGCGAGGGCATCGACCTGTCCCAGTCCCGCACGGTGCCCGGCTGGCACTCGCCGGTGACGGTCTCCATGGCCTACGAGGGCGAGCGCACGATGGTCTCCCACGGCCACGAGGCGCCCCCTCCGGCCGGTCCGGGACCCTTCCCGGACTGTCCGCCCCGGGCCCGGGCCGCGGTGGCCTCCCTGGAGCCGGGCCGGCAGGAGGAGTGGATCGCGGCCGCGGCCGGCCGCGGGGCCCGGATCTTCGCCGACGTGGGCTGGGACGAGACCGGCCGGTGGGACCTGGACGGGCTGGCCGGCCTGGCGCACTGCGAGGCGTTCCTGCCCAACGCGGGGGAGGCCATGCGGTACACGGGCGAGGACGACCCGCGGGCGGCGGCCCGGAAGCTGGCCGAGCGGGTGCCGATCGCCGTGGTCACGATGGGCGAGCAGGGCTCGTACGCGGTGGACGGGCGCACCGGGGAGACCGCCGAGGTGCCCGCGATCACCGTCGAGGCCCTCGACCCCACGGGCGCGGGCGACGTGTACGTGGCGGGCTTCCTGACCGGCACCCTGGCCGAGTGGCCGCTCGCGGACCGGCTGGCCTTCGCGGGGCTGACCGCCGCCCTGTCGGTGCAGGAGTTCGGCGGCTCGCTCTCCGCCCCGGGCTGGCCCGAGGTCGCGGCCTGGTGGTACGGGGTGCGCTCGCTGCCCGGCGGGGTGCCGGAGGGGCTGCGGCACTACGGATTCCTGGACGGACTGCTGCCGGGCGACGCGCCCTCCCCGGAGCCTACGGGGGCCCGGCGCCGGGCCGTGCCGACGATCGGCTTCCGCAACACCGCGTGAGCGTCGTGCCGCGCACCGTCCACCGTCCGGAAAACCCCCTCGGATCACCGCGGGCGGCGTCGTACGCTTGGAAGTCCAGGAGGCCGCGACCGGCGGGGCCTCACTACGGGAGGTATGCGCAGGCCACAGTGCCAGCCCATGACTCAGACACCCACAGCCAGCAGCCGCCCCCAGCGCCCCGAAGGCGCGGGTGACGCCCTTCTGCCGGGCCAGGCGCGAGCCCATTTCACCGTTCCCGCGAAGCACCCCATGGTGATGGTGCTCGGCTCGGGTGACGCCCTGTTGCGCGTGATCGAGAGGGCCTTCCCCGCCGCCGACATCCACGTGCGCGGCAACCAGATCAGCGCGGTCGGTGACGCGCGTGAAGTCGCTGTGATACAGCGGCTGTTCGACGAGATGATGCTGGTGCTCCGCACCGGTCAGCCGATGACGGAGGACGCAGTGGAACGCTCGATCGCCATGCTCAGGGCGAGCGAGAACGGCAACGGGCCCGACGAGACGCCGCACGAGGTGCTCACCCAGAACATCCTCTCCAGCCGCGGCCGCACGATCCGCCCCAAGACCCTCAACCAGAAGCGGTACGTCGACGCGATCGACAAGCACACGATCGTCTTCGGCATCGGCCCGGCCGGTACCGGCAAGACCTACCTCGCCATGGCGAAGGCGGTCCAGGCCCTGCAGTCCAAGCAGATCAGCCGGATCATCCTGACCCGGCCCGCCGTCGAGGCGGGCGAGCGGCTCGGCTTCCTGCCGGGCACGCTCTACGAGAAGATCGACCCGTACCTGCGGCCGCTGTACGACGCGCTGCACGACATGCTCGACCCCGACTCCATCCCGCGCCTGATGGCCGCGGGCACGATCGAGGTCGCGCCGCTGGCCTACATGCGGGGCCGTGCCCATCCGACCTTCACGAAGGTCCTGACGCCCGACGGCTGGCGCCCGATCGGCGACCTCCAGGTCGGTGACCTGGTGGTCGGGTCGAACGGCGAGCCGACCCCGGTCCTCGGCGTCTACCCGCAGGGCGAGAAGGACATCTATCGCGTCACCGCCCAGGACGGCGCGTCCGTGCTCTGCTGCGGGGAGCACCTGTGGACGGTGCGCACGGCTGCCGACAGGCGTCGTGACAAACCGTGGCGAGTGCTGGAGACCCAGGAGATGGTCGACAGCCTCCGCGCGGGTCACGCGCGCCGCTACGAGCTGCCGCTCCTCACCGCCCCTGTCGAGTTCCCGGCGCGGGAGGTCCCGATGGACCCCTACGCCCTGGGCCTGCTGCTGGGCGACGGGTGTCTCACCGGCTCCACCACGCCTTCCTTCGCCACGGAAGACGAGGAACTGGTCCGTGCCCTGGAGGCGGCGCTCCCCGGCGTCGGCGCGCGGCACCGGGGAGGGCCCGACTACGTCCTCAACCGGGTGAAGTCGCCGGGCGACGTGGTCACCCTGGAGAATCCGGTCACCCGGATGGTGCGCGAGCTGGACCTGATCGGTACCCGCTCCCACTCCAAGTTCGTGCCGGACGACTACCTGTTCAACACGGCAGAGGTCCGTCTCGCGGTGCTGCAGGGCCTGTTGGATGCCGACGGCGGTCCGGTCGTGCAGCAGGACCGCACCTGCCGGGTGCAGTACTCGACGGCGTCGATCCTCCTGCGCGACGACGTGATCGCGCTGGTCCAGTCACTCGGCGGCGTCGCGTACACGCGGCGGCGCCCTGCGGAGGGACGCCACCAGGGCAACGCCGTGGCCGCTCATCGGTACGACTCCCACGTGGTCGACATCAGGCTCCCCGAAGGGATCGAGCCCTTCCGCCTCACCCGCAAGGTCGAGAAGTACCACGCTGCAGGTGGTGGCGGCCGTCCGATGCGCTTCATCGACTCCATCGAGCCGGCGGGGCGGGAGGAGGCGGTGTGCATTCAGGTGGGCGCAGAGGACTCGCTGTACGTCACGGAGGACTACCTGCTGACGCACAACACCCTGAACGACGCCTTCATCATCCTCGACGAGGCGCAGAACACGAACCCCGAGCAGATGAAGATGTTCCTGACGAGGCTCGGCTTCGACTCGAAGATCGTCATCACGGGCGACGTGACCCAGATCGACCTCCCCGGTGGCACCAAGTCGGGCCTGAAGCAGGTGCAGGAGATCCTCGAAGGGGTCCCCGACGTGCACTTCTCACGGCTCACCTCGCAGGATGTCGTACGGCACAAGCTCGTCGGCCGTATCGTCGACGCGTACGAGCAGTACGACAGCCGCAACGGTTCCCAGGGGAAGTAGTCCAACAGCACCATGTCGATCGACGTCAACAACGAGTCCGGTACCGAGGTCGACGAGCAGGCGATCCTCGACATCGCCCGCTACGCCCTCACCCGGATGCGGATCCACCCGCTGTCCGAGCTGTCCGTGATCGTCGTCGACGCCGACGCCATGGAGCAGCTGCACATCCAGTGGATGGACCTGCCCGGACCGACCGACGTCATGTCCTTCCCGATGGACGAGCTGCGTCCGCCGGCGAAGGACGACGAGGAGCCCCCGCAGGGGCTCCTCGGTGACATCGTGCTCTGCCCCGAGGTCGCCAAGAAGCAGGGCGAGGACGCCCCGACGCAGCACTCCATGGACGAGGAGCTCCAGCTCCTGACCGTCCACGGAGTGCTGCACCTGCTCGGCTACGACCACGAGGAGCCGGACGAGAAGGCCGAGATGTTCGGCCTCCAGGCCGCCATCGTGGACGGCTGGCGCGCCGAGCACGGCCTGACCGGCCCGTCTCCCGCCCCGACCGTCTCGTGAGCCTCCCGCAACTGGTCACCGGCGCGGTCCTGCTGGTCATCGTGGCCTGGCTGGCCGCCTGCGCGGAGGCCGGCATCGCCCGCGTCTCCAGCTTCCGGGCGGAGGAGGCGGTACGGTCCGGGCGGCGCGGCAGCGCCAAGCTCGCCCAGGTCGCGGCGGACCCCACGCGCTACCTCAACGTGGCGCTGCTGGTCCGGGTCGCCTGCGAGATGGCCGCCGCCGTGCTGGTCACGTACGCCTGTCTCGACGCCTTCGGCGAGACCTGGAAGGCCCTGCTGGTCGCGATCGCCGTGATGGTCCTCGTCTCGTACGTGGCCGTCGGCGTCTCGCCGCGCACCATCGGCCGCCAGCACCCGCTGAACACCGCCACGGCCGCGGCGTACGTCCTGCTGCCGCTGGCCCGGATCATGGGCCCGATCCCGCAGCTGCTGATCCTCATCGGCAACGCGCTCACCCCCGGCAAGGGCTTCCGCAAGGGACCGTTCGCCTCCGAGGCGGAGCTGCGCGCCCTGGTCGACCTCGCCGAGAAGGAGTCCCTGATCGAGGACGAGGAGCGCCGGATGGTGCACTCGGTCTTCGAACTCGGCGACACCCTGGTGCGCGAGGTGATGGTGCCGCGCACCGACCTGATCTGCATCGAGCGGTACAAGACGGTCCGTCAGGCCACCACGCTGGCGCTGCGCTCCGGCTTCTCGCGGATCCCGGTCACGGGCGAGAACGAGGACGACATCGTCGGGATCGTGTACCTCAAGGACCTGGTCCGCAAGACGCACATCAACCGCGACGCGGAGGCGGACCTGGTGTCGACGGCGATGCGTCCGGCGGTGTTCGTCCCGGACACCAAGAACGCGGGCGACCTGCTGCGGGAGATGCAGCAGGTCCGCAACCACGTCGCGGTGGTCATCGACGAGTACGGCGGCACGGCCGGCATCGTGACCATCGAGGACATCCTGGAGGAGATCGTCGGCGAGATCACCGACGAGTACGACCGCGAACTCCCGCCCGTGGAGGAGCTGGGGGACGACCGCTACCGCGTCACCGCCCGCCTCGACATCACGGACCTCGGCGAACTCTTCGGCCTGGAGGCCTTCGACGACGAGGACGTGGAGACGGTCGGCGGCCTGCTGGCCAAGGCCCTGGGCCGGGTGCCCATCGCCGGCGCCACGGCCGTGGTCGACCTGCCGGACGGGCGGGCGCTGCGGCTGACCGCCGAGTCCCCGGCGGGCCGCCGGAACAAGATCGTCACCGTGCTGGTGGAGCCCGTCGTGGCCGAGGAGGCCGCGGAGTGACCCCCGGGGAGCTGCGCGCGTTCTGCCTGTCCTTCAACGCGGCCGTCGAGGAGTTCCCCTTCAACCCCGACACCTCGGTGTTCAAGGTGCTGGGCAAGGTGTTCGCGCTGAGCGCGCTGGACGCCTCGCCCCTGAAGGTGAACCTCAAGTGCGAGCCGGAGCAGGCCGTGCGGCTGCGGGCGGAGCACGAGGCGATCGTGCCGGGCTGGCACATGAACAAGCGGCACTGGAACACCGTGAGCGTGGCCGGGGTGCCGGACGCGCTGCTCCGGGAGCTGGTCGAGGACTCGTACGACCTGGTCGTGGCCGGTCTCCCGAGGGCCGAGCGGCTCCGGCTGGACCGGCCGTAGCGGTGCCCTCGCGGCGGCCCGGCCCCGGGGCGGGTTCCGTCCCGGGGCCGTGACGTAGCTAACGCGGTCCCGAGGTCACGATTCGGAACCCTGTCCGATTCCTCCGATCTCCCTGCCTTAGCCTGGCTTTGCTTGTGCCAAGATCCCCTTGCTCAGGCTTCGGAGGGGAGAGCGCCTCGGCGGTCCGTCCACCGGACCGCCGAGGCGCTCCTTTTCCCCGCTCCTTATGCTGATCGGCATGACCGACACCACGGAGCAGACCCCCGCCCTCGACCCCGAGGACCGCAAGATCATCACGCTGGCGCGCAGCGCCCGGGCCCGCAACGGCGTGGCCGAAGGCGCGGCGGTCCGGGACGAGACCGGCCGTACGTACGTCGCGGGCACCGTGGACCTCGCCTCCCTGAAGCTCAGCGCCCTCCAGACCGCCGTCGCCATGGCCGTGGCCAGCGGCGCGCAGTCCCTGGAGGCGGCCGCCGTGGTCACCGCCGCCGAGGAGCCGGCCGAGGCCGACCGCGCCGCGGTCCGCGACCTGGGCGGCCCCGGGACGCCCGTGCTGCTCGCCGGCCCCGACGGCACCGTCAGGCTGACGGTGCGGGCAGGCTGACCCCGGTCCCGTCCTTGCGGCGGATGACCATCGCCATCAGGGCGGCCGCGGCGCACAGCGCGCCCGAGGCGTACCAGACCAGGTCGTACGAGCCGAAGGCGTCGCGCGCCACGCCGCCCAGGAAGGCGACCAGGGCCGCGCCCACCTGGTGCGAGGCGAGGACCCAGCCGAAGACGATGGCGCTGTCCTCGCCGTACTGCTCGCGGCACAGGGCGATGGTGGGCGGCACGGTGGCCACCCAGTCCAGGCCGTAGAAGACGATGAAGAACAGCATCGGCGGGTGGACGGACGGGGCCAGCAGCGCCGGCAGGAACAGCAGTGAGACCCCGCGCAGGGCGTAGTACACGGCCAGCAGGCGGCGGGGCTCGAACCGGTCGGTGAACCAGCCCGAGGCCACCGTGCCCACCACGTCGAAGACACCGATCACCGCGAGCAGCGAGGCGGCCGCCGTGATCGGCATGCCGTGGTCGTGGGCGGCGGGCACGAAGTGCGTCTTGACCAGGCCGTTCGTCGAGGCGCCGCAGATCGCGAAGGTGCCGGCCAGCAGCCAGAACGGCCCGGTCCTGGCCGCCCGGAACAGCACCGCCACCGCCCGCCGGGCCGCGCCCGGCACGGGCGCCGGCTTGGCCACCGGCTCGGTGGACCCGTACGGGGCGAGCCCCACGTCGGCGGGGTGGTCCCGCAGCAGCAGCCACACGAAGGGCACGACCGCCAGGGCCGAGAGGGCCACGGTCACGGCGGCCGGGCGCCAGCCGTGGTGCTGGACCAGCCAGGACAGCAGCGGCAGGAAGACCAGCTGGCCCGAGGCGCCGGCGGCGGTCAGGATGCCGGTGACCAGCCCGCGCCGGGCGGTGAACCAGCGGTTCGTGACGGTGGCGGCGAAGGCCAGGGCCATCGAGCCGCTGCCCAGGCCGACCAGGATCCCCCAGTACAGGACCAGCTGCCAGGACGCCGTCATCCGGACGGTCAGCAGCGAACCGACCGCGATCACGGTCAGGGCCACGGCCACCACGCGGCGGATCCCGAAGCGGTCCATCAGCGCGGCGGCGAACGGCGCGGTCAGCCCGTAGAGCGCGAGGTTCACCGAGACGGCGAAGCCGATCGTGCCGCGGGACCAGTCGAACTCCTCGTGCATCGGCTCGATCAGCAGGCCGGGCAGGGAGGCGAAGGCCGCCGCGCCGATGATCGTCACGAAGGTCACCGCCGCCACGAACCAGGCGCGGTGGACGCGGCCCGGCGGGCGCACGGGCGTCGGGGTCGGGGCCGCCGTCTGCGGCTGGATCGTCGTCACCCCCACAGCATCCGTGGCCGGATCCGGGTGATCGAGTGGCCCGATGGTCAGCATTCGCTACGATCGGGCCATGGCCCATCGCGTCGTCGTGCTCGCCCTCGACGGGCTGCTGCCCTTCGAGCTCGGCATCCCGCACCGGATCTTCGGCCGCGCCAAGGACGCCGCCGGACGGCCGCTCTACGAGATCCTGACCTGCGGCCTGGCCCCCGGCGCGGTCCGCACGGACGCCGACTTCGCCGTAGCCGTCGAGCACGGGCCCGACCTGCTGGCCACCGCCGACACCGTGGTCGTTCCCGCCTCGTACGAGCTCGGCCCGGTCTTCGAGGAGGGCCGGCTGACCCCGGAGCTGGCCGCCGCCCTGGCCCGCATCCGGCCGGGCACCCGGCTGGTCTCCATCTGCACCGGCGGGTACGTGCTGGCCGCGGCCGGCCACCTCGACGGGCGCCGCGCCACCACGCACTGGGCCTCCGCCGAGCACTTCCAGCGGCTCTTCCCGGCCGTCCGGGTCGACGCGGACGTGCTGTACGTCGAGGACGGGCCGGTGCTCACCTCGGCGGGGGTCGCCGCCGGCATCGACCTGTGCCTGCACATCGTCCGGCGCGACCACGGCTCCGCCGTGGCCAACGAGGTGGCCAGGCGGACCGTCGTACCGCCCCACCGGGACGGCGGCCAGGCGCAGTTCATCGACCGGCCGGTGCCCGCCGCCGGCGCCGCCAGCACCACCGCGGCCCGGGGCTGGGCACTGGAGCGGCTCAACGAGCCGCTGCGGCTGAGCGACATGGCGCGCCGGGAGGCCGTGTCCGTACGCACCTTCACGCGGCGGTTCCGCGAGGAGTCCGGCCTGAGCCCCGGGCAGTGGCTGGCCGGGCAGCGGGTGGCGCGGGCGCGGCACCTGCTGGAGTCCACCGACCTGCCGGTGGAACGGGTGGCCCACGAGGCCGGCTTCGGCACCGCCCAGTCCATGCGCAAGCACCTCCAGGCGGCGCTGGGCGTGACACCCACCGCCTACCGGCGGACCTTCCGCGCGGAAGGTCCGGGCCGTACGGGCGGGGCACCCGGCCCGGCGGACTCCGCCAATACCTGATGGGCCATCAGTCGATGGCCGGCGCCGCCATTGACTTCTGCCGCCCCCCGCTCGTGAATGGCCGTCAGCGCGACGGGGGTCCGACCACAGGGGGACGAAATGACGGCACGCAGTCGCCGGCTCGCGGCGGCCCTGGGCGTCCTCGCGCTCGCCGCCCTCGGCGTCCCCGCCAACGCGGCGAGCCCGGTGGACCCGGGGGAGACCACCGGTGCGGTGGAGTTCCCCACCCACTGCGTACCGCCCCAGGAGGCGGGCCTGCCGCCCGCCGACGGCCCGACCACCGCCCTCGTCACCGTCGACGACCCGGCACCCGAGGTGGGCGACACGGTCACCGTCACCTACCAGGTGACCAGGACCGCCGCCGCCAACCCGCTCGAAGCGGAACTCCCGGCGGACGTCCTCACCCCGACCGGCAAGGTGGTCCTCGGCGGCGCGCAGAACGGCGAGGTCACCGTCACCGGACCCAAGAGGAACGCACCGGTGCCCGGTCACGGCGCCTTCCCCGCCTTCACCATGACCGGCACCTTCACCGTCACCGAACCCGGCGAGATCACCCTCGCCCCGGGCGACTACACCCTCCACACCAGCCACCTCATGGAGCTGGACACGCCCTGCACCACCGACCCCGCCGACCCGGCCCCCGTGGCCGAGCGCCTCACCGCCACCGCCGTCCCCGGCGCCAACACCCGCGCCCTCTCCCTCGCCGCGGCCTCGGGGAAACCCGGCGCGAAGGTACGCGTGACCGGCGCGGGTTTCACCCCGGGCGCCGCCGTCACCGTGGCCGGCCGCACGGGCGCCGCCGAGACCGCCGACAAGGTCACCGCCCTCGCCGACGGGCTCGGCGTGGTCCTCGCCGAGCTGCCGGTCGCCGACCGGGCCACGACCGCCGTCGTCGCGTACGAGGGGCCCGCCTGGACCGCGGAGCGGGGCACAGGACCGGCCACGTACGCCGTCATCGAGGCCGCCCCGCTGCCGCCCGGCACCCAGAAGATCGGCCTGACCGTCGAGCCCGGCGCCCTCTCCATGACCCAGGCGGGGGAGGAGATCACCCTCACGGCCGTCCCCTACGGCCAGGGCGGCACCGCGGAGGGCCGGATCCACACCGTCACCGTCAAGGACCAGCGCGGCGGCCCGGCCGGCTGGGCCCTCACCGGAAGGCTCACCGACTTCACCGGACCCGGCGGTGTACGCATCGACGGCGCCGGCCTCACCTGGACCCCCGTCTGCGCCACCAGGCAGGGCAGCCCCAGCACCTGCGTCCCCGGCACCCCCGGGCCCGTGGGAGCGGAGGGCGCCACCCTCGCCGGCACTCCGGACGCCTCGCTCGTCGGCGGCGAGTTCACGGTGGACGCGGAGGTCGCGCTGACCGTCCCGCCCTACACCGCCCCGGGCTCGTACGCCGCCCTGCTGACCCTCACCCTCTCGTGACGGGCGCGGGCGGGCGCGCAGGGAGGCGCCCGGGCGCACGGGGCGCCCGGAGCCCTCTCCGCGCGGCCCGGCTGCTCGTGGCGCCCGCCCTGGCCCTGCTCGGTCTCCTCACCCCGGCGGCGGCCGCCCCCGCCTCGGCCGCCGACAACGGCCAGTGGTCCGTCGTGCCCGCCGCGACCCGGATCGCGCAGCGCCCGTACTTCTTCCTCGCCGCCGACCCCGGCGGCCGGGTGGACGATCGGGTCACCGTGACCAACAGGACGGCGGGCCCGCTCACCTTCCGCCTGTACGCCGCAGACGCCTACAACACCGCACGGGACGGCGGCTTCGCCGTACGGGGCCCCGACGAGCCGCGCACCGGCGTCGGCGCCTGGGCACGGCTGTCCCGGGAGCGGGTGACCGTACCGGCGAGGTCGTCCGTCACCGTGCCCTTCGCCCTGACGCTGCCGGAGCGGGCGGAGCCCGGCGACCATCCCGGCGCGATCGTGGCCCTGGACGAGCGGGCGGCCCCCGGCGGCGCGGGGCTGGGCGTGCGGCAGGCCGTCGCCGCCCGCGTCCACCTGCGGGTCAGCGGGCCCACGGCCCCGATGATCGCCGTGGAGGGGCTGGGCGTGCGTCGGGAGGGACGGGCCGCGGTGGTCACGTACACCCTGCGCAACCTCGGCAACGTCACCCTCCACCCCGCGGCCACCCTGCACGCCCGGGGCCTCCTCGGACGCGACCTCCACCGCCGCGAGCTGCGGCGGATCCCGGGCGACCTGCTGCCGGGCGAGTCGGTGAGGCTCACCGAACGCTGGACCGGCACCCCGGGCTTCGACCGCGTCGCGCTGAGCGTCTCCGTGCGGGCCGCCGGCACCGCCGACCGCGCTGCCGTCGCCTTCCGCACCGGCCCCTGGACCGGGGCCGCCTCCCTCGCCCTGACCGCGGCTGCCGTGCCCCTGGCGCTACTGGTCCGACGCCGCCTGACGCACCCGTTCCGACAGCCGGCGCGGCGTACTGGTCGGCGGTCCCGGCCCGATCGGGGAGAATGGCTCGCATGAGCGATCGTTCCTCCTCCGCACACCGCGCTGGCTTCGCGTGCTTCGTCGGCCGCCCCAACGCCGGCAAGTCCACCCTGACCAATGCACTCGTGGGCACGAAGGTCGCGATCACCTCCAACCGGCCGCAGACCACGCGCCACACCGTCCGGGGCATCGTGCACCGCGAGGACGCCCAGCTCGTCCTGGTCGACACCCCCGGACTGCACAAGCCGCGCACCCTCCTGGGCGAGCGCCTGAACGACGTGGTCCGCACCACCTGGGCCGAGGTCGACGTCATCGGCTTCTGCCTGCCCGCCGACCAGAAGATCGGCCCCGGCGACAAGTTCATCGCCAAGGAACTCGCGGGGATCAAGAAGACCCCGAAGATCGCCATCGTCACCAAGACCGACCTGGTCGACTCCAAGGCGCTCGCCGAGCAGCTGATCGCCATCCAGCAGCTCGGCGCCGAGCTGGGCATCGAGTGGGCCGAGATCGTCCCGGTCTCCGCCGTCGGCGACCAGCAGGTCCAGCTCCTCGCGGACCTGATCGCCCCGCTGCTCCCCGAGAGCCCGCCGCTCTACCCCGAGGGCGACCTCACCGACGAGCCCGAGATGGTCATGGTCGCGGAGCTGATCCGCGAGGCCGCGCTGGAAGGCGTACGCGACGAGCTGCCGCACTCCATCGCGGTCGTCGTGGAGGAGATGCTGCCGCGCGAGAACCGCCCGGCCGACAAGCCCCTCCTCGACATCCACGCCAACGTCTACATCGAGCGCCCCAGCCAGAAGGGCATCATCATCGGCCCGAAGGGCTCCCGCCTGAAGGAGGTGGGCATGAAGTCGCGCAAGCACATCGAGGCGCTGCTCGGCACGCCCGTCTTCCTCGACCTGCACGTCAAGGTGGCCAAGGACTGGCAGCGGGACCCGAAGCAGCTGCGGAAGCTGGGCTTCTGACGTCCTCGCGCACCACACACGGAAGGCCGCCGCCGGCGGGGCGATCACGCCCGCCGGCGGCGGCCTTTCCGGTACTTCTGCGCCCTCGGGCGACCGTTACTCGGCCCCGCGCCGCTGAGCGAACTCCCAGGCGTCGGAGACGATCCCGGCCAGGTCCGGGCGGCGCGGCGTCCAGCCGAGCCGCCGGTGCGCCGTCTCGGCCGAGGCGACCAGCACGGCCGGGTCGCCGGCCCGGCGGTCCGCCATCACCTCGGGGATCGGGTGGCCGGTGACCTTGCGGACGGTCTCGATGACCTCGCGCACCGAGAAGCCGTTGCCGTTGCCCAGGTTGCAGATCAGGTGCTCGCCGGCGGTCGCGGCCGTCAGGGCGGCCAGGTGCGCCTCGGCGAGGTCGGCGACGTGGATGTAGTCGCGCACGCAGGTGCCGTCCGGCGTCGGGTAGTCGTCGCCGAACACCGAGATGGCCTCGCGGCGGCCCTGGGCGACCTGGAGCACCAGCGGGATCAGGTGGCTCTCCGGGTCGTGCCGCTCGCCGCACTCGCCGTACGCGCCCGCCACGTTGAAGTACCGCAGCGAGACGGCCGCCAGACCGTGCGCCGCGCACTCGCCCGCGATCATGTGGTCGACGGCCAGCTTGGAGGCGCCGTACGGGTTGGTCGGCGCGGTCGGCATCGACTCGGTGATGGGCGTGGACTCCGGCTCGCCGTACGTGGCGGCGGTGGACGAGAACACCAGCTTCCGCACACCGGCCCCGCGCATGGCGGCGAGCAGCGCCATGGTGCCGCCGACGTTGTTCTCCCAGTACTTGGCCGGGTTCACCACGGATTCGCCGACCTGCGAGAACGCTGCGAAGTGCAGCACCGCCTCGAAGGAGTCGTCGAGGTGCGCGGCCGCGTCGCGGATGTCGGCCTCGATGAAGGAGGCGCCGGCCGGGACGCCCTCGCGGAAGCCGGTGGAGAGGTTGTCGAGCACGACGACCTCGTGGCCGGCCTCCAGCAGGTGGGCGGCGACGACGCTGCCCACGTAGCCGGCCCCGCCGGTGACCAGGTACTTGCTCACTCGCCCGCTCCCTCGTGCAGCTCCTCGGTGACGTAACCGCGCAGCCAGGTCCGGAACTCGGGGCCGAGGTCCTCGCGCTCGCTGGCGAGGCGGACGATGGCCTTGAGGTAGTCGCCGCGGTCGCCGGTGTCGTAGCGGCGGCCCTTGAAGACCACGCCGTGCACCGGGCCGCCGACGGTTTCGTCGGCGGCGAGCTGCTGGAGCGCGTCGGTGAGCTGGATCTCCCCGCCGCGGCCCGGCTCGGTCTCCCGGAGCACGTCGAAGACCGCGGGGTTCAGGACGTAGCGCCCGATGATCGCGTAGTTCGACGGCGCCTCGCTCGGCTCCGGCTTCTCCACGAGGCCCGTGATGTGGACGACGTCCTCGTCCTCGGTGGCCTCGACCGCCGCGCAGCCGTAGAGGTGGATCTGGGCGGGCTCGACCTCCATGAGGGCGATGACGGAGCCGCCGGTGCGGTGCTGGACCTCGACCATCCTGGCGAGCAGGGGGTCGCGGGGGTCGATCAGGTCGTCGCCGAGGAGGACGGCGAAGGGCTGGTCGCCGACGTGCGGGGCGGCGCACAGGACGGCGTGGCCCAGGCCGCGGGGGTCGCCCTGGCGGACGTAGTGCATGGTGGCCAGGTCGCTGGACTCCTGGACCTTCTTCAGGCGGTCGTCGTCGCCCTTGGCCACGAGCGCGGACTCCAGCTCGTAGTTGCGGTCGAAGTGGTCCTCCAGCGGCCGCTTGTTACGGCCCGTGATCATCAGGACGTCGCTCAGACCCGCGGCGACCGCCTCCTCCACCACGTACTGGATCGCCGGCTTGTCGACGACGGGCAGCATTTCCTTCGGAGTCGCCTTGGTCGCCGGCAGGAACCGGGTGCCGAGTCCGGCCGCCGGGATGACGGCCTTCGTGACCGCCTGCTGCGCATTGCTCATGCCCATGAATCCACCAACTTGTCGCACATGAAAGAACCCGGCCCGTCCGTCAACGGTCGAGGAAGGAGAAGAGCGCTTCCCAGCGGGCCACGATCTTCTCGGGGGCGTACCGCTGTATTCGCTCGCGGGCCAGCTCGCCCATGGAGTCCCGGAGTTCCTTGTCCGAGATGAGGGTGCTCAGGGCGCGGGCCAGGCCGCTGGTGTTGCCCAGCGCGGCCAGCAGGCCGTCCTCGCCGTCGTTGATGATCTCGCGGACGCCGGGGGCGCAGTCGAAGGCGGCACACGGCACGGCGGCCGCCATGGCCTCCATCAGGGCGAGCGGGAAGCCCTCGCCGCGGGAGGACTGCACGAAGATCGAACCGGCGCGGAGGGCGCCCGCCACGTCGCTGGTACGGCCCATCCACTGCACCGACGAGTCCAGGCCGAGCTCGGTGCACTGCTTCTTCAGCATCTCCTCGTCCTCACCGGAACCGAAGATCTGCAGCGTCCAGTCCGGGTGCTTCGGCGCGACCTCCGCCCAGGTGTCCAGGAGCATGTCGATGCCCTTCTGGTCGGACAGGCGGCCGATGCTGGTGACCACCTTCTCCGTGCGCGGCGAGGGCACGTCCGGGATGAAGGGCAGCGGGTTGGGCATGAAGGACGCGTTGTTCAGGCCCTGGCGGATCCAGAGGTCGGAGTCCTCCTGGGTCAGCACCAGCATCCGGTCGACGTCCTTGTAGAACTTCTGCACCCGGCCGAAGCGCGAACAGGCCTTGCTGTACTCGAAGGACTCGTGGCTCATGCCGATGACGGTCAGCCCGGAGGTGTCCGCGAGCGTGACCCACTCCATCGCCCACACCTGCGTGACGATGACGACCGCACCCGGCTTCGCCGCGGCGAACAGCGCGGTCAGCTTGGCCGCCTGCTCCTGCATGCCCTCGTCGCGCCGGGCCTTCACCCGGTGCCGGGCGACGTTGAACTTGTGCACGCCCCTGGTGCTGGGCACCTTCGGCGGGTGCTCGCCGTACAGCACGGTCGTTGGGTACGGCAGTTCGCCGCCCAGGTCCTGGACCACCTCGGGCTCGGTGATGCCGATGACGTGGACGTTGTGCCCGCGGCCGGTGAACAGCCGTGCCATCTGGTGCGTCCAGGTGGTCACACCGCCCAGCTCGTCGACCTGGTTTCCGACGAAGAAGATGTCGCGCCGGGGATCGGCGAACTCGGTCATCCATTCCTCCTGTGGGAGAAGAACTCGTCGACGATGCGACGGGCGGAAGAACCCGTGTCGTACTCGCCGAATTCGGCAACAAAACGCTTGCGGTCGGCGGCGTGCTCACGCGCCGAGGACTCCAGCGAAACGATTCCCTCGAACAGCTCGCCGGCGGTGCGCACCACCGGGCCCGGGGCGTTCTCGAAGATGTCCCAGTAGGCGCCGCGCTCCTCCACGTACTCCTCGTAGTCGTACGCGAAGAGGAAGACGGGCCGGTCGAGCAGCGCGTAGTCGAACATGATCGACGAATAGTCGGTGATCAGCGCGTCGGCCAGCTCCAGCACCGGCGTCACGTCGGGCACCGACGAGGACACGTCGACGACCTTCCCGCGCACCGAAGGCGGCAGCGTCACGTGGTTCAGGTAGTGCGAACGCACCAGCAGCACGTACCGGTCGCCGAAGCGCTCCGCGAACTCCTCCACGTCGAAGGGCAGCTCGAAGGCCTTGCTGCCGTTGCCGCGCTGCCGGAAGGTCGGCGCGTACAGCAGCACCTGCTTGTCCGCGGGGATGCCGAGCTGCTCCGCGAGCGGGCCGCGCTCCCGGGTGCCGGTGGCGTCCTCCCGCTCCTTGGCGCGCACGAGCGCGTCGTTGCGCGGGTAGCCGGTGCGCAGCAGCACCGACTCCTTCAGCCGGAAGGCGCGGGCGAGCGTGCGCACGTCGTGCTCCGTGCGGACCAGGAACCGGTCGAAGCGGTCGAGGGTGCGCTGGAGCTCGTCCTGCTGGGGCTTGGACTTGAGCTTCCAGGCCGCCTCGTCGAAGCCCATGCGCTTGAGCGCGGAGCCGTGCCAGGTCTGGATGTACGTGGTCTCGGGGCGCTTGGTGAGCTTGAGCGGGAAGCCCTGGTTGTCCACCCAGAACTCCGCCTGCGCCAGCGCCTTGAGATAGGGCAGCGACCAGCGCCGCACGAGGGTGGCGTCCTTCGGGAAGCCCTTGGGCTTGCCCTCGTACGACCACACGGCCTCGAAGTCCACGCCCTGGCGGCGCATCTCCTCGTAGATGGCCTTGGGGCTGTCGCTGTACTGCTTGCCGAGGTGGCTCTCGAAGACGACCAGGCCCTTCTTGACCGGCAGCTTCGAGAACACCTCGTGGTACAGGCGCAGCTTCGTGTCGGTCGAGGCGAGCTTGCCGCGGACCTTCTTGGCCTTGCGGACGCCCGTCTTGGCGAGCTGCCCGGGGGCGCCCTGCACCCGGCGGTCGATGAAGGCCTGCAGGGCCTCGCTGCGCCGGTCGTGCGAGACCAGGCAGAAGGCCAGGTGCCCCTTGGGGGAGACCTCGGGCTCCAGGTGGTCGGCGACCATGCGGGTCAGCCGCGGCCGCACCGGCAGCGCGCCCTCGACCAGGTCCGGGTCGACCACGGACAGGCGGGTCGTGGTCCGTACGCCGTCCACGTCGAGGTGCAGCCGTACGTCCCACACGGCGTCCACCACTCCGACGGGGCGCAGCTGCGCGGCGAGGTCGGCGGTGGCGGACCACGCGATGGTCCCGCCCTCGTGCGTCACGGACGCGACGGGGAAGGAGACCGGCTTGACGCCGACCTTGCGGCGGGCCCGGAACTCCAGTTCGGCGCCGAGCTTCGCGCCGGGCTTGATGCGGCCCAGGGGGTTCACCACGGCACCGCTCAGGGAGACCGCGCCGTCGCGGACCTCGTACGAGGTCAGGGCGTTGCGCAGGAACATCCTGTCGATCGCCTTGGCGTGCAGGCCGAGGTCGGTGACGTCGAGCACCTTGCGGCCGAACTCGTCGTCGAGGTGCTCCTCGCACCAGTAGATCCGGCCGTCGCGCTCCACCAGCGGGGCCGAGATCTTGTCCTTGTTCGCCAGCGAGTCCACGGCCGGCAGCAGGTTGTCCCAGTCCTCGCGCGTCAGCAGGTACGCGCAGATCGCCTGCAGCGGCGTGACCTGCTCGTAGGCGTCGGGGTGGATGGTGTCGAGGTAGCCGTTGGCGAGTTGGGCGAATTCGTGGCGGTAGTCGTCGTCGAGGAGGGGGAGGTCGCGCAG